>CAWCVU010000022.1:0-68877 GCA_963798975.1 uncultured Gammaproteobacteria bacterium
AAACTTTGTAAAATCTTCTTCCACCCAAACCTAGGGCTTTGTTGTTGCGTTTGAGACTGTGGGGCAACAATAAGTGCTAAATCGCCTTGTTCAGATTTACCCGATGCTTCTGGTGCACTCACAGCATCAGCAAGCGTTACATTCTGATATGAACTTAAGGGCGACGCCTTAGTAATCAGTGATGCATATCTAGCATCTTGTGTAAACCACAGCGGTAGGTTTAGATTTAATAAAACACCGTCCGCTACCATGCTCGATACCGCTGCCATCACCGCAGTGGCATCGTCACTTTGTTCTAGCTGCGTCAGGTCAAGCTCTGTAAAGCCCCAATATACTAACAAAGTACATAAGGTCTCTAGTGACTTTGGTGCTTTAAGATAATCATCTACTTTTTGCATATAAAAAATAGGCGCACTTGAAAAAGCTAATACTTGTTTATTGTATTCAATAATTATATTGCTCAGCGTTTCAATAGCTCCTTTCTTGGCTTGCACTACCTCATCTGCAGTTACTATAACAGGTGCAATTTTTGTTTCTATTAGATTGGATAAATAAAGCTGCATTCCCTTTAAATCCCCCGATACTCGCGACCGGTCTTTTTCTTCACTAAGACTCAATAAACCATCTCTTTGCTGGACTAGATTGGGGATGAGTTCCGCTGCCATTACCCTAATATTTAAGGACTGCATACGTTGTGCTATCTCTTGATGGCTGGTGTCATTAGATGGCGGTATCCAATAGGGTAATTGTAACCTTAATTGTTTCATAGGATGTTTCTCCAACTCTCTTAATAACACTTTCGTCAATGAAACAACAACCGCATTTTTTTTGTCCAAGGCAGTGGCATCAATCTCTTTAAAACCACTGTGCACTAATATAAGCACTAATAGTTCTAAATCATCAGTATCCTGCAGGTACTTGGTATTTTCTGGGGTCAAATAGCAAATGGCTGGACTAAGGGCCTCTGGCACCGTCAAATCATCCAATGCCTTGTTATATTCGCTTAAGGCCTGGTACAACGGTTGAAATTCACTAGACACCTCCACATTACTCAAAAACTTAAATTGGCTATTAACAGAAATTGCATGTCCTTTGATTATCTTCAACACTGTATCGAGCACATAATTCGATAATCCCTGCCGAGAGGATTTTTGTAATTCTGCTCTATCCACTACTGTAGATAAAGCAAGCCCTGATTTTAATTTTTGCAACACCGCTATTTCTGCCTGGATGCTAGGATGCATGTTATTCAACTCCTTTATAATCAGCACAGAGCTAAGTTGTTCAGACCCTCTTCTCAACGACCAAACGCTTAATACCCCAGAACTCACCCCTAAGCCAATTAAGCCAACTACGTTTATAATTAGATTGGTCATGGCGGTAGCAAAAAAAACCTAGGCTTAATAAACTCACTGGGGCAGCTACGATAGAAAGCAAACATAAAATTGAAAAAAGTAAGGACGCCAAGGCTAAAACTCCATAAATAAGGACTCTTAGCCAGCGTATATAAGGGCTTTCCTGCCGTTCTTGCTCAGTAGGTACTGACATAGGCATATTCTTGTTATTATATTCTTAAATCTACCCTCTAACTATACATAAACTACCCTGAGCATTCAACTTAAAGTTGTTAATCTTACCCAGTAAAACCCCATGTTTAATTAAACTCGGTTCGAGCAAAATTGGATACATGGATCGTTTGATTGGCTACTACCACATTTTCACTAGTCTTCTTAACTTGATAGTCCCCGTTCAGCATTTTCGCTTTAGTTGCTGAACTAGTCTGATGCTCCGGCAGGGTTCCGTAGACTAACTGAGTAAACTCTGCATTCCCTCGCGTCCTAGTGGCCTCGTAATGATCGCGACCATTAAAAATTAAAAGCAAAGCCTGATTGATCTCAACCCGTGTGTTCTCTTCAGGTTGTATCACTTGCACCTGTATTGGTTTTAATATATCACCACTCGGTTGCAACAACACAATAGGACACTTCATGATTTCTGCTAAGGCTTGAAGACTTAGATAGATATTCCCATAAGTACCTGCTTTTTCCAAATTATTGGTATATTCTTCTATCGATGAATAGGCAATATCTTGATGTGTTTGACCACCCGCTGTATCTTGCGCTAGGAATTTCTTAAAGCGTTCATGGTGCTCACGTATGTGGGCTACGACCTTTACCCTTAATGCCGAAGCATCATCACCAGGCTGATTATTAGTTATCAGTAAATATCCTTCTTGGACCGCACTAAATTGGCAATTACCATCCGCAGTGATACGTTTTTTAATAATATCAAAATCTGGTAACACCGCAGAAAATGCCAGTTCCGCCGCACGTTTGTTTGCTTCTTCCGTGCGCTTATTCGCCGCTTCTTTTCTGTGCGCTCTTCGTCTGCACGCAGGTTCGCCGCTTCTTTTTCTGTGCGCTCTTCTTCTGCACGCTTATTCGCCGCTTCTTTTTCTAAGCGCAATTTCTCTATTTCTTGCTGGGATAGGGCTTGTTGTGTTTGCGGTGACGGGGATATTGAAATTAAAGCTTGACCTTTACTCAATAGAGATTTATTCATTTCTCTTAAAAACCTAGAAGTCAATATAGAAACTTTAATATTAATTTGTGTAAAGGCAGCGACTACGTTATCCTGTATAAGTTTGAGATCATATCCATTTAGCCTTGCAAGTTTACTGATATCACGAAGTTCTTTCATTACAATTTCTCGTTCAGCCAGTATATCTTTATCACGAACAATATTAGTGAATTGTGCAAACAAGCTATTTAAAATTATTTCGTAGTTTTTAATTCCTATTTCTACTGCCTCAAAATACTCAACAGCGTCTAAATTAGAATTATTCATTTCGGGGCGCATCATATTGAGGATGTCATTAATCATTTGGTGATATTTATTCATCATAATGGCCTTTCTTTTTCTCTCATAAGCCTTATCTGTTGTTTTAGGCGCTATACATTGATAAAGATATTGGGGAGTAGAAAGATCTTGCTTATTCGGTTGAAGTAGACTGTGATTTTGGCCAAGAAGCCAACGCACTATAATCACGAAATTATATTCGACAGCTCTGTACAATAAAGTATGGCCATCAGCGTCAAAAATATAACGCGGCAAGCATACTTCTTTCAGCATTTGAATGACGGGAGATTGTTCAAGATATCTTACGGTGGCCACCTCAGAAACATATGCACCTTCATTCATTAAAAGCTTAAATAGAATAGAATGACATGATGCTTGATTATTTTGCATACTTTTTAAATGGATTTCTCCTAATTTCATCACTTGCTTTAGAGCAATTCTCTGCTCAATTAACGTCAACGATGTCTGCATCATATTCTCATTTGGTAACAAGGCATCACATAGATTAGTGATAACCCAACCTGATCGCCTAGTCCAAGCATCAATAGTCATTATTTTTTGATCATTACTTAAACCCAATAATATCGCCAGCCCCTTTAGTGCGAATTTCAAACCTCTAATTTTTGAAAGAGGCAAGCAATTAGTATTAAAGAGCGATTGATGAAAGTCATGAAATCTATTTACATAATACAATAATAAAGACGAGTTATTCTTATTTGATATATTTATCATTTCCAATGATAAACTAGCGTTATCCAATAGCTCGCATAAATAATCCAGATATTCATCTGAATATCCCGTAAAATCTACTGCTTTGGCAATATTTATAAATGTTTCATTCAATTTCTTTAAAATAGCTTGACGAAAAATAATGGAATAGATAGGATCATCAAATGCTTGATTGGACTTTGAATCTGCAATCGGAGCATAAAAATATATAGCAACCAATTCATCAAGTGATGCCATGTGCGCTTGACGCCCTAAATTTACACTAGACTTTTTACCTAAATTCAGTAAAGCTGCTAATGAAACAGCATCAATATTATCTAATTTGGGCACCAAAGTATCCTCATATTTCTCACGTAAATCCAAACCCATGGGTAATCCATGTAGTAAAGAAATAATAATTGAATCATAAAGTGATTTCAAAGAATTTAATGGATGAGTGTTTTCATGTATTGTCAACATGAATTCATCTACTTTAGAGATAATATCTTTTGTACGTAAGCATGCATAATGAAATTTGTCTACTTTAGATTTTGAAATATACATTCTACTCATAACCCGATTGATATTTTCCGATTTTATATCTTGCATATGTAGAGTTGCAGCTGATTTATCAGTATCATTACTAGGTAAATAATAATCCTTCTTCTGAACCATATGTGCTAAAAGCAATACGACTTCATCACGTAGTTTAATACCTGCTTCTGTTTGATTTTTATAATAGCTTGATAGAGTGGTTGTTAACTGATTATTTAAAATACTACTATTTAAATTAGGATCATTAGTATAGAAAGAAACAAGCTCAATAACGTCTAAAATATTTAAAGGTTCATTGGCATTTAATTTATTGTTAATGATATCAAACAGATCATTTACAAAAGACTTTATGTTAGAATGAGGGAAATAATAGAATTTGAATGTCATTAGTAAAATGTGCAGTTTTAAAATATATTGAATTACATTATTTGCTGGCGCTTCAAATATATTTACATGATACAATGACTCTCTCACATAATCCAAAATTAGTTGGTTTAATTTATCTTCATCAATCTGGGATTGTGGAGGGAATAAAGTACTGAGACGATCTAATCGATTATTCATTTCAAATATATCTTCCGGTTGCCTTCCTAATAATAGTTGGGTTAATTTTATTTTATAACTTCTGAATATATTAATTTCATCAGCAAAGTCCATAGAGTCGTGATTTGAAGATAGAATTTTTTGCAACTTTATATTGTATTGGTAGAATGATTCATTATTGTCGTAATTGAAAACACCATTGGCAGTAAAATCACTAACTAGCAATTGATAAATATCATTTGAATTAATCAATTCAATTAGATCTAAATACCACTGCTCCATAGTAGTACTATTTAACTTTGTAAATTCTTCCTGGAAACAAACCGTGCTATTATAATAATTTGATAGATCATTTATAAATTCAAGTACATTATTTTTAATATCTATAGCTTTAGAATCTATATGAATTTGAATTTTACTTACAGAATACATTTCTAATTTAGATTTTTTACTAATTTTGTTAAATAATGCAGAATTCAACTCTTCATAAAAATCGCACTTTAAAGTCCTGAATTCTTCTATCCAATCTGGTTTCTGGATATTATTAATTTTACTAAATTCATCCCAATGAAAACAAGTCGTGTCATAGTAACTAGACAATTCATCTATCAGATTAAAAACATTTTCACTTAAATTAGTTTGTGTTAGATAGTATCTAATATGATTTATAGGCCACATGAAAAATGTACAATGACGATCTCTCTTCAAGTACTTTCCAAGGTCATTCATGCACTCTACTTTATAAAAATCAGAATTTTTATAATCCGCATTCATATAAAGCTCCTCACGAAGAGCATAGGGTAATGCCATAGACTTTTTACCTAATGAGACATTAAATCTTTGATCTAAAATATCGTATTGTTTCTTAAGAATTTCTAGAACCTGAGTTTTTCTTTGTATAATAGCGTGCCCTATATTACTCAAATTATCTATTTTCTTTAAAAGCATTATAAAAAACTTAGCATAAGAGTCTGCACTAGATATAAGACTATTCAAGTTTTCATGCAAAAGCAGCCAAGCTTTCTTTGGCATTTCTTTCTCGAATCATTATCATCTTTTTTATCCTTATTATGTTGAGCTTCATTTTCTATGATTGGGATATGCACTGAATAATAATGCTCCTTATCACTACGTAATAAATATATTGTTTCTCTGGGGTATATAGGTAGATTTACAGTTTTATCGATATACTTAGAACCTATATCAAGTTTCTCATTTGAATTACCATTCCTCTTCTCAGAATTAGAATATTTATTTTTTGATACATAGCCAATACTAAAATACCAGATTCACTTAACGGCAATTGGCTTTTAAACCATTCTTCTATATAGTTACCATATATTTTCATACAATATTCATTCTTATCTTCATCTGTACTTGAAGATAGCTTTGCCCAGCTTTGCGTTTGGAATAAAGACTTAAAAGAGTCATCCCCACTTTCTAGGGCAAAGCGGATTTCCTTAACAAATTGTTTTTTTACATCAGCATTATTTTCATACTGTTGTAATACCGATTTTACATGATCGCGAGTAAATCCAAGCACAGAGAGAAGAGTTTCTCCAGTAATCGTTTCCGTTTCCTTGGCAAGATGAATTAACTTTCCATCATATTCTATTGAATTTATCACTTTGTCATTATGAACATATTTATTTTTCATTATTAGGTAAGAACGATTATTTTTTATATTTTGCAACTTAACAATTCCACCAAGGATTTTAGAAGCATACTACTTTCTGCACCACGATTTATCTCATCGTTAATATGAGGTTCAAATGAGGAATTAATCAACATTGCAACTGGATTAGGTCCAGGAATATAGCCACGTACATTAACTTTCTCTAAAGCTGCTATTAGATCAATATATAACGCCCTGATATTGTAATGATATTCAATTATCATTACATTTAATTTATCGTGTGTATTTAAAAAATCTTGGGTGACTGCTTTATTTACCTGAACATTAGAAACTGCTATTTTACTTATTTTCTGCAGTAAAACCAGTCCCTACGACAGGGAAACGTTCGGCAAAAATACTATTAATAAATTTAGATAAAACATTTA
Organism: uncultured Gammaproteobacteria bacterium; assembly: GCA_963798975.1. Lineage (GTDB taxonomy): Bacteria > Pseudomonadota > Gammaproteobacteria > JABCZS01 > JABCZS01 > JABCZS01. The sequence goes on from CAWCVU010000022.1 coordinate 6,727, forward strand.
ACTGTGCTGCGAGAATATCTTCAGCAATAGTAATATCTTGCAAGATCTCTGTATGCTTATCCTGCCAATCATTGTGCAATCTACCTCTAGTTAATAATATCTCAAAAAGAGATATCTTTTGATTTTGAATGCTAGCATCAGGATGGATATGGGAAGTAGCAACATTCAAGCTCTCCAATTGTTCTAAATTTAAATCAACTGGTTGAATACTAATATCTAGTTTTTGTACAGCGAGAATCTCTGCCCTTAAATCTAACTTTAATTTAGCAAATATAATATTATCTAATTCTATTTTAATAGCTTCATGTTCATAACTACTAAGATAGTATAAATCTTTTGCAGTAAAAACATACATTGATGAGTTTTTTCATAGCAGCTAAATGACGTCTTGATTCAATTAAAGAGTCATTAATATATGCATGGCATATAAATCGAGTTATCTTTAAGTTTTCAAAAATAATGTCTTCAGACTTTTTATTTGCTTCTTGATTTGACTCAGTGAACATATTTACCTCCAAATTATTTAAACTCTTAACCAAAGTATCATTATATATATTTTTATCAAAATAATTACTCAATTGAAAATTAGTGTTGTATAAAAGAATTTCCAAATTACCATCTTCACTCGATTTAAATTGATTAAATAGATCGTAAGCAAAGTTTTTAAGTTGCCATTCTTTACTTGCTGACAAATCAATTATTAACAGCAACAGTTTATTTATACTCGATAAATTTAGAAGTAATTTCTTGCTAGGACTTTTAACATTTTTATTATAACTAACCAATTTTAAAAGTGAATTTTTTATAATGGAGTCCTGCTTAGACGTGCTTTTTAAAATACCATGATTTATAGAAGGTAATATTTTCTCATCAATTAAATAAATATCAATGTATTTGATGATTTTTAGAAATATTTTGAATTGAGTTGAGTTTATATATGTTATTACTAAATCGGAAAACACATCAAAAAATATTGTATTTAAAAAATCATTTCTATTAACAATGCTAGTGAGTAAATCGCTATTTACTGTTCCAATTTCAACTGCACTTAATATTTGCAGAATTATATCGTGGAATTTATGCATCTTAGTTTGATTGTTAATCATCGAGGTCATCAGCAGATCTGTGAATTTATTGATCTCGCCTTTGGAAGCGATAAATACTAGTGATGCGATCGCTTGGTCACTTGCATTATCTTCAAATGCAACTTGAATTAAATTATCAGTCAAATAAGCCATGCTTTCAAACAGGTCTATTTGGAGTAGAATCATGAACAATAAGTTTACATTACCAACTTTATCAAAAAGTTTTCTTTCAGAACAAACATTATTTAATATGTTTTTTATCAGTATAGAATCTTTGGTAATTTTAAGTTTTTCTATAAATATTGACAATAATTCAATAGGGCAGTCTGTCTGCAAAATTTTAATGAATATATTTATTAAAATTCATCATATCATCGTAACCCGAGAGTGATGCAAATTGATCTATATTTAAGAACGACTCAGTCGTAAGTTTTTTATTCATGTATGCGTTCAATAATGAACTAACGCTTTCCATGGATAGAGCAAACTCAGATTGCATCTGATATAATGCTCGAATGTCAGCGCCATTTATTGTATTTGATTTTTCGACTTTATTGCACAACGCTTTGACCCACGATAAAATCAAATCGTCTTTCATATCGGCTGGAGTTTAGCTTTATTGGCTATATATGCCCGCTGTAATGGATGTGTATCTTCTGCAATAACTAAATCTTTTAAAGCATTTATTAAAATAAATTGAGTTTGTGGATAATAACTCAGCAAACCCAGCATGGCAGAATATAATACGTAACCATCAATTGATGCGGATTTATCTTCTAAATATACAAGTAACTGCTGCGCTAATTGTACGGATAGATATTTTCATCAAATGACTTTATTTCCTGTATTGCGAAATCACGTAATCTTCATTAAGGGGGGTTTCAATTATGGTATCAATGAATAAAGTAGATAGTTTCTGTTTACGTTGTCCATCTTTGTATCCTGTGCTAAGTAAGCACCTTAACAATTGCAGCTCTAAAACTTGTAGATACTTGATGATTACTGCCTTTCCTATAGTACTTAGGGCCTCCACCAATATTCTTTGGATTATCGTTGAACTTTAACCCTAACCATAATAAATTTTAAAGTTGATAATTGTGCAGCTGAATTCAGTATTTCTCTAAAAAGGCTTACTAATCTTATCTTTAAATGCACGACGTTGAAAGAAAAATCGCATAACTTTAAATTAGATAGTAAAAGAATCAGGGGTGATTGATCATGAGATACAATGTCATGACTCATTTGTTTGCGAACTTCATTTTGGGTTTGAATAATATCTGGGAAATCCATCAGGGAAAATGCATTTCGTCTAAATAGCGTAGTTCAAAGCTCAAGGATCCAAATCAAACTTTGCTGTTAATTTTCCCTTTCATTTTCTTTATTTATTAGTTCAAAGAATAATTTACGTGCTTCTTATGCTCATTATTCTGATTTTTACTATTCCTTAGAGGCGCTGCTGTAAAAACACAAAATCAATTCATATCTAGAATTTCTTATTATTCTTGATAATGAATTCCGGATATTTATTATCAAGAAGAAGTTGTCAACAAATATTGAGCAGCCAAATATTCCTGCATGGTTTCATGCACAAAGTAGTACTCTACATCATCTTCATGTCTGCCCTGACTCATCGAGCTCATATAATGCGTTCTAGTCATTCTTTACGGAATTCGTTAACAGCAAACACTTGATCTACTGCAGTTACGGGAATATAGTTTTTTAGATATGAAGTAAATTCGTTACTTTTAATTATTGAAATGCCCTGCATAAAGCTATTGAAAGCAATAAACTTTAGAGGGTTTAATAGTTTTTTACTATAATCGTTACTTAAACACTTGTTCACGTAAGAAGAATTTGCCATCTTGATGGAAGCGTCTCGTTCCAAATGTCTGCGCAATAAATAATATATTAATTTCTTCGTAAAGAAATGTCATTTTCATTAAATGCTGTCTCTCAATCTTTCCTTGATGATATCTCCCGGATCTCGCAAATATCATCTAAATACACAGGTAATTTAGCAAAACTTAATAAATGTAAATTTTCTTTAACTAACTTTTTAAGGAGTTTTGCAAGTGCTCGATTTTCACGAAAATAATTATTTATGTATTCATGTACATTATTTTCACTAAATTCTGAGATTTCTAATTTCTGCCAACTGCCATCTAAATCAAGTTTTCTATCTGGTCTAGATGTTAATATAACGTTATTTTGCCTTAATAGGTTTTCTACTATGCTCCATAGCCTCGTAGTGCTTTTATGATTTAATTCAGCCACTTCATCATAGCCATCTAAAATGTATAACACCTTCTTATTATCTAATATTTTGCCCATGAAAATTCTTTGCCAATTATCATTGGTTATCTGTTGCCTTAGGCATTCACGGTATACTATATCCGCTATGGTATAGGTTCGATTATCAGGATAATTGAGCCGGTTAATCTGATGCAGTGGGATTAAAAATACAAAATCGAATTGTCCAGCCCATAAATTACCTTGAGTGCAACTTTGTGCAATATGTTTGCATAGCGTACTTTTCCCTGCTCCAGGACGACCGATAATTACTTGCTTATTATGTGTCGAAATAGTTGCTGCAACGCAACCTCAGATTTTATTTTATTTGCATTCCCATGAGATTTATTTAAATTTTCTAGTTTATGCTCAATAAAATTCAAGTTAATATAATTCTCATGAATTGACAATGCATTAGATTTTAAAAAATGCTCAACCTTAAGGCTTTCATAATATTTTAGTAGTTTTTCATTCATTGAAAACTCAAGCACACCAGGAGCTTTACTTTTTCTATATCGTTTAACTGGTCAAAAATATTAGAAACACAAGATCGATGTCTTACCTTTCCACCGATCGATATCATTTTTCAATGCCTTATATACTATATTATGAATATTTTCTTTGTATCTAAAAACAAATTTTGATACAACTTTTTTAAAATCGTACGTTGAAATACCTTTGTTAATTATTAATTTTTTATTTTCTATTAAATAGGAAGACAAATACTCCTGCTCTAATTTATTAAATACCGAATATTTATTTGGTATAATGCCATATTTATAAAAATCAACTAGAAATGCTTGCACTTCGGGGTGAAGCTCTCGCATATATATTTCTTTCTTACTTGAATCTCTAGACCTTGTATCCACCCTCTATTTTAAGTTTTTTTTCTTCCTCATTGCTCAAATTATTACGCACTCTATACTGTCGATTAGCATCTAAATACTTGTGAACAGCAAGATATTGTCCACGTATTTTCATTGATAGCTGATAATAAGAGTATATTTTTTCTCCTGCGCTCAATATCGCTTTAGGGAATTGTGGGATTTCCAATAAAAACTCAATCAAACCAAGATTCGACCCTCCCGATGATGCTGTGCTCAGTAATTCCCATCTCATTAATGGCCAATTTCTCATCTGCTTTTCTTCTGCTGGATGACCTGTATTGGGATCAAATGTTTTTCTTATGCTGCTTATACTGATTTGATCTAGATTGTATAAAACATATCTACCTAGGTATGAGCGATTTGAATTAACTTATCTGGAAAAACCTGTACTACCCGGCCCCAATGTTTGCCAAAGGAATTTATAATATTAGGTGGTGAAACGTAATTGGTAATATCTAAATTATCGACATTAAAATGATTATTGGAGCTTTGCAAATTTGATTGCAGCAATTCTTGCATAGCAGCAGTACCAGGCGACTCAAATATCACGCAACGCGCCTGGTATTCTTCATAAAAATCCCGCACAGTCCATGCCGCTAACCAACCGCCAAATGCGTGCCCGGTAAAGGACAAAGTGTAGTCGAGTATATTTTTTGATACTTTTTTTTGTGTTTTTGTCTCTATGGCTTCAATTGCTTTTTTTGTAAAAGCTACTGCAGCAAGACCTTGCTTTATTATTAGTGCTTTGGGATCAAAAACAATATTTTTTACTTCAGAGGCCATCCCCAAAAATGTATCGGCCCCACGATGCACAACAACGACTTGTTGTGTTAAATGATTGATCCATGCAAATCCATGGTAAATATTTTTCTGTGCACTTTCGCCAGCAATTAACTGCCATCCACGTTGCTGCCAATTGGCATAATCAATCTGAGCTTCCTGCCAAGTTTTTGGATCTTCTTGCTCCTCTTGCGTATAATACGCCATTTCGCTCATGACACCATATTCATAAGGCGATGGGGCATCGTATTCGCGTATGACAAACTGAGTTTGGTTGGTAGTTAACTTTTTCAAATTATTAAGCCTGCATTTATTTTATTCATCATGCTAAGATACTAATAATTTATATTTATAACAATGATAGATTTCTTATATTCATGCAAGATAATGTCTTGATAGGTTGTGCGATATTGACCATATCAAGCCTTTAAGAATCAAATGAATAGAAATTAAAGGGCACCTCCAAACAAAATAAAACTCCCATAGCTATTTCACTATCTGACCTAGACGCCTTATTGTAAAAATCCCAAGCCCCTCATTATTAATTCAGCTAATATCTCACATATAAAAGGGAGATACACTCTATGCAAATCTATCAAGCTTCAGGTATATTTGCACAATATAGTTATCTGACAAATTATATGAGAGGTAGTATGACCCATAAAATAATTCAAGTATTGGCCGTTGAAGATGAGAAGCTTAATCAAACCATGCTGCAATTTATATTCAGTCAAGCTCATATTGCCATCGAAATTGTAGAAACCGGTAAAGCTGCGCTCGAAATTATGAACAGCCGACACGATGAGTTTCATTTAGTGCTTATGGACCTAGGCTTGCCTGATATGAATGGTATCCAGGTCACCCAAAAGATAAGACAAAACGAAAATATAAACGGACTTAAAGCCATATTTATCTGTGCCTATACCGGGGATAATACACCCGAGAAACAACAAGAGTGTTTTGAGGCTGGCATGAATGCATTTATAACTAAGCCTATGAGCATGGAAAACTTCAGCATATTTTGCATGAAATAGGCTTGATGAACATTAATAGTCAGGAAATCGTTGAGTAGTGATTGAGATAACATTATCTAATCATAATCAATAGTTTACCTGTATTCTATAAATCTGGTATAAATACGCTGAAGATCGTAAGTAGATTTTCTGGAAGCCAACTAGGTTATTTTATTTACTGCTTAGTTGTGAATCTCAAGAAAATCTGTAAAAACTTTAATAACTATAAAAGATGATTGATGATCTATGCTACCAAAAAAATATATTAACGATCCAAAGTCTGGCAAACCCATTCCCGTTATAGCGGATGCCATTGTTATTGGCGGCGGAATTGCAGGCTTATCTTTTGCTAAAAAACAAGCAGAACAGGGCAAGACAGCTGCTATTTTTGAGCAACGAAAAGGATTCATGTTAGGCGCTAGTGGAATCAATCCCGGTCGCATGGGACTAGGATTTCACTATGCCGATTTACCCACAGCGTTTACTTATCTAAAAGCAACCATAGATTTTGTTAAAAAATATAAAAAAGAAGGCCATGATTTTCGTTTAGGTTCAGATAAATACTCAGAAGATTATCTTATGCGCCGAGGGCGGTATTTTGTCCCTCAGGACTCCTTGGTTGCTCCAGAAAAATTGTTAGATGTGTATCATGCCATTAGACAAGAGTATAAACGCCTTGTCGACGAGGACCCTGAAAATAAAGTATTTGGTGAACCAGAAACTTTTTATCGTATCCTTTTGCCTAAAGAATATAAAAATGATGTGGCTCCGGAACAAGAAATTGCGGTAGCTGTTGAAACACGTGAACAATTATTAGATGTTCCAGAATTTCGTAAGTATTTAGTTTCACAAATTGATAACAATGCGAATATAGAACCTCATTTAAATGCCAATGTTACCCATATTGAAAAAACACCTGATGGCGAATATTATATTATCACCGTTGAAGAAGGTGGGGAAACAAAGCGGTATGCGGCCCCCAATCTAATCAATGCAAGCTGGGAAAGTGCTGATAAATTAAACAAAACCCTGGGTATCCTCATGGAACCTCCAGGTTATGATCTTTTATTAATTTCCGAGCAAGCAAATACGACCATCAGTGAAGAAGCGCTTACTAAACTTTCAAAGCAATATGCATCCGCACCCATAGTGATAAAAAATGCGCTTGGCTGAGTTTAGAATTTTTGGGAATACTAATGGAGCAAAATGGACTACTACACCACTTAGCAAAGAAGCATTTGATCATATAAGATTTCACGAAAAAACAGATGCCCATAAAAACTTTCCCGAAAATACCGACAAGGTTAATTTTTTCAAAAGAGGCGCTGTTCCTATATACGTTCGTGAAGAAATTGCACGAACCAAAAGTCATACGCCTTCCGCTTTTAGAACTAATCGCATTAAAATTATTGCAGAAGTAGAATTGCCTGAGAGCTTAAAAGAGAAGCCGTGCATGTTTTTTGCCATAGGACCATTTTGTATGTTTTCAAATATGCAAAATGGTCGAGGCTTAATGACTTATGCGCCTGAAACTAATTATGTACAAAGCAAAGAACTATTTTTAACGCAAGAAGAAGAAGAAAAATTACATAAAGGCTTCGATGCTGAAGAAACGCAAAGAATTGGTAAGAAAGATTTATAGATGGCGTTGCTAAATTTATTCCCGAAATGAAAAATGCAAAATTGATTGGCATTCGTCCTGGAAATGTTAAAACCTACGGTGATGTTGATTTATGTGATCCAAAGAGTGACTTTCATAAACAACGAGAACTTGGGATTCAAGAATTAGAGATTGATGGTGCTTTAGAGATTTCTTCAATGAAGCTTTTATACGGTGAAGAAAATGCAAAGCAAGCAGTGGAACTGCTAGATACTTTTGTAAAAGTAAAAGAAAAAATTAATAAGATAGCAGAAGAATTAACTTGGTATTATCTGAATCCAACAAAAAACGCTGGACCTAACAGAGAAGTCATTGAAAAATTGTTTAGCATTGGAACTGTGCCAGAAATAGATGCAATTTTTGTGCAGATAGCAGAAAGTAGTAATTTACCACAAGACCTTGTGATTCAAGGGCTTTATGAAGTCTTGAGAAACCATTATAAAACCAAGTTTGAACAAGATAATAAATTTACTGTTACTACACACAATAGTAGCAATAGTTTTATTGACGGACAAAACACGATTACTCATAGAATAATCACAAACTATTTTTCTACTTTCTTAAAACATCACTACGAGCACAAAGGATTTCAAAGATATAAAAACAGAAAATACTTTAGTTCTTAAGACGAAACAGACTTTAAAACATAAATCTGGAATGATATCTGAGATAAAAAATGTAACTTCTTTACTAGATGATAATAATAAACCTTCGCAATTAAAATTTAACTAAATAGGGTGGACGCGGGCCCATTCTTCATAAGCTTTTTTTGTTTCATCTATTGCATCTAAGGTTTCTTGATACGACTTATCAACTTCTTTTTTATTATTATTTTTAGCCGCACTTTCTATAACTATTATGGCTGTTTCAAGCCGTGGTAGTCCACAATATTTTAATCCACCTTTCATTTTATGGGTGATGGCTTTTAACTTGTGTAAATCATGAGCTTCATAAGCTTGTATAATATCAAGTTTATTGTTATTGAAATCTTTCGCCACCATATGAAAAAGCTCATCTAACATGGCTACGTTATTACCTAAACGATTACGCCACAGATTATAATCAATTATTTTCTTATTTGTTTTTGAAGGATCAGTTTGAGTTAAATGCCTGTTGATTTGTTGTGCATTTTCAATGGAAAGTGGTTTAAATAATACTTGTTGCATTCCAGCGTCATAGCACTGTTTAGATATTTCATCATCTGCATGTGCGGTTAAAGCGCTAATAAAAGCATTTTGACTATGGTTTTCTTTATTGCTGCGTATACATTTTGTTGCTTCAATACCATCTATTCCAGGCAATCCAACGTCCATATAAATAATATCATAATGATTTTTTTCAGTTAATTGAATTGCTTCTTCTCCTGATTTAGCCAAATCAACTTTGTTGCCAGCATTTATTAAGATTAATTTCCCCATATTTTGAGCTAATGCATCATCTTCTACTAAAAGTACTCGATAATTTTCTGTTTGACCAACTGCAGAATTTGATAATTGAGTGGATCTTTTATTCTGAGAGTGATGATTGGAAAAAGAAACTACAGCATGCCCAGATATATCTTGCTTATATTCAGTTTCAATAATATCGTTATCATTATTTAAAATGGGTCGTTTAAACGGCAAAACACATGTGAACATTGAGCCATTACCCTCCTCGCTTTCTACATAAATTTCACCTTGCATCTTTTCTACATAATCTTTTACTACGTGCAGTCCTAAGCCTGATCCGTGATAATAACCTTGAAAGGAAGGAGTCAGTCGAGTAAAAGGCTCAAAAATGACGTCATATTTTTCTTTTGGAATCCCAATGCCCGTATCAATTATGCTAAAGCGCATAATAATTTTTTCTTCTGATTCATCCGCCTTTTCAACAACTAATTTAACACCACCCTTTTCAGTAAATTTAAGCGCATTACCCAGAATATTCATAAGTATTCGATGCAATCGTAAATGCTTACCTAATAAATAATGAGGCACAGCATTCTCAGAATATTCAATTTCTAATTTTATATTTTTGTGTTTTGCAACTATTTTATAGGTTTCATCAAGATCTTGTAAAAGCTTGTACAAATCGAATTTTACTATTTGATTCTGAAAATCAAAATTTTCATTTTGAGAGGAATCAATGATTTGATTAAATAATTCCATAAGTTTCTTACTGGCTTCCCAAGCAGCTAAGGAATACTCAGGAATTTCCTTCTCTGGAATCTTTCCTTCAGCAATAGCCTGCACAGTCTGTTGAATTCCGGATAACGGTGTTCTTATATCATGACTGATATTACGAATGAATTCAGATTTAACCTGATAGGATTTTTGTAGCTTTTTATTGGTTTCAATAAGCTCTAATTCATTTAGTTTTTGCTTGGTAATATCAGATAAATCGCAAGCACACCATAAACATGATCTTCTGCATCAATAAGAGGGACCTTGCTCGTTAACAGGATCCTTGTTTCACCATTTGCTAGTGTTTGTGGTTCTTCAACATTTAATTTGGGAACCTTAGATGCCATTACTTCTTCGTCATCGGCTCTATACGCATCACTGTCTTCTTTTTTTACTGGGAAATCGTAATCTGTTTTACCGGTAACACCGTTGGGTGAATTGAATCCCAATGAAGTAGCAAATGCTTTATTGCAACCTAGATAAATACTATTTGTATCTTTCCAGAAAATAAAATGATTAGGTAGATGATTAATAATGGATTCTTGTAATTGTTTTTCAAGAATCAGCTTCGTGCTGATAAGCTGCTTCCAATTTTTGATGAATTTCAAGCAGTTTTTTCTCAGCTAATTTTTTTTCAGTAAAGTCTGAGTAAACAGCTAGAATACCGTTAACCTCACCTTTTTCGTCAAATAGAGGAAATTTAACTTGTTAATAATATTCTTTTTTATTATTAGGTAATGTTTGTATTTCTTCTATATTTAATTTTGCCTTTTTAGATTCTATAACTTGACAATCATCTGCTTGATAAGCATCACTTTCTTCCTTAGACCATGGAAGGTCATAATCAGTTTTGCCAATAATTTCTGCAGGTGATGAAAGATTGGCTTCTAATGCAAATGCTTTATTACAACCTAAAAATACTGAATTTTTATCTTTCCAAAAAATATAGTGATTAGGTAGATAATCAATGAGTGAATCTTGAATATTTTTTGTCATTGTTGATGCATTGGGAGTAGTTCGGTCATTTTTTTGAGAAAAAATTTTCTTGAAATAGTTGGTTGTCAAAAAATTAATAGATAATATATCAGTGAGCTTCATAATTTTAATATTCCTCTCGTAGATATTATAGCATCTATAGTTTGCCCTGATATAAGGTGCTATTAATTATGTATAAAAATAAGTTAACTTACAATTTTGCAAAGTATCTTTGTGTTGTTGAGGAATTTGATGTGGCTGGTTTTGGTCTAATTTGTGCAAAATGTGGCAGGGTTGTTTGAGATTCTCCTGGGAGTTGAAAAGTACCGTATTATTTAATCGATCTTCTGTACGAGCTTCGTCGCGTGCTTGTATGTTTTCTCGGAACCATTCTTGATATGTTTGTATATCACAAGTATTTTTTAGGGTGGATAAAGGTTTTTCTCTAATTTCATGTGCTGATTGATCTAATTCACCACCTTGAATATAAGAATAGTTTTCTGAATGGATAACATTTTTATTCGCTATAAAACTCAATACATCTTGGGCGGCATCAAAAATATTACTCACTTTACCGGAAATCACATGGACAAGGCCATTTTTATCTTTAAAAGTTACTGCACTACGATACTCGCGCTCAGTTTTAAATTTTGGCACGACCTTTCCTTGCCAACCGTAATACTCGAAGCGCTTTTTGAAAGTAGGCCAAAACCGATTCATTTCTCTTTCACTATTTGGTCTAACATGACTCTTAATGAAAGTATCATCGTTCAGCAGTTGATTCAAAAGACCTTGTGCAGTTTCTGGCGTAGGGAATGAGCCGCCGGCTATAGTATATTTTCCATGGGTCACGATGTATTTTTGGTTACCCTCTGGTTCTCCAATGCCTTCACTATAGGGCATAATACATGGGTAAGAGCCATCCATAGTGATAAAAGAAAACGGTTGTTTTGATACGGGTTGAGTATCTTTATATACTAGAGCAAGACAAGGTTGATAGACCACTTCGGTATCTGGAAGAGTGTTGGGAGGTGGTAATAATGACTGGTAACAAGTAGTATTGATTACTTCATCAAACCCTTCTTTACCATCATTAACATAAGATTTATTATTTCTCTTTTCTATTTTTCCAACCTTAAGACCACGTACGACTTTAACCCCAGCTTCAGCTAAGCGTTTTTTAAAATACTCGCGTAACTTATCTCCTGCAGCAATACTAGGCTCATCTAAATCATATGCGCTATCTAAGTTTTCATATCCAAATGTTTTTGGATCAACAGTACGACAACCCTCAGTTTCTTCACAAACAGCTTTAAATGTGGCGGAATCAACCTTTGGGGATCTGCCCTCAGCATCAAGTGTACTCGCTAATGAGTAAATGGCCTGTGAATTTTTAATTACCAACTCTGGGTAGGTTTTTATAAATTCATCAAAACCTCGGTGACAGCTTTCTCTAGTTTGTTTTGATCGTGGATAATGAGGGCCTCTGTGAAGACGAATGCCAAATTCACCTGATAAGCCTTTAAATATGTCATTTTTTTCTTCAAAAATAGTAACTCTCGTGGCCTGCCTTGGAAAGCTCAAGAGCAATATGGCAGCCATACCAACCTGCGCCAACTAAAGCTATTTTTGCCATTTATAATCTCCCAGTGCACTATTATTATTTTGCTGATAAGCCAACTAATTTACTATTATTTTATAGTATTATTTTCTGCTAATTAAAGAAGATGTCAATAAATATTTTATCTCTCTAGATGACTAACGCTATGCTTTATTTAACCAATACTATGGCTTTTAGAAAATGAACGAAAATCAGATGAATAATGAACTTGAAAAAGATAAAAATCTACAAAGTTCGATTATCAACCATATTCCTAATCACTTTATTTTTTGGAAAGATATCCAAGGGATATATTTAGGCTGTAATGAGGCGTTTGCACATTCATTGGGTTTTAAATCACCTGCAGAAATCATTGGTAAAACTGATTATGATTTGCCAGTAAAGAAAGAAGATAGTGACGCCTATCGTGCAGATGATAGAGAAGTGATGACCTCTAAAAGCCCCAAGCTTAATATCGAAGAGCCGCAAACTTTAGCCAACGGTGAAACCAGAATCCTGTTAACCAGTAAAGTTCCCCTAATCGATGAGGAAAATAATGTCTACGGGGTGCTTGCGATTTATTCTGATATCACTGAACGTAGAAAAATGGAAAAAGAATCAGAGCAGTTACGAACAGATAAAAAAGTATTAGAGGAACAAGAGTCTGTGACGCGGTTATTGGCTGCAAGCATGGCGCATGAATTACGCACGCCATTACGCGCGATTGAATCAGGCGCAGAAGGCATTACAAAATTATTACCGCTATTGGTTGAAAGTTATAAAGCAGCAAAAGCAGCTGGCGTAGAAGTGCCTTACATAGCACCACTGCAGGCTAACGCACTAGCCAGCATGGCTAAAAATACTAAACAAGAAACCAGAGCAGCTTTTTCTGTCGTGGACATGTTATTGGTTAAAACAAGTGCAGCACACTTAGATACGGAGAATTTTAAAGCATATTCGATGGCACATTGTGTTAATACGGCCATTGAACGTTACCCTTTGAAGGATGATGAAGCTAAACTTATTCATTGGCAGAAAGGTGATTTTGTATTTCATGGTGATGATATTCTCTCAGTGCATATTATTTTTAATGACTTAAAAATGAATTCCGCATTATATTAAAGCTGGTAATAAAGGCGAGATAATATATTAACTGTGATAAAAATCGGAAACTTTAAATTTTACACTTTAAAGATACAGGTCAAGGTATAGACGCTGAAACTTTGCCACATATTTTTGAGCGTTTTTACACGCGAACACGACATGGTACTGGCGTTGGGCAGCTGTTTTTGTAATTGGTTATGCAAAGCTTCGGTGGTGATATTACCTCAAATCAGTGAAAGGTGAGTATTCAGATTTCATCCTGGTATTTCCACCCTCTCATTCTACCTAAACTACCCTGAGCATTCAACTTCAGGTTGTTAATCTTACCCAAGTAAAATCCATGTTTAAATTGGTCCGTGCGTACAAATGCGGATACACATCTGAATGACAGAAGATTACTTATCATCAGCATTAAACGAATCATTTTGTGGGAGTTTAGCCTGTTTAAATATAGGCAAATGCTTACATATATTAAAGAAAATAGCTATTTTGAAATTCATTAAACTTATGTAGTATAGTAATATAACTAATGAATGGGCAGGCTATGTTCACAGATAAAATTGTTAAAGCAATACCTACAAATGCAAAGTTTTATAATATTTCTTTTTCTTTTGATGAAATCATCTATCCCATGTAATTTGATAGTTGCGTCTACTTTATCAGAAACCCTAAAAATGCGCATTGACCACAAAAAAGGTGAAGCAGCAGCTTATTTTTTGACTCCTACCGATTTCTATTACGCAGATGCGCAAACAAAACAACCTATACGCATTGAAATGAATGCGGAACAATTTACCAAAATTAAAAAGGAGTTTAGCAGCTTAAAAGGTATAACCTCATTAGAAGAAAATCATTTTAAAAAGATTAATGAACTAACAGGTCATCAGCATTATGATGAGAAAGCCAAAGAAAAATTGTTTGAATTGTATCAGGTTTTATTAAATAGAAGCCGATTGTATGAGGACCGTCACGACAGACATAATGGAATTTCTGAATTTTCTATCACATTAAAAAACTATTAATTGCAGAACACCTTAATATTATTTTTGAATTGATTTGCAACCAACTATTAATTACCCCACCTGTCGCTCATAATATTTCACCACTTTATGAAGATAATAATGCTAATGTAATAAGTGCTCATGGCAAACGCATAAAGACTTATTTAAGTACCGAAGCTTTACTTACTGATAGAAGCAAAAAAATTACCTCTGCAGCAACGCTAACAAGTGAATATTCAAAAGAAATCGATGATTTTTTTATAAAGAAAGTTGATGATGCCCTTGGATCATCTTTGCCAAAGTATGAGCTCAAAGCTCAAGTTGAAAAAATTATAGTGAATAGTCAGGAAAGGATGGCACGCACTTTTATTAAAAGAAGTGTTCATTTTATAAAACCTCGATTACTCAAAAATTTATCACGGGATTTTACCAGGCACTAGTACAGCGGCATATTTTCAGGAAATAGAAACAGAATCTAACGCATCAACAAACAATGATAAAACGTTAATAGCGCTTGGGACCACTCGCAATGCTGTATCAAATATTTTAGTCACATATGATTTTGACGACGATATTAGACGAGAATTGGCAGAGATTCGCAAAGTTCAAATCAAAGGAATAATCCACACCTTAAGCAATTATACAAAAATAACACCTGGGAAATTTGAAGAATGAATGGGATAAAGATAATAATAATATAATAATCAATCAAAGAATTGATCAATATTGTATGAAAATGGGCGTTTATCGTGATTATATAATGCTGGGCATCGGGAAAGATCTGCCACTGAGATGGCAGTGATTAAGTTTTTTAGTAAACATAAAAATTTAGATTTATATTTATGGGAGAAGAAAGAAAATGACCAGAAAGCAATAGTCTTAAAGGAACATTTTCCCGGAGCGGCAGAAATTGAAACGGTCCATCTCTTCCGTAACCGTGATCTTACGCACGTATCTGTATTAGTCCCACGTGAACATAAAAAATCTGAATACCTCAAAACTTTGGATATGCTTGCTAAAACCAACGATGCATTTCACCAAAAACACTCTGGCTTTGGTGAACCAGGCGCGATGACTTATATTGCAGATACTTTAAGTCATTTAAAGAAGGACATGCACTTGCACATTGAAAATGCAAGATCGATATTCTCAGTTATATGCGTATTTATTTCATAGTTTAAACAATGCCGCCCAATTGGGTCATGCACTTATAAATAGAGCCCCCATCATAATCAATCAATCGTCGGAAGAATATATAATTGATGATCGTACTAAGCTTTGCGCTCACATAAAAGCTTGGGGTTTTAAAACCTTCAGTTTAAGTGAAGTAGAAGAACCCAAAACGCAGGCAGAACGAGAAGAAATAGAAAGAGCAATAAGTGATTTAATTCAGTTTATTATTAACGAGCCAAAAATAATATTAAAACTAGAGCTTCCAAAATGGTTTGCAGATAAATTTGAGAATGAAGCGCAGGTTCGTAGAGTTCAAGAAGGAAATGCTAATCTAGAAGCGCAGGACACAAAAAATCTTGCTCTTGTTGCTTATCTGGAAGAGAAAAGAAAATCTTCTGCTGAAGAAGATAGTTCATTTGATTTTTTTAAAAAAACATTTACGAAAATAGTTAATAAAGAAAGTTATAAGAAAGAGAAATTACTAGAAGCACGCACTAATTTATTAATGCTGTTAGGCTTAGTATATGCGACTGATAAAGAAGAACGCATGGAGCAAGTGGCTGCCTTTAAGCAAAGCGATGTTGAGCAATATTTTTGCAACTTGGCTCTGATTGTGTGCCCTGATAAAAACAATGCATTCAAAAGTGAGCAAGAAACTGATAAATCACATAATGATCTGTCGTGCACAATTATTTGGTGATGCAGCACCTCAGATAAAGCAACGTATTGAAGCCACTGTGCAATACTTCGGAGATCAAGCCTTTAACCAAATAAAAGAATACAAGGAGCTTTGCGTAAAAACTTATAAAAGTGAAGAAGTGACACTCACTGAGGTGGATAATATTGTAGAAGATAGTAGCCAGCAGCTATGTAAGATATGTAACAGAACCACATGAAAAAGAGAAAAGGCAGAAGCCAGAAGGGAAAAGAGCTGCACAAGCGAGAAAAAAAGAGGAAGAAGATGAAGAACAAGCACGCAAGAAACAGAAGAAGCACGCGCAGAAAGAGAAATAGCGTGTGCAGAAAAAGAGAAATTGCAAGCAGAAATGCAGCGTTCAAAAAGAAAATAGCCATTGGTAATTTTCATATGGCATTACAAAACTTTGATATTAACCTAAAGCGCATTACTGCAGATGGTAATTGCCAATTTAGTGCAGCACGAGAAGCTTATTTACTCGTAAATAATAACTTGGCCGGTGATAATGCTGCGACGCTTAGGGCTAAAGGTTGTTGCATATATACGTGAGCATAGTGAACGTTTTAAGAGCTTCCTTGCTAAAGATACTCAGGCTGGTCATGAACACCAAGAATTGCTATTCTTCGATAAGGTAATATGTCAATAATTTGAAAAAGAAGGTACTTATGGAGACCATTTAAGCCTACAAGCCTTAGCAGAAATCATGCAGCGTCCTATTGTAGTGTTACAACCTAGTGGTGATATTTTAAAACCGGTATACTAGGAGTGGTACGACCTGAATAGAACGTACGGATGATATCCACTCAGGCTTTAATTTTAATCTTTAACGGCCGTGACCATTATGAAACAACTAAGACGCGTGGGAATGCTGAATTTATACAGGCCATTTGTAAACCTTACCCGAGCATCCAAACAGCAGCAGCGATCAAAGTGCAAACTTTCTTTAGGGACTATCAAGTGAGAAAAAATCGTAAAAACGAAGAACCGGCCCCAAATCAAACAATTGATGTATCTGCATTGCGGGCAGAGTTTAATTAAAAGCATGTATTTATTGGCATAAAATGGTGGCTAATAAAAAGCTGAAGGTCTAATGCAAACTAAACTAGAAAAATTGTTGCAGGAAGGTAAGGTGAATATTCATATTTTCATCCTGGGATTTCCACCTTTAATTTGAAGTTTCCTGAGGGCATCATTTTATGGTCAATATCTCCACGAATATAATGGCTAATATCCCCAGAAAAAATAAATCCCCTTGCCTTTATTAATGAAACTTGCTTACGAGTACAAAAATCCACCCTTTCACATAAGGAGCTAGATGATGTTGCCTAACTTAAAAAAAGAAATACAAACAGAAGTAAAAAAAGAAAAACCATGGCCTGGCATTTTACCCGGCTCGCACAATATAGTTTAAGTGTAATTATATCATTCTGGGTTGTCACATTTTATAAACTTGCCTTTTGCGATGGCTCGGCCTGTTGTTGAATACAATGCAGCACGGTCAAAGAAAACTGGTTCGGAATTAATGCGACAAGATTTGCGTAGGCAGGCCGTTGTGTGTACTAATAGTACTGCTGCTCAACCGCAGGCAGTTTCCTACTTATGCTTCTTCGCCTATTTTTCGGCTGCTAGGTAATCAAACCTTACTGGTGACTTACGTGGGTTCACAAAATACACAAAGTGGTTATCCAGGAGTTTTTCTAAAATTTAACGATACCAATAATCAAGTGATAAGCATCCACAGAAGCTGATACAGGCACCTGGACTAAAGGTTATAACTTTCCCATCATTACCTCAAAGGTCCTGTTATTTGTTACAGCACTAATAACGACAAGCTCTCAATCTTATGGCGCGCCCTTTACCGATAATCTTCAAGTGACAGGTCCAACACAAATTATGGCTTTTTATGTTGGGAACAATCAGTATAATCTACATGGCGCAGGTTATGATAATGATCCCAATGGTACATTTGAAACGGTATTTCAATCTAATAATTATGGTAATACTAGTGCCTATGTAATGTGTTTGCGCGGTGCAGAAATAAATGTAGCCGGCACTATTGTTTTCATTAATGGCGAAAAAGAACATGTGGTCAACACAGCCATCAACAGCAATAATATTAACGGTCGTGTGCTTGTAAACACAGATACCAGTGGTAATAAAATTGGTACAGCGCTTTGGCAGCAACGTCTTGCTTCGGCCTCGAACTATCAAATCGTAAAGCGTAGTTATATTCGGCCAGCAAGTAATAATTTCACCCTAGCTTTCACTGACACCAATGAGGTATCACTCACCGCTTCACTGCTGCCAGGTTATGATTGTGTCAATTGCCAAGTATTACAGTATCCCGACAAGAGCTATAAATTAGCACTTATGGGTTCGCCTACAGTCGGGGCAGAGCTACTTGATAATCTTTTTGTGCTCAGTCTAAATTCAGATTTCACCCCTAATGGTGTGTTTATGAACGTGGCGCCGCAGTTAGCATTTTATAGCGGCACGACTTTTGAAATGCTTCCTTTAGCGCAGAATGGTCTGAAAATTTTTATAAGCAGTGCTACACCAGGACCTTTGAATAAAGTAGATACGATTACATTGTTTGCAAATAATACGGCCGATGGTAGTCCTATACAAATTGATGCAAATAGTTACACTCAATACAGTACGACAATAACTGCATGGGATGATGGTCGTACCACTTATGGTTATGACTGCGGTGGTAATGTGTGTTATCAAACAGTGAGTGATAGCCCTTGGATGGTTACACCCAATAATATTACTTTGCCAGAAAATACGGGCGGTCAATGGATACCTATTAATGGATTTTCTGTCGCACCTACGACTTACCCGCGTACGCAAATTACGGTAACCATTGCTTCACCCATCCCCTTAGGGACTTTTGCAACGATCCCTGCTAATGCACAAGAGTCTTACGCCGATGGACTTTATACCTTGACAACGACAGGTTCAAATTGTGAGACAGTGGCGAATAATCTTTTAGGTTGTTTTGGTGCACAATTGGCTCCTTATGATCGTAATAATTTCGTTTTGGATTTTACTCAAACGGATAGTAGTGGCTTACCTGCGTTTACTGCACAAGTGCCTGCTTATATTATCCCGACAGATTATGTGCCTGTAATTAATATAAATGCTTTACCTATTGGTCAAGACTCTCGTGCGCGATTTGATTTAAATATTACTACACAAGATAATGCACCTGCAGCTAATATTACAGTGCCTGTGACGAATTATGATACCAGTGTTGCGGATGTACGTTTGATTGATCCGGTTACTGAGGCTGTACTGAAAACGGGGCTGACTTCATTTAATTATCAGGATCATCTGGATGGCAAAATTGTGGTTGATCAGTTAGGTTCTAATACTAAACCTAATCTGGCCTTAAGCGCTTATGCTTATAATGGACAACCGTGTCTACTACAGACAACAAATGTTGCGTTTTATACAACGCCGCAACCTTTAATTTTTCAAGTGACTTATACTGCACAATCAAAGACAGATACCACGCCTTTACTATTAGATGCGACAAATTTTGAGGTGCAAGACAGTAATAGCAATCTTGTACAGGTAGAATGGAATTTAAATTATGGTGCAAATGCTCATTGTCGTTTTGCGCCGGTGGGTCATGCGCAAACAACGCTTACGCAATTCAACCAACAAGGCGTTAATAATGGCAATACTACCTATTTTATCCCTGATGGTAGTGGAGAGAGTCCACAGGGCGTAATGGCTTATGTGGATGATGGTTATGCAAAATCGCAGCTTGTAAATATTATTTTTAAATTCAGCGTAGCACCGCAACCTGTACAAAATGGTGGCTCTGGTCCATCTATACTAAAACAATTTGAACCCTATCTTTATAGTGCGGCGGGTACTGCAGCAGGCATCTTTGTGGGTATGATGTATGCTGATCAAAGACGTCACGTTAAAGATGCTTTTGCTAATATGGTTAAACATCAACTGAAATTAAATTATATTAATTTTTCTGATGCGGATGGCAAAGATTTTAGAAATTTTATTGATAAAATTACAAGTGCCACTGGATTGAAAGCAGAGATTGAAGAGCTTGTTCCTGAATATAACTGGTTTACAGGATATTTTGGTTATGGCGGAGCAGCAGGGGCGAAGTTAACAAATTATGCAAAAATATTTGCTCTCTATATAGATGTATACAAAGAAGATATAGAAAAGTCTCATTTTATGACAAAACTGTATTATCGAGTGCTAGGAAAACCGATACAAGCAGATGCTTTGGATAAAGAATCTAATGGTCAAATTGTAGGTAAAATAGCTACTTCTATTATGCAGGCATTAAGTGCGCAAACAGCGAAAGATACACTGCCACAGCAGCAAGAAGCAGGTTGGTTTCCTACTACCTTGCAGCGTTGGGCAACGACGACCAAGTTGCCTGCTATGAAAAAAGCATCACCCACTAAATCTGAGCAATCAGGAGGATCCATGGGTTCTATTTCTTTAGATATCTTGAATCCATCCCCTGCAGCAACGGATAATTCTTTAAGCTCTTCGGCTTCAACCAATAAGCAGATACAGTTTAACTAATAAGTAGATCTTCAGTTTTTTTAATGAAATTAGGACGCAGTTTTTTGCGTCCTAATTAATCTAAATTTTTTATGGCACTTCTCTATTAATTAAGTAGGGTCCCTCTTTTTCATTTTTATCTTCGTGATCAGATATATTTTTTACTAAATCACAGATATAAATATCTTTATGTTCTTTTGTTTCTACAAATCTACATTTGATTGGATCTTCGGGTGGATCAGTTAATAACTCATCCGTTATTGCGCCATACAAACCCTGCTGAGTGCGATCTACAATCACTTCGCGCTGATCTGCAGAAATACTATTTTGATGAAAGCCAGGAGTTCCACCGCCGCCAGGAGTTCCGCCACCGCCAGGAGTTCCGCCACCGCCAGGAGTTCCGCCACCGCCAGGAGTTCCACCACCGCCAGGAGTTCCACCGCCGCCAGGAGTTCCGCCACCGCCAGGAGTTCCACCACCGCCAGGAGTTCCACCGCCGCCAGGAGTTCCGCCACCGCCAGGAGTTCCACCGCCGCCAGGAGTTCCACCGCCGCCAGGAGTTCCGCCACTTCCAGGTTGGGTATTAATACCTAAATTAACTAGAAAAGTACATGCACTGCCGCACCAAGTTAAATAAGGTGTAGAAGGATCGATAGTAGCATCGGTTGAACCAGCACTTTGTACAGCCCAAGGACTACCCGCAGTACCTACGCCTAATGCATCTAACATTATCATATCACCAAGATTGGTCATATTTTCAGTCGTTACACCAGTTACTATAGCCGTAGGATTTCCTATGCCTAGCGTTTGGTTAGCAGTGTCAGTGTCCCAAAAACCATTTGTTATTTGGCCAGTGTTTTGGCCAACAAATCCGCCAGCGAACGCACCTGCGTCTGATGCTGTTACTGAGTCCATAGTGTAAGCATTAGTAATGCTACCATTATTCGCACCTACAAACCCGCCCACTTGATTCTCTCCGCTCACCTGTCCTATAGAAAATGAATTATCGATACTGCTGGTCGTAGTATCGGTTAATAAACCTAAAGTACCGACAGCACCGCCTACGCCAGTATTCCCTATCACTGAGATTTGATTTGCAGCAGATAATGACAGCGCAGAACCCGACGACATTTCTCCTACTAAACCGCCCACATTATTGTTTCCTGTCACTGTCATAGCACCACTTACTAAAATTTCTTGTGCGTTGCTATTGACCATGGAACCGATTGCACCACCAGTATTATCTTGTCCGGTAATAGTGCTATTGACAGTTGCGACACTTAATGTGCTGTTTTGCATTAAACCTACCGCACCACCAGTATTACCTTGTCCAGTAATTGCGCTATTTTGGCCACTCACAGTCGTGCCACTGATTACAATTTGATTAGCCGTGCTATTAACCATGGAACCAATTGCACCACCAGTATTACCTTGTCCGGTAATGGTGCTATTAAGCACAGTGGCGCCATCTAACGTAGTGTTTTGCATTAAACCTACTACTGCGCCTACATTATCTTGTGGTGTTGCATTATTGGTGGTGATACCTGTTAATTGAATATTTTGTAAAGTCGCTCCACTGGTTACACCAAATAAACCAATCGGGCCACTCGAATTAATGAAATTAAAATTACTCAAAGTGTAATCATTACCAGAAAATGTCCCTGTGAATGGTGTATCTGTTGAGGTGCCAATTGATATAAAATCATTGCCGCCATTATCAATATTATTGCCTAACGCTAAAGTAAAACTAGAGGCATTAGCTGAAATGTCATTTAAATCATCTATCGTATTAACCAGCATATAAGCATTTAATTGATTACTGTTTTGAGTAAGCACATTGGGTGCATAATTAAATTCACTTATTCCTGCAAAACCTGTGGTGCCATTTTTGCCTGCATCATTATAAAAAATATTGACACTGCCTGTACTATTAGAAAAATCGATTTCACCCGTTGTACCTGCCGTTATATTCTTACCGAAGGAAACTGTTCCAGTATTACTACCCAGATTATCCGCACGTAAATTTAAATTACCGGAAGCATTATTATTATTAGTGATTGTTGCATCAACATTAATATCACCTACAGCAGATAAAGTCAGCGAAGCATCGGTTCCCCAGGTAATATCACTTTCAACATCAATATCACCATCTGTATTCGTTGACTGCGATGATATCGTTACATCTGCGCCGCTACCGCCGCTGCCATCACCGCCTAAGCCTGTCACTATAGAAGCCGCTTCAGCACTATCAATTGTGTAATCGGTTGGATCTAATAACCATGTTCCTCTTTGACCATCTTTGCCGCCGGATGAGGCATTTACGCTTGAACCAGCTACGGTTAAAAATTGTTTGCCGGAAGTTTCAACATGACCGCCATCACCACCGTTTGCACCACTGGCTAAGATGGTGCCGTGAAATTCTGTGGTGTTATCAGACCAGACGACCACTTTACCGCCATCACCTGATTTTATAGCATCTGCTGAAAGTGTTGCGTTTTTATTCACTGTTGTATTTGTTGCATTTGTTGCATTTGCAAGTTCACCCTGACCGTGCTCATCGCCCCCTACCAATAAGGTACCACCGCCTTGATCGCCGCTGGTGGTTAATAAAGTTTGTTTTACACCATCACCAATAGTAACTTTAGCGCCGGTAATTTCAATGCGACCGCCGGTTTCACCTGCGGCTAAACCTGAGGCATCGATAGTGCCTGTAACATTGACTTCTTTTGCGCCGGATAAAACAATTTTACCATTCACATGATTTACGGATTGCGCTTCGACTATGCCTTCTACTTTTATTACACTGCGCACCGCATCATTTACCGCTTGTGCAGTTAATAAAATACTGCCAGCATGTGCACTGATGGTGCCCGTATTATCAATATGATAAAGCGGTGCTGCAGTGGCTTCGCCGATATCAAAATTAATTAATTTATCGCCGTACATATCCAGCGTCCAACGATCGCCGGCGCCTAGAGCAATTTTACCTAAATTTGCTTGAATAATACCGTCATTAATAAGACCGGGTGCGACTAAAGCGATTAAACCTTGATCAGCAATGGTAGAAATATGGCCGTGATTTATAATTTGTGCGCTTGCATCAGGGCTCGCTATATTAAAATCATAATGACCGTCTAAAAAATCACTGTTTTTAATATCAGCAACA
The DNA here is from genome assembly GCA_963798975.1 of uncultured Gammaproteobacteria bacterium. Taxonomy (GTDB): domain Bacteria; phylum Pseudomonadota; class Gammaproteobacteria; order JABCZS01; family JABCZS01; genus JABCZS01. Next base: position 30,870 of record CAWCVU010000022.1, read on the forward strand.
CTGGCAACTAAACTACCGACATTTACTTTAGCATTGGTGCCAAAAACAATTCCGTGGGGATTAATTAAAAATATAGTACCCGTGGCACTAAGATTACCGTTAATTTGCGAAGCCTTGTTATCGTAAATACGATTTAAGGTAGTGCCGCTGCCATTATTAAATTGGGTCGACTCGCCTTTATTAATGTCAAATGATTTCCAATCAATAATCCCTTTTGAACTGGTTTGATTAATGGTGGTCGTCTTGCCTTCTTTATCAATGGTAATATCACCCGACACCACAGTTCCCCCTTTAGGGTTACCCTGTAGCGGCATGGATATCGCCAATAAACCTATTAAGAACCAGGTACGGGACTGCATAACGGTATACCACCACTATTTATTTATTATTCTAAATTAAGTGTATCTGGGCGATGGGGTGGATAATTATTGAATTTATGCAGGTAGATGCAAGACAACCTACTTCCATATAAAATATATATAGATCAATATGTTAAATATGGACGGCCAAGGGCCGATGGCCGATATAATTAAAAATAAGTTTTAAAAATTAGATAATACCGAAAAGGCTGTAAGCTTTTGCTGAAATATATGTAAGTTAACTATTAAATATAATAGTACCACCCTTTAGATTTGCAATGCCATCTCCAGCTCTAGGTTTTCTGGTATTGGAATGAGGGCTGGTGGGTTGTGATTCAAGAAGGTCCAATAATTTAACATATTGCAGATTTGCGAAGCGCTGTTAATTCTTGGACTTATTAGATTCATGAGACTAGATAATAGATTTATTTTTTGTGTATCAATTTGAGCGTCCATACCCAGCTGTAAATTTTGCATACCTTCTTGCAAGCTTTCTATGGAATCAAGGGGTAATTGATGCATGACTTGAATTAAAGTCGGTAACAATGCTTGATCTTCTAGCAAGATATACCATTTAACTAATTCAATCACATTGTCATAACAAGCTGCTATTAAAACATCTTGAAGTAATCTCGATTTAAATACTTGTTCAAAAATAATTTTCAATTTAGGAATATCAGATTCATTGAAGATTAAATCACTTTCATCTGCTTCTCGTCTGATCCTAATCTTATGAAAAAGTTCAAAATAAAAATCAGCTTTACGGATCCATTGTATTATTATTGGGTCTAAAGATGGAACCTGAAGGTAAGCAATAAGCTTTTGATTGGCTTTTTCAGAAAGAGGATACTCAATATATAATCTTACCAGTGATTTAATCGGCTGAACGGAAAGAGTTTTAACATAAGGAATCAAATGATCCTCTAGATAAGAAATCCATCGATGTAAATAAGAAAGTCTAAAAGAATCAAGCTCAACGATCTTTTTAAGGGTTTTTGCAAAATCTATGTCAAATAATAACTTTCTTGGTGTATTAAAATATTTTTTAATAATGGGGAAAATTGCGCGCAAGTATAAGCCTAGGCCTTGCGTACTGAATTGATTTTTATTTTGTAATATAGAATCTAAATGAAGGTTTAATTCATAATAAGGAACAATACTTAAGTTTGCAGAGAAAATTTGAGCCAAGTGATTTGCGCATCCATTCATTTGAGAAAACTGATCGCTTTCTAAACAACGAAAATAAAATCCATAAAATAAGCCATAAATAATAAATGAACGGCAAGTAGGATTTGATATAAGATCAATTTGAATGATACTTTTAACGTTTCCTTGCGCGGCAATAAATCTACCCAATTCACACAGAGAGTTTGAAAGTTTTGTCAGGGGTACTTCTGTTCCCCGCCATGATACATTATGACATAAAGGAAGTTGCTCTAAATCAGCTGCATGTATGTTTAACCAATGAACAACTCCATGCATACCATGATTTTTAAAAGTATCAAATATTTCATCTTCATAATTGAAATAAGGTTTTCGTTTTATATAAGTTAAAATGATATCCCGCGAATGCTCGGGGTGCGTTTTAATTCCGATATGGTATCTATATAAATTATCAAATACTTCATTTGTTAAGTCTGAGTTGCTTAGTATGCTCTGTAAAGCAACAGGAATATTACCATAATTTTGGATTTTTAACCAAATACTCTGCGCGCGATATTGTTTATTGTCTTTGGCAATCAGGATAAACTCTGGCTGAAAATTGATTTTAATTCCGGTTTCATAATCTTCCATTGCGTATTTCCGTCTAGGAAAAAGTGAACCAGCTCTGAAAAAACCACTGATGCAATAACTGTCTTCAATACGGTTTACGTCAAGTTTTTTTGGTTCAAATTGTTCTTTGAGAAGAATTGTAAATAAATCAGAATTCGATAATCCGTGGCTATATGGAATCAAACCATCACTTTTATCAATTGCAGCTTCTTCAATCACTGCAAAATCATGCCCATCAGTCGGCACAAGTAAAGATAAGTCTCCGTCTGAAAACCGAAGGGTTGCTTCCCCAACTTTGATAAAATCATGGGCTTCAAATCCATCTGTATCTTGAATAAAATAAGCAGCAGAAAAGGTTTTCTCGCTTTTTCCACTTAATATTTTGTAGGCACCAACAATGCATTCATGGAAAAACTTAAAGTCAAATGATTGCTTATCTTCAAGGTGATGAAAATATTTTGAAATACCTAAAGCAAAATCCCTTAGTAATTCAATATATCTTACAAGCAATTGCTTATTTTCAGCGCCGATGGATAAGCGAATATTAGATGTGATTACACTCATATTTGAGATAGAAAAACCAAAACTTTGCCTGTTAGTAATGGGTAAACCACGGATCTGTACCAGCGCTGTCAGGGTTGTTCTGATTTGTTTCATGCCCTGCTTGATTTCTGTGATGATTTCTTCTGTTTCAGGTTTTGGAAATAGTTTTTTAAAAGATAAAGTGACATAAACAGCTCCTTTATCAAGATTAGGCATGATTTCAATCACATCGTCATCTTTAGCTGAAAATTGTTCATACAATTCTTTATGCATAAAGGCTGTATTTCCACGAATCAACTGATAATACCTGCCAATAATGTCCTGAAAGTGAATATGTAAATAACCAAAGTATATATTTTTGCAAACATCGGCTTCAGGAAATGGGTGTATTATTCCCATCTGGTTGATATGAATGACAGAACCTCCAGAGAAATTATCCGCTCCAATTTGCATCAGTTTTGCCAAACTTTGAATGAGAAAAATTTCTAAACGTTTTTCTTCAATCAAAGGTTTCAATTTTTTAAGCAACTTCTTAATTTTCAATTCAGTTAAACTATTTAAGGTGATATCTAGAATCAGTGTCATTTTATGATTGCTATTGAGCGTAAATTGTTTTACAACCCAATTGCCAATATCATTTTCGAATAATCGTTCTCTTGAAGCATTATTCGGGTGAATGTCGGCAATAATAATCTGTGGATGATTTCGAATCTGGTTGATATCATCCTTAATTTCAACAGGAATATTTTTTCCCTTCTCGATGAACTGATTAATCATTGAATAGGTTTCAAAATAGTTTTGATTAATAGCACCTACTCGAATCTTTCCTTCGAAAAAATTTTCTCGATTTAGAACTTGTTCTAAGATATGAAATATAGAACTCATGGCATAAGGATAAATACCTGCATGAGCATGTTCACCAAAGTCATCTTTTATATTCCAGGTAAAAGTTTCTGATTCACAAAAATAATCTCTGTCATAATCAATGATAAACATGATAATTTCACACAGATTTTGATACCCTTTAGCCCAACGCGTCATATCATGATAGTGTTGGGTCCACGGCAATACTTGAGTCTTAAGTAAGGCAATGATGTACTTTTGATAATAATCAAAATTTCGGAGTTGAACAAAAAATCTACTATTCCAGCGAATAATGGCGTCTCGATATAATCTAATCCCTGGATCATCTATTTCTGCGTTTCTGATGTGATCTAAATGTGCATCCCAATCAAGATGAGAAATTTCTTCACTTGATTGGCTATGACCCATATCAATTTCTTGCAAATCTTCTGTAAAATTTTCGCTTTCGATACCTAGATCTTTGGTAAAAAATCGGTGCAGTGCCATTCGATCTGGCGCAACGCCAGCATGGGCTAATGCGCTAAAAAAATCTCTACCAAATATTGCATCATCGGTGAGACAGGTATATTGTAATTGAGGCGGTTTTCCTGACTTTAATCCAGAGGGCGTAAAAGTAAGGCCCCAGGCCAAATTAAAAGAAATATTTTCGAATTCTAATAAGAAAAGAAACTTAATATTTTTATTTTTTAATGTAACTAAATTTTGCCGGGTGGACTTTAGATGCTGTACTAAAATATTTTTCTCAATATCTAGATAGGGTTGGCTGCAGGACTTAAGATAGTTTTTAAGCTCTTGCAAAGTCACTTTGATGATGCATAAATTTTTCTTATCATTATCAGCACCTAGAATATCTATAAGTTGCGACGAATCATTGAAAGATGATTCAAAAATACGAACATCAGGAAAAAATTGCTTGATCACTGTGGTGATCATAGGATTTCCTATTTTAATATGTTCCGTATATTTATCTTTTAATTTCTCATAGAGCCAGGGTAAATGTCGCGTGACCCAAGGTTTTAATATTTCTAGAGATCGATGATATTCAGTACGGTAATACCCTGGATGTTCCAGAGAGTGATGAAGTGGACCTGGGTAATTTAATCGGGCATTTTCACTATTCGTAAACTCTGCATTATAACGTTGATAATGCAATAAATAATGTAAACACGCTCTTCTTTCAAGAGGTGTCTGTGAATTTTCATACATCTGTCTTAGTAAGGACAAGGGATTGTAATGCGCAACTGCCTCAAGGCTATAGCAAAAATTTTCACGCGGCATAACGTCGGCCCTTAAAGAAAAATAAAATGCAATTATGATTTTTATAGCAAAAATATCATATCTATAGCATTTCCACCATATATTTTTACCGATAGAGGGTCACACGGACTGTTATTTATATAGTACATTACTAAGCTTTTTACATCATCTATACCCATCATACTTCAAGTTGCGAACCGCGTCATTGCGCTGTGTTGACGTGCCGGTTTAAAGCTGAGCAGTAAAATAGAAAAACACCCGAGCATCGTAACTGTTAGTTGCATCTACTTCTTTAGTCAAGGGTTGGGCACCTTCTACTTGGCCTGATAAAAAGCCATCTAGCACATCAAAACGAAAGCCTGCGCCTAAGGAAGTGAGGCTTTGTTCAATATCAACTACCTTTTGAAAAATTTGTCCGCCATCATAGCTGATATAAGGTTGTATAAAATCTACATACCATTTATTAGGAAAATAAGATTGACGCAATTCGATTCGACCGGCATAACCAGAATCACCACTGATTTCATAATAATCATAGGCCAAACCAAAGTCTTCACCCCCAACACCAAACTCTTCTGCGGCTAATAAAGGATTGGCTGCATACTGACCTTGTGCGCTTAAGAATAAACCAAAATTCCAGGGCAAATTTTGCACGCGCGTGTAAGTCGCATTCACTTTCGTATAATCTTTAGTACCATAATAACGTGAACGTTCTATCGGTGGCTTATTATCACCTGTTACTAAATTTACACCGCGTGAAATTTCTGCGCTCATTAAATTTGTGCCTTCCCATTCATCGGCGATGTTATACAATAGACCGGCACGAATCGATTCAATCTGATCTAAATATAATAATTCATCCAAAGTATTGGTTTTACTGCGCAAAATATCATAGCCCATCCATGCATCTGCATTATGCTGGCGTTGACGGAGCAGCGGTTGATGCATGGACATTTGAAATGAACTACTGTAACCGTGTACATCTAGCACAGCCAAAGCATCACCTGGATTAACCTGACTGTAGTTAATCAAACCTTGTGCATAGGATCCATATTGACCAAAAGGTTTAATATGGGTAAGGCTTGCTGCCGACATCTCATGTGAGGGGTCGGCCATGGTACCTTCCAAGGCTGTTTGACTAATATAACCACCAGGATTATTCACAAGAATATTTGCTAAATACTCAGTTGGACCCGTATAAATCGTACCACGATTATCAACATGTGCTTCTAATTCATATTTTTGTTCATCGACTTCGATGGTTAAGCGGCTGGCGCCATGGGTCGTGGGTGAAGGTGATAAAACACTTCTAACACTTACGCCGGGTAAATCATTCATCAGTAATAAAGCACTTTCTAAATCCGCAAGTTTTAAGGGACGAGACGCTAATATCGGTTCGGCCATTTCTTCTAAAAAAGATTTTAAACTAGAATCTTGGGTTTCTATATCGACTTTATCAATAAATCCTTCGACAATAATGATTTTTATTTTTTCACCCGGTTCAATTTCCTGGGCCGGAATAATGACCCGCGTTAAAATATAACCTTGTGCGGTATAAGTATTTTCTATTTTATCAGCAAGTGCATACAGCTGCGCTAAATTGATTTCTTTACCCACTTCTTCTTGATACAGCGGCAATAATTCTTGTTCTGAAAATAAGGGCTCGCCTTCAAATAGAAAACCACTAAAAGTAAAATAAACCGTTTCTGCACTCGTCGGCGCGCTTGGCTCATTAGGAGCCATGGTCAGTAAATCGTTTGGCGCATAAGGTAATACGGCAGGCGCTTGCCGAGCCGTTTGCCGCTCAGGTTGTACAGTGGAAGGTAATATGTTGATGGCCCATACGTAAGTCGTAAATAGGCAACACAGACACAATAAAAGTAACCGCATGATTTGAACCTAAAATCCTTTTTAGATTCTTAATCATAGCCCAAAGAGGGGAATTATGTACTACTGAAAGTAATTAAGTATCCACACATGAAAGGGTATGCCCACAATATCGACCAAAACAGCGCCGCATAAAGGGACAATCAATAAGGCTTTATATGAAAATGCTTTATATTTTTCGCATACCGCACTCATATTCGCTACAGCATTGGGAACCGCGCCTAAACCATGGCCCATCATGCCTGAGCACATCACCGCAGCATCATAATTTCTGCCCATCAAGGGGAAGACTATGTATATCGCTATCAAGGCCAGTACCAGCACTTGTAAAATTAAGATAAACAATAAAGGAAGCGCTAAAGCGTATAAATCCCATATTTTTAAACTCATCATCGCTTGGGTTAAAAAGAAACCCAATGAAATATCGGCTATCACATCAATAGCCGAGTTATTTAATTTAATCCAATGCAAATGATCATTTAAATTACAAAAGATAATCGCCACAAACATCGCGCCCACGTAACTGGGCAGCACGATATGAAATACACTGGTAAATAGATCGCTGACCCAAAAACCTAAAACCATCAATACCGAAATAAGTCCTGCTGAAGCAATCAACTGATAACTGGTTAATTGCACATTTTCTTCATGATCATGCAAGGGCGACAGTTCGGTGGTACTCACATCCGGTTCAATTTTCAGATTATGTCTTTTGATTAAAAAACTAGACACCGGTCCGCCGAGTAAACCACCGATGATTAAGCCAAAGGTTGCACAGGCAAGACCTATGGTCACCGCATCGTGGACCCCTAAACCTTCCGCCATACTGCCCAAAGCGGCTGCTGTTCCATGACCGCCTGATAAAGATACGCCACCGGCCATTACACCAAAGCTTGGATTTATACCCAGCATACCAGCTACCGTTGCACCAAATATATCTTGAAAAATAACTAATAACCAACAAATGATTAGGTAAATCCCGAGTAATTTGCCACCTCGTTTAATAAATGCAAAACTACCACTCAAGCCTATCGTGGTAAAAAAAGCAACCATAGCAGGCACTTGCAAAGTAGTATCAAAATGAATGGTGTGATCACCCGCTTCGCGCAATAACAAAATAAAAATAGCTGCAAAAAAACCGCCAATAACAGGGACCGGAATACAAAAACGCTCAAGTACATGAATACGCTGTTTTAATTGAAATCCCAGCATCACCAACATCACAGTGATAGCACCTGTGGTGACTAAATCTAATTGCCATTCTTGCATACACACTCCAGATCGTTAAAGAGGTACTATCGCGGGCTACCCCTAAAGATTAAAGACCCTATTCTACCACTTCCTTGAGCAAGAATAGAAGTTATTCAATTAACAAATTTCACTTTACATGAAAAAAACATGCTTGCCAGGCTTTAAGAGAGTTAAACCCTCAACCTAACGCTTTACAGACCGGGGTTAAAATATAATTTTATATAAATCAATGAATTAAAGAAAATCCTCACTCTCTAAACCCGTTCAAAACCGGGTCAGTATACCATAAGCCATCTTGCTTTTACACAAATTTGGCACACTCCAAACTTATTTTATGAAAATAATTCATATTCTAGGCCTCTATTGACATCGTGCCTTAACCTGATATTTTTATCGAATATGCAACATACTGTCGACACCAATTGCAGGAAATGCTTAACTCATTTGCCACAGTTTAAAATACTATCGATTCTTGAAAACAAGATCTTGGGAAGCTCAACGGGTATATTAAGTATAATGTTATGCGTAAAGCTATTTAAGAGAATAATATTGACCAAGCCTTCAGTAAAAGCTACTACTACTTTTTATTGCTGATTGCTTGATACATTTCAGGATCGCGTGCTATCAGGTGTTTAGGATCAAAATTCGCTGTATCGGGCGTGACGATCGCGCGTAATCCAGTTGATGAAGAGGGAAAGGCATCTTTACTATAATTATGATCAGGGTCTCTAGAACATATCCACGCTTGTACAACTAATTTATTTGAAACATTTTTTTCATTTGTTGGAGAAATAGCATCAGCAAGCGAAGCGTTCTTGTGTTCCTGTTGCTGTGCTTGTGCTATACGGGCGAGATAAGTAAAAACGCGTATTTGATTATCTTTAGAAACTTCTCCCATATCAATAGAAGCACGCTCGCCATTTGAATTTTCAACTTCGACTTTTATGTTTAAACCTGTATGTTCCTCAACATTTTTATTGCGCTCGGTAGTTTGAGTAAATTCTTTTGTTAATCTTGCTTCAAGAAGAAATGTTTTTTCAATTTCTTTGATAAGAAGTGATGGAGATATTTTACCTGCGGCAATCTTAATAAACATATAATATTCCTTCTTTAACATTCACTATAATCTGTAGCATCATAATGAAAGGCAATCAAATGTCAAGCTTGCAGCTGCAAAACTCAGCGTACTAATTACCCAGACCGATGGTCGCTACACCTGTTGAGCGCAAGCAATACTCCAAGAGAAAATAACAGATAGCCACTTATTGTTAAGCGCATTTTTGTGGGTTTTTGTGGGGGTCTACTCATTCGTGAAAAGTGACCCCGTCATATTACAAGCTGAAACCTGTATTGCCTACGACAATCAAGGTGTATACAAACTCTTGTGGGTGAGACTTTTCAAGTGTTGAGAACAACTCTTCTACAATGTCACTACATCCTTGATGGGTTGTTATTTCACGAAAGTAAATTCCATTTTCTTTTTTTACTTTTTCAAAAAAACAAAAGTCTCCAAATTTACCCTCAGGTTTACGCTCTACATGAAATTTATCATTCTTAAGCGCAATATTATTCGTTGCTTCATTAATTCCAACCGCAATAGATCCAAATTGCAACCATTCACCTGGCTTCTTATCTTTAGTAATTCTTTCAACAAAGTTCATCAACCGATGTCCATGACAATGCATCATATCTGCCATGTCGTCATAAATGGGCTTATAGTAACAACCTGTGATTGTGGGAGCTAGCAGTGGCTGGAGTTCCCATGTTGCTTCTGTTGATGATGTTGAAATGCTATTAGTGCTTGCAACATTTGGTTTTTTATCGTCTTCATTACCTTTCTCCCTAAACCAACCCCACATATCAACCTCTCTTTTTGTACTACAAAATAATTGAATAAATCTAATAAGCCAAAACGGGCATCGAACTTAAGACGCAGTTTCAAATCCCACTGGATTAAACTTGTTCTTTACAAATCAAAATCTTACAGAGTGCACCCGATCTTAACTGCATTTAAAAGTACCATAAATCCATGACTTTATCCATCACTACAAGCTAACAAGCATAATGATTTCTTAATAAATAACCGGTATAATTTTATTTATTGAGGTACTTACTATGTCTGCATGGAATTTTATCGAATTACTCATAGCTGCAAAAAAAGGCATCGCTTTGCAACAGGAATTGGAAGAGAGTCTGGCACCTCCCATCGCTTCGTTAGAGCAAACTCTTGCGGATGCACCTGTAGACTCCCAAGAAAGAATGTGGTTAGAAGCCACTAAAATTGTTTACACCAACCAAGTCGAATCCGCTCATCATACTTTTATAAAGGCCATAAAACTATTTTTCGATCTGCATGACAATTTGGTCTTTGATCTAAGAGAACTGTTTAACGATCAAACATTATTATACCAATTACTCACAGAACTGCCTGAATTAAATCTTTATTTATATACACGATTAAACCTGGTTGTTATTGAGCATAAACTGCCTCTATTAATTTGCGCACTACAACTAAAAGAATGTAAAGAAAAGACAAAATTACTGAATCGTTTTTTTAATAATTTTAGAACGGCTGATGCTAGGATAAAAAATCAATATCCTGATCTTGCGCATATAGAGACGCTGTGGTCAGGGCCTCATGAATTAAAAATTGAGCAAAAAATAATTAATGTATTAAAACAAATGATTCCTAACCATCAATTATCTTGGACCACTTCAGATCCTATTGAGATCACACAAATAAAAAATCTTATTAAGGACATACATGAGTATTTCAATAATGGAAATCTTCCTTGTTTAAGCACCAGCAGGGAATCTACCATTCATATAAAAGAAATGCTATCGGATGCCATTACTCAATTAACATCGAAAGAACAAAAAGAAAAATCACTGATTATTTTTCAAGGTTGTCTACATTATCTGAATGAGCATTTGCAATCACTTGAAGCCACTGCGCGTGCAGATAATAGAGCTGCAACGGCATTAAAAAAGTGACGCTATCCTTCTACTCATTTTTGTCAGTGTCTATTAATTCATTAGATGTTAGCATTATTCGCTTCAATTTATCTAATGTCTTCCCCACCAGGTCCTGAATTATTTTCTTTTTCAAGCAGAGCAATTAAGCGCTCCACTATGAGTAAACTGCGGTTATAAATCCCATGACTTTGCGACTCACGCGGGCCAGCAATATTCAAAATCTTTATGTTGTTTACTTTGATCCAATCAAGCACGTTCAATAAATCTATTTCATGTGACAAATCTAAAATTAAAAACGGTTTGTTTTGTTCTTCAACAGATTTTTTCGTTAAAACAGTGCCATCGGTGATTTGGGTTATATCACCTGGAATAATAATTAAGGTCGCATCTGAATCGCGAATATTTAATAGTGTTCTTTCAGCGTAATCACTTGTTTGGGTTTCTTGTAATGAATAGGCTGAACGAATAGTTCCATCTTCAGCAAGTCGACCCTTGGGACACCAACCGCCATGTGAAATACCTAATTTGATTGCTGCATCTAATGCGGCGCGATCAACACCAGTTTGTCCACCAGAGATAATTTTTAACTTCGTCATTACTATTTTTCCTCAACACAATACAATTACCACCAAAAGTTCCATTCTAAGCCAAAATGCGAAGCTCCCTATTAATTGTTTCATTCCTGAATAAACTTTATCAATTCAGTATGAAATCTGTCAGGAGCCTCGTTTGCCACAAAATGTCCGCTGTCTTCAATGATGACAACATCTAAAGATGTAGTTGAATCTTTTAAAGCTTGTGGTAATTTCTCACCCACGCCAAAGCGGCCACTGATTGTTAAAACAGGCATCATAAGTTTTTGGTTGTTGAATGATTCAACCAAAGAAGCATCTTCTTTGAGTGCGCGATAATAATTAAAGCCTGCGGTCATGCCGCCTTTTGTAGCATAATGTTTCGCATATTCATGAATGGTTTTATCATCCATTGCATCTTTTTTAAAAGACCATGTTTTAATTTGTGCACGAATGTATTCTTCTTCACGACCTTTTGTTAGCATTTCTGGAAAATCCGGCGCCATGTGAAATCCATAATGCCAAGCGCCACCATGCAACGCATCACCATTTTCAGTACCAGGAATCAGACAATCGGCCAATACTAATTTAGATACCGATTCTGGATAAAGATGCGCCATCACATAAGCTGCTTTACCACCCATATCATGCCCTACAATAATTGCTTGTTTCTCACCTAAGTGTTCAATGAGTTTATGTATATCTGTTGCAATCGTTTTTTTATCGTAACCATTTTGTGTTCGTTCAGATTGGCCAAGGCCACGCAGATCAGGCGCAACTACTCTATATGTATCTGACAAAAAATTCATGGTATCGATCCATGCATAAGATGTTTCAGGCCAACCATGCAATAAAATAATGAGAGGGCCGTCTCCAGCTTCACGATAATGCAACTCTATACCATTGATTGGGGCAAAATGGCTGTTAATTTGTTTTGGTGAATTGTATGCGTGGGTTGCTGTGATTATCAGCAATGATAAACTAATAAAAATGGTCAAATTAAATTTATTCATACTCTACCTGTTAATCATTATTTGTTTGAACTATTAAGTAGCGCTTAATAGTTGCTTAGCGTTCCAATTCATTATCCTGGAGTTATTCGAAAATTTCGAATAACTGAATCTTCTTCCAAAGCAGTTCTTTCCAAAAGGGAAATAACTGGTACTTGCTGAAATTCAAAGATACTTTTAAGTATTTTTCTTCCCAAGCTCACGTTCAATTATCTTACTTTCTTTGTCAAAATCTGATTCAAATAAATGATCTTGAATGATTCGATATTTTTCAAATTCACTTTCGGCATGATCTTTAGCAATTTTTGCAGTGATACTACCTGCATTCTTTAGCACTTCACGCTCATCGAACTCTAAAAATTTATCTAAACGCTGCGCCCAATCTTCCATGGTCATCGGGATCTGACGTCTAGCTCTGTCTTCAGCTAACTCTAAATAGGCACTTACAATATGTCCTAACGATTTTAACTCCTCATCTGTAAGATAATTTTTAGCAACTCTGACATCTGTTTTTAGAATTTTGCCTTGAGGTGCTTTCTCCCAACTGGTTAATCCCATATAAGGCTGGGTGCTGTCTGCTTGTTGTTTAATTAATTCAGGCGCCGTACGCCCATGAATAGCGTAATGTAATTTATTCTGTACTTTTGCAAAGAACTTACACGTAGTAGGCGCATCTTTGTTGTAGTCAACGCTGGTTGCATAAATATCCGTGATTTTTTGATAAAAGCGACGTTCGCTGAGACGAATTTCACGAATTTCAGCTAATAAATGTTCAAAGTAGTCTTCACCAAGATAAGTACCATTCTCAAGCCGTTTTTTATCCAGGACATAGCCTTTGATGGCAAAATCATGTAATACACGGGTTGCCCATTGGCGAAATTCCGTAGCACGTTTTGAATTTACCCTGTAACCAACAGATATTATTACGTCTAGGTTATATAACTGAGTATTATAGGATTTTCCATCTGGGGCAGTTATTCGGAATTTCCTAATAACTGAATTTTCTGCTAACTCCTTAGATTCAAAGATATTTTTTAGATGTTCATTAATTGTGGGAATTGTGACATTAAAGAGCTCAGCCATTAATTTTTGAGTCAGCCAAATTGTTTCATCTTCAAAATGGACTTCAATGCCATTTTCTCCAGCCTGGAGCGTAAAAATTAAAAATTCAGCTGTGCTGTTGCGAATCATCAGCTTATCAGATTGCTTTTTGTTCATATTCCTGCTTCCTTTAAAAATGCCCAGAGACTAATTATTGTGGATATTAAAATACCCCAAAATTTCCATTTTTTCCAGAAAGGTTTTTTATAATTTTCATATTTTTTAAAAAATTTATCACTACATTTTGTTAAATGCAGCTCAAGCTTAGATTTGTATGACTGTATATCATCGTCCGCTTTAGCATAATAATTAATCATAAACCAAAATCATAACTACTCATCGATTGTTCGTAGATGGTTAAAAAATGTTGTCCAGCCTCTAAAATATTATTTTTTAATTTTCCTGCTTTTGATTTTTGCTCAAGTAAATTTATATAAATTTCTTCAGAAAATTCTTCAATATGTTTCTTAAAGCAGGTGTACAGTTTAAAAAGATATTTTTTGCCTCCTATGCCATAGGTAGAGCAATGCTGGCGGATTTCTTGTATTTGTTTATTAAGATTTTGCTGGTGATCATCAACATCAATGATTTCTTTAAAATCCATTTTTATTATTACGCTCCTGCGAAATTTGGCAGGCCAGGAGGGAATCGAACCCACAACCTACGGTTTTGGAGACCGCCACTCTGCCAATTGAGCTACTGGCCTGGATTTTATTAGATGCTAGGCGCGAAATAAATTCGCGCTTGCACTTAAGGGAGAGAGCTGCGCTTCTCCCCCTTAAGAATCCCCCATCGCTTATATACACAAGGGGATTTTCTTAACTACTCGATGATTTTAGAAACAACACCCGCACCTACAGTACGGCCACCTTCACGAATCGCAAAACGTAAACCATCTTCCATCGCAATCGGGGCTACCAATTTAACGATCATCTTTACGTTATCACCAGGCATAACCATTTCAATGCCTTCAGGTAAAGTCACTGAACCCGTTACGTCTGTCGTTCTGAAGTAGAACTGTGGACGATAGCCTGTAAAGAATGGTGTATGACGTCCACCTTCTTCTTTGGATAAAATATACACTTCGCATTCAAAATGAGTATGCGGCTTAATCGTGCCAGGCGCTGCTAATACTTGGCCACGTTCTACGTCTTCACGTTTCGTACCACGTAATAACACACCTACGTTATCGCCCGCTTCCCCTCTATCCAACAACTTACGGAACATTTCAACGCCCGTACACGTTGTCTTCACGGTATCTTTAATACCGATGATTTCAATTTCTTCACCGACTTTAACAACACCGCGTTCTATACGGCCTGTCACTACAGTACCACGGCCAGAAATGGAGAATACATCTTCAATCGGCATCAAGAAAGGTTTATCAGTTGCACGTACCGGTTGCGGGATATAACTATCCAAAGCTTCAACCAATTTAAGTATCGCTGGCTCGCCAATATCACTCTTATCGCCTTCAAGCGCTTTCAAAGCACTGCCTACTATCACCGGTGTATCATCACCAGGAAAATCATAGCTGCTTAATAATTCTCGCACTTCCATTTCTACCAATTCTAATAATTCTGGATCATCCACCATGTCGGCTTTGTTCAAGAAAACAACAATATAAGGTACACCTACTTGACGCGCTAATAGAATATGTTCACGTGTTTGTGGCATCGGACCATCCGCTGCACTCACCACCAATATCGCGCCGTCCATTTGCGCAGCACCTGTGATCATGTTCTTTACATAATCCGCATGTCCTGGGCAATCTACGTGCGCATAGTGACGATTCGGGCTTTCGTATTCTACGTGCGCCGTTGCTATCGTGATACCACGTGCTCTTTCTTCAGGCGCTTTATCAATTTGATCATACGCTTTGAATTCGCCGCGTCCCATAGTCTCCGACATCACTTTCGTGATCGCCGCTGTCAACGTCGTCTTACCGTGATCTACGTGTCCTATCGTTCCTACGTTTAAATGCGGTTTGTTTCTTTCAAACGCTACTTTGGCTGACATGTTTGTATCTCCTAGTATTTTCTATCATTAGCCCACAACTGGGATTGAACCAGTGACCTCTTCCTTACCAAGGAAGTGCTCTGCCACTGAGCTATGTGGGCATTTAAAAAAAAATTAGCGGGTAGTGGGAATCGAACCCACGCCATCAGCTTGGAAGGCTGAGGTTCTACCATTGAACTACACCCGCGATAATATATGGAGGGGGTAGGTTTCGAACCTACGTAGGCAATGCCGGCAGATTTACAGTCTGCTCCCTTTAACCACTCGGGCACCCCTCCCAATATGCAAGCCGTTATTCTCACGCAATGACTAAAGAGTGTCAATATAATTCTGCTTACTCTTTGGAATTAACAGGAAAAGATAAAGTAAAGTCTGAATATTCACCTTTGACGGATGTGCAGGTGATGTCGCCGCCGAAACTTTGCATGACTAACTTACAAAAGGCTAGGCCAACGCCCGTGCCGTGATGGGTGCGGGTATAAAAACGATCAAAAATATGGGGCAAAATTTCAGGAGAGATGCCTTGGCTAGTATCCTTGAAATGTAAGATATTAAATTTTTCATTGTTATCGCACCAGATTTGAATCTCACCTTTACTGGCTGCTTTAATATAATGCAAGGCATTTTTAAGTAAATTAAAGATCACATGGGTCATTAATAACTCATCACCAAAAAATGAAAAATCGCCTTTTTGCCAATGAATTTTTGCAACATCTTCTGGATGCAGTGGATAGCGTGCGAGCGCTTCATCAACACAGCGAGCGATGGAGCTTGGTTTAAATTTTTCTTGATCCAAGTGTAAAAACTTCGTTTTAACTAATAACATATCAATCACGGAAAATGCAGATCGCGTTTCCATTTCTATATTTTTAGCAATATTGGCCAGGGCTTTTTGATGCACGGGCGCAATATAAGGGATTTCTAATCCAGCTTCACGTGCAACTTGATAGGTTTGCAGCAGCTGGGGTAAAAATTTTTCAATACCTTCTGCGCCTGATTCAATGGAACGTAGCGGTGTGCGCAATTCGTGGGCCATGCTGGCGGCTAATAAACGTGTAATTTCTTCTTGCTCAGTTAAGACTTTTTTCTCAGTCCGCAACTGCTCGGCTTCTTGTTCCATTTGTTTATGTTCAGTAATATCACTGTAACTGCATAAAATGCCGATGGGATTTTTATTTTCATCTAATAAAGCTACTTTATTCACCAACACCGTGGCCTGTTTACCATCAGCCATCAATTGCGGCTCTTCCACATTGTGTTTTTCATGACCCGCCAACACTTCCAGATCGCCTTTTCGAAACAATTCCCCTTGAGTTTTACCCCAGGCCATATCATAATCCGTTTTCCCAACAATTTCTTCTGCATTCTTAAACCCCGCCGCGTGCGCAAAATTTTCATTACAACCCAAAAAAACAGAATCTTTATCTTTCCAAAAAATAAATCCGGGTAAATAACGTAAAATGCTGTTGAGATTAATTTTCATAGCAAGCCTTTAATGAACATATTGGGAATCTATAAGCTAAATATATCCGCTCCACTTAAAAAATGCGAATTATACCCCATCACCCAGCCTACCTCACAACCCAGGCCCAATAGGTCTAATAAGCAAAATAAAACATGATGATTATCAAAGTCTTGAGTATTATTTTAAAAAAAGCTATATCTCCAAATCTATCTTAATGTTACCTTAATCTATCTACGATAGAATAGGCCTATATCTAAATAAAGAGGTAAATTATGGGTATTACATATGAACTAATTCCATTGAATAATGATGAGTTTTCGGAAGCAGAAGAAATCCTTAGTAACGAGCTTGTCGCGGCAATTGCAGAAGGAAATATATCACCCTCCTCGCCTTTTATGAAATTGCATCCCATGTTTGAAAATAACCAATCCGCTAAGCTTGCATTTTATAAGAAATTTAAGCAAAGAAAAATTGAAGTTATAGATGACAGTACTAAGGCTAAAATTCATGTATCCCCATTGCATTTTGCGGTAATACAAGGACATTTAAATCTCTGCACAAGCTTGTGTGATCCTTCTGTGAATGCTATGCTCGAGGTCGTCGGTTCAGATACGAATACAACAGCTAAAATTAGAGGTATTTCCTATACTCATGGATTTACCGCACTGCATATAGCTACAGTACACGGCCGCACGCATTCAGAGATAAAAGAATATTTACTAAAGCAAGGAGCGAACCCAAAGGCAACAGATGTAAATGGGAATACACCAGAGGAAGTTACGCCACTGCAATGGTCAGAAAACGATGAGGATGGAAAGTCCGAAAATGCTTCAAACCGTTCCTTAAAGATTAATCATTATTATGTTGCTGAGGAAGCGGAATTGCAACGGCCAGGAGACGATGAGGATGGAAAGTCCGAAAACGCAGTAGACGATACTCAAGAAGACGCTACTTCTAAAGCTCAACAATTTATCTTAGCTAATAATATAGCGGGCTTGCGTGATCATCTGTTTGCTCTGGAGCCTCAAAGCCAAGTAAGCATGCTTTTGCTTACAGCATTTGCTAGAAAAATTACAAATGGCAGCGAAAAGACGCTAGCTGAATGTATGGAAGAAACATTTGAAAGCGGCGATAGTCGGATGTTTTATTTTATATACGATGAATTTTTCCAATCAAAACCTTTAGATCTATTGACTATTTTACTTCAGTCAAAAGCTTATAAATTGGCTGAAGAAGTATTGCTTTTGCATGAACGTAATAACGAAACCGTTACTGTAAAAGATCTCCTTGATAGAAATGATACTCTCATGGATGAGTTTGCTAAAGACCCTAAAGCAATTGCGCTGATAAACAAATATAAAGGTGACGTTGTTGCACAACCTGCCACGCCTCTACAAAAAACTTTGAACGCATTGAATGCTTTTCGTATCCAAGTGAGTGAGAACAATAACGATCAATTTGCTGCAATACCTTTCGGGAATGCACATTTAGCAACCTTGATGGTAGATCTAAGGGTTTTTGATAAATCTTTAGCAAAGTATAAGGGATATTATCCTAATGACTTGGTTACAAAAACTCACACATTGGTTAACAATGTGATAAATTCAGATAATACAACATCATCCGAAGAGAAAGCCGTTCAGATCTCAGAATATATGACATACGTTAACAGCTTAAAAGACACTTGCAGTCCTAATGGAAAAGCAAAGTGGGACGTATTTTATGGATTTTTAGTGGTATTAGTTTGCGCCCTTGTTGATGCAATTATTGGGGTTTTTGCGGGCGGCCCTCCTGGGGCTGTTATTGGCGCCTTTGAAGGTCTTGAGACAGGTTTTGCAACAGCGGGTTCAATGGCAATAACCGTTGGTGCTACCGCAACGACTGCGGCCTGTATTTATGGCGGCTATAGAATGGTTGCCTCTTACAATGCTAATGTGGCTAATCGAGATATGTGTAAAAATGTAGCGTCTAGCTTAACGGAAGTTAATAAGTTGTTAGAAACCAAAACTAGAGGAGCTGGTATCTACGGATGTTAATAAGGTGTTAGAAACCAAAACTAGAGGAGCTGCTCTCTCAAACTAAGCCTAATTTATTTAAGCTCAAACCCAAGTCGCGCAATGCAGGTTGCGCGACTTATTTCCTCCTCATCGCAGGCACTTGTCCTTGCTGCTCAAGAATATATTTACTTAATTGCAAACTACCCTTAAAATAATTAAAACAATTTTGTGTGATTTAATGCCGCCTCTGTTTTACCCCAGGCCATATCATAATCCGTTTTCCCAACAATTTCTTCTGCACTCTTAAACCCTGCCGCGTGCGCAAAATTTTCATTACAACCCAAAAAAACAGAATCTTTATCTTTCCAAAAAATAAATCCGGGTAAATAACGTAAAATGCTGTTGAGATTAATTTTCATAACAAGCCTTTAATGAACATATTGGGAATCTATAAGCTAAATATATCCGCTCCACTTAAAAAATGCGAATTATACCCCATCACCCAGCCTACCTCACAACCCAGGCCCAATAGGTCTAATAAACAAAATAAAACATGATGATTAACAAAGTCTTACGTATTATTTTAAAAAAAGCTATATCTCCAAATCTATCTTAATGTTACCTTAATCTATCTACGATAGAATAGGCCTATATCTAAATAAAGAGGTAAATTATGGGTATTACATATGAACTAATTCCATTGAATAATGATGAGTTTTCGGAAGCAGAAGAAACCTTTAGTCAAGAGCTTGTCATGGCAATCGCAGAAGGAAATATATTGCCCACTTCGCCTTTTATGAAAAAGAATTTATTGTTTCCAGATAAGGACACTAGGCTTGCATTTTATAATAAATTTGGGCAAAGAAAAATTGAAATTATAGATGACAGTACTAAGGCTATAATTCATGTATCCCCATTGCATTTTGCGGTAATACAAGGACATTCAAATCTCTGCACACGCTTGTGTGAGCCTTCTTCTGTGAATGCTACGCTTGAAGTCTTCGGTTCAGATACAAAGACTCCAGTTAAAATTGGAGGTATTTCCTATACCCATGGATTTACCGCACTACATATAGCAGCAGTACACGGCCGCACGCATTCAGAGATAAAAGAATATTTACTAAAGCAAGGAGCGAATCCAGATGCAACAGATGAAAATGGGAAAACACCCGAGGAAGTTACGCCACTAGTGGGGAAAATGCGCGTCGTCAACCAGGTGCTAGATGTGGCTGGTGGTGCGGCGGATAATCTCCTGTCTCGTGAGAGTGTTGCGCCCACAGTTACTTTGAAGGCAACTAATGCTTCAAACCATACCTTAAATATTAATTCTTATGATATTGTTGAGGGTGAGGAAAAAGAAAAGCTATTGCAAGGGTCAGAAAAAAGTGAGAATGAGAATGAAGAGTTCGTAGACGCAGTAGACGATACTAAAGAAGACGCTATTTCTAATGCTCAACAATTTATCTTAACTAATAATATAAAGGGCTTGCGTGATCATCTGTTTGCTCTGAAGTCTCAAAGCCAAGTAAGCGAGCTTTTGCTTACAGCATTTACTAGAAAAATTACAAATAGCAGCGAAAAGACGCTAGCTGAATGTATGGAAGAAACATTTGAAAGCGGCGATAGTCGGATGTTTTATTTTATATACGATGAATTTTTCCAATCAAAACCTTTAGCTCTATTGGCTACTTTACTTCAGTCAAAAGCTTATAAATTGGCTGAAGAAGTATTGCTTTTGCATGAACGTAATAACAAAACCGTTACTGTAAAAGATCTCCTTGATAAAAATAATACTCTCATGGCTGAGTTTGCTAAGGACACTAAAGCAATTGCGCTGATAAACAAATATAAAGGGGGCGTTGTTGCACAACCTGCCACGCCTTTACAAAAAACTTTGAACGCATTGAATGCTTTTCGTATCCAAGTGAGTCAGAACAAAAACGATCGATTTGGTGAAATACCTTTCAGGAATGCGCATTTAGCAACCTTGATGGTAAATCTAAGGGTTTTTGATAAATTTTTGGTTATGAATGAAGGAGATTATCCTAACGACTTGATTAAAAGGACGCACACACTGATTCACAATGTGATCACTCAAAATACGGCATCTGGAGCAATACTCGAACAGATCCAAACATATTCAACATACGTTAACAACTTAAAAGCTACCTTCAGTCCTAATGGAGGTGCAAAATGGAACGTATTGCATGGGATTTTAGTCATATTGGCTTGCGCCGTTATGGGTGGACTTATTGGATTTATATTTGGCGGCCCTCCTGGGGCTATTATTGGTGCTTTTGAAGGTCTTGAGACAGGTTTAGCAACAGCAGGCTCAATGGCAATAACCGTTGGTGCTACCGCAACGACTGCAGCCTGTATTTATACCGGGTATAGAATGGTTACCTCTTCCGAAGCTAATAAGACTAATCGAAAGGCTTGTAAGGATATAGCATCTGACTTAACGGAAATTGATAAGGTGTTAAAAGACAACACTAGAGCTACTCTCTAAAATTAAGCCTAATTTATTTAAGCTCAAACCCAAGTCGCGCAATGCAGGTTGCGCGGCTATTGGCATTAAACCACCATTCATTATACTAAGGCTCAGTTCTTCATTATTCAAGGAAAGACCCTCATGTATAAGTATCTTTTAATGATCTCCAGCCTATTTTTGAGCGCGACTTTGTATGCGAATGCGCCTGTCGTACTTGATTTTTCGACCATGCCGGTAGCTAAACCGCCTGAAATTGCGGCCAATGCTTATATTTTGCAAGATTTTAACTCTAGGCAAATTTTGGCGGCGCATAATATAGACACCCAAGTTGAACCCGCCAGTTTGACTAAAATGATGACCATCTATGTATTGGATGTGGAACTGGCACGCGGCACACTAACGCCTGAGGCCACAGCCTTGATTAGCGAAAATGCCTGGCGGACCGAAGGCTCGCGTATGTTTTTAGACTTAGGTACAGAAGTACCCATTAAAGATTTACAACTGGGGGATTATTATTCAATCCGGTAATGATGCCAGCGTTGCCGTGGCCGAACGTGTGGCCGGTAGTGAATCTGCATTCGCTGAAATGATGAATTATCAGGCGAAATTGCTCGGCATGGATAATACCCACTTTACCAATGCCACAGGTTTACCTGATCCCCAACATTATACCACCGCGCGCGATATGGCAACGTTAGCACTGGCCGCCATGATCAAAAACTTCCCCGAAAGTTATGCCCTCTATCAACAAAAAGAATTTTTCTATAATGATATTAAACAACATAACCGTAATTTATTATTATACCGTGACCCCACGGTGGATGGCATTAAAACAGGCCACACCTCAAGCGCAGGTTATTGCCTGGTTGCCTCAGCGCTACGACAAAACATGCGTTTAATCGCTGTTGTTTTAGGCACACAAAGTGATGGCGCTCGGGCTGAACAAGCGCAAACTTTATTAAATTATGGCTTTCGGGTCTTTAAAACCGAACAATTAGCACGAAAAAATCAAGTCCTAAGTGAAGTGCCGATCTGGAAAGGTAATAAAAATGTGCTGCCCATAGGTTTTGCCGATGACGCCTATGTCACCATTCCACAAAGCAAAGCACAAATTGAAACGACTTTACATGTCCATTCACAATTGATCGCTCCCATACAAGCCGGTACACCCGTGGGCGAGATGGAAATAAAATTAAACAATGAAGTGATTTCAAAGCAACCGGTTGTCGCTTTAGAAACCATTGAAAAAGGCAATTTATGGCGCCGTTTTGTAGACTCCATAAAATTATTATTTAAACGTATGCTTGCTTCTACAGGAAATTAATATGATCGCTTATTTAAATGGCCAATTTTTACCCTTAGCTGAAGCGCGGATCTCACCCTTAGATCGTGGCTTTTTATTTGGCGATGGCGTGTATGAAGTCATTCCCGTTTTTGAAGGCACGCCCTTTTTACTTAAGGAACATCTAGAACGTCTTGATCGCAGCCTTAAAGCCGTTGATATTAAAAACACCTTAAGCCATGAACAATGGGGCGATATTTTAAAACAATTAGGTTTAACTGCGCCCACACCCACCCATGGTATCTATTTACAAATTACCCGCGGGGCCAGTGCCACGCGCCAACATCTTTATACCGATGATTTACAACCGACCGTATTTGCCATGGTGATTACACCCAAATCTTTATCCGCACAAGAAAAAGAACAAGGTTTAAGTGCCATCACAGCGCCTGATCAACGCTGGGGCAATTGTTATATTAAATCCATTAATTTACTGCCTAATATTATGGCGCTGCAAGAAGGTCATCTCAAAGGCGCTTATGAAACGATCTTCGGTTAAAGAAGGTTATATTACCGAAGGCACCGGAAGTAATATTTTTATGGTAAAAAATAATATCATTTATACAGCGCCAAAAACGCCTCAAATCCTTTGGGGTATTACCCGTGACTTTATATTACAACTCGCACAACAACATCAACTCCCCTATGAAGAGCGTCCCATTAGTGAGGCCGAATTGAATCAGGCCGATGAAATTTGGATGACCAGTTCTACGCGTGATGTTGTACCATTTACCCGTTTAAATGGACAAAATGTCGGTGATGGCCAAGTCGGGTCGCTATGGAAAAAAATAAATCAGTTTTTCCAAACCGTAAAATAATGACTTTTATCACCCGTAACCTTGGTTTAATTGCCTATCAAGACGCTTGGCAACAAATGCGCACGTTTACGGATACGCGCACTAGCCATACGCCTGATGAAGTATGGCTCTCAGAACACCCCAGTGTATTTACCCAAGGTCAAGCAGGCCTGGCTTCACATATTTTACAAGCAGGTACTATTCCTGTTGTCCAAACTGATCGCGGCGGCCAAGTGACTTATCATGGTCCAGGACAATTGGTAGCTTATTTATTATTTGATTTAAGACGACTAGATATTAGCATCAGAAAATTCGTGACTTTGATTGAACAAGCCGTCATTAATTTATTAGCCGAATATCATATTAATGCTTATGGCGATCGCGCGGCTCCCGGCGTGTATGTAGACGGTGCAAAAATCTGCGCCATAGGCCTACGTGTACGTCACGGCTGCACTTATCACGGCATCGCTTTTAATATCGATATGGATTTAGAACCCTATTCACGCATTAATCCCTGTGGTTTTACTAACCTAGCCATTACGCAAACCCGTGATTTAGGCGGGCCTATGAACGTAAAAATTGCAGGGGAATTATTTATAAAACATTTGGCCAGGTATTATGATGAAAATAACCGAACAACTCGAACACATTCGTCGCGAATATCAACATGCGATTCTTGATTTGTCTGTGGCTAAAGATCCGATTAAACAATGTGACTTATGGTTAGAACAAGCCATTGCGGCGCAAATGCCTGATGCTACCGCTATGGTATTGGCCACAGCCGATAAAAATGCTAAACCTTCTGTGCGTGTTGTTTTATTAAAAGGCCTAGAAAATGGCCAGCTCATTTTTTACAGTCATTATGATAGTCATAAGGCCTTAGAAATGGCTGAAAATCCTTATGTAGCAGTTAACTTTTTCTGGCCGCTTTTAGAGCGACAAATTATTATTGAAGGTGAAGTTAATCGCTGTGCTGCGGCTGATTCCGATGCTTACTTTAAACAACGCCCAAGGGAGAGCCAATTGGCCACCTATGCCTCGCATCAAAGCCAACCTATTGATTCTAGAGAGTTTTTACTGGAAAAACAAAAAACCCTGGTCAAGCAATATGAGAATAAGCCTATCCCGCGGCCTGATAATTGGGGAGGCTACGCCATTAGCCCCACTTATATAGAATTCTGGCAAGGTCGCGCCAGTCGGTTACACGATAGAATCGCCTATAGACAAATAAAAGGCGCTTGGGAAGCTCCAAAGATTATCACCATAAATGATTAGCTCTTAAGGTTGCCATCATATTTATACGGTATACTAACGGAAATTATAACTTATCCGCTTAAAAGGGGACTATAAATGCGTGGTTTAGTATGGCTCAGGACTGATTTAAGGCTTAATGATAATAGTGCGTTGTTTCACGCTTCACGCGACTGCCGTGATGGCCTTATTGTACTTCATTGTATTCCTAATACCTTAAATAATCAGGCGAATTTCAATGAGCGTCAATATACGCTACTGCAGGAACAACTGTCTCATTTGCAACAAGCGCTTGGTGATCTGAATATACCCTTGCTTATTAAAAATGTTGATAACATGGCCGCGATAGAACCTTTAATTTTAGAACTGATGCACACGCATCAATCAAATGCACTTTATTATAATGCACGCTATGACTTAGCACAGCGCACACAAGATAGAGCCATTAGCACAGCGCTGGAACAAGCACACTTAAAAGTTAAACATTACACCGATCATTTAATTGCAACGCCTAGTGAATTATTAACGCCAAAACAAAAACCCTTTACTTCATACACGGCCTTTAAAAAAACTTGGCAAGGATCTTTGCGCAATACCAATATTCATCCGCTAGGTCCTGTTGAAAAACAAACTGTAGCGCTTACAACGGCTACATCGCCTCACAGTTCTAACACTAAACCCGACTTTAATGCACCGTTTGCATTCACAGAACAACAGGCACTCACCCTGCTTGAAAGCGATGCACAAGATGCGCAAATACATCTTTTATTTACACATTTAAGTTTAGGATTATTATCACCTAGACAATTTATAAAAATGTTATTACAAGGTGAACATTTACAAAATAAACAAGACGTGGATAAATGGTTAAATGCCGTGATTGCCCGTGAATTTGACCACCATATTATGTATCACTTTCCACATATTTGCGAAGGCCGTGATTTTACCGCGAATATGAATACCCTGCCTTGGCAAAAAGATCCGCAATTATTAGCGGCTTGGCAACAAGGACAAACCGGGTATCCATTAATAGATGCTGCCATGCGTTGCTTAAATCAAACCGGTTATTTGCATGAAGATTTAATACAAGCCTGCGCCTTATTTTTTACTAAAGTCTTGTTTATGGATTATCGTTTAGGTGAAGAATATTTTGCCAAAATGCGTCTGGATTATGAATTTGCCAGCAATAATGCCCTCTGGCAATGGAGCGCCTCAACAGGTGCGGAAAGCGTTGTTTATTCACGCATTCCACAACCATCAAGACAAAGCGAAGTTTTCGACTCTACTGGTGAATTTATTCGCACGTTTTG
Source organism: uncultured Gammaproteobacteria bacterium (assembly GCA_963798975.1). Classification (GTDB taxonomy): domain Bacteria; phylum Pseudomonadota; class Gammaproteobacteria; order JABCZS01; family JABCZS01; genus JABCZS01. Next base: position 57,135 of record CAWCVU010000022.1, read on the forward strand.
TCCAGAGCTTGCAAAAATTAATGCCGTGGGTATTCATGATCCGCATTTCCATGCCCGCGAGGTGGTTGCAGAACAAGGCTATCCGCAACCCATCGTGGATTATAATCTGATGCGCAAGAAAACGATTTATCACTTTAAGACTTTAAATAAAACCCTAAAGTCCAGTGATTATAATTTAACAAGCGCCTAGACTTCCATCCGGTAAAATCGCGTTACACACACTGGCTGTTGTGGCTAATTGCTCATCGCTAACTATGGCGCCAAATAAATTGGCATCACTAAAATCCGCATGACTCAATAAAGCATCACTTAAATTAGCTTCTTCTAAGTTTGCACCCTGTAGGCTTGCATAAGTTAAATTAGCGCCCCGCAACCGTGCACCTGCCAAATTAGCAGCGGGCCAATTGACATGATACAGTACGGCACTCGAGAGGCTGGCTTGAAAAAAATTAGGCGCATCAAATACACTATAAGAAAAATTGGCTTCATCAAGCGTAGCGCCTAAAAAAATAATATTTTTACCGCGATTCCACAGGGTGACTTTTAAATTAGGCAAATCCGCATAAGAAAAATCAGCATTAGATAATTCGTTATCATGCAACATTAAACCAAGGCCAATAATCCCCTGCGCTTGCAGGTTAGAAAAATTAAGCTTTTCTATACTCGAGCCATAAAAATAAGAGCCTTCTAAAATAGCACCTTGATAATCATCACCTGCCAAGGTTTCGGGCGATAAATTCAGTTCATTAAAATCACAGCGCTCACACACCTGCGTGATTTTAAAGCGTTCTAATTGTCTGGGATCATAGGCAAAAGCGGTAAGCATCGTAGAAAAAAACAAAAAAGCAAAACGCGCACAAAATGAGCTGTTCATAATTTATCCTGCATATAAAGTTATTTTATTGCATTTATTGTAACAAACGACAAGTCATTCGCCAATATATATTCAACCCCTCTTACCCTCAAATGCCATTAAGCATATTTAACTGTGTAATCTTTCTGAGCTTATATTATAATGGCCAATCCGTTACGGTATTATTAACAAGATACTTACGAGTTAATATTCACATAACCATTTGATTCATATAGAAATATGATAATATTATAAGACTAGGGTTAGAATACTACATAATAAATACCAAGGAGCTTGACTATGTGGCCAAAAAATAATAACAAACAAAACAACGAAAATGACTTACAGAACCTTCACGGGCTTATCTTTAATAAAAGGTTTAGCAGCACTACTACTCCGGAAGACCAAATACCTGAGAATTATAGCGTGATCTTAGCACCCATATCGCCCAATAGTCCAAATAGAAAGAAAATTAGAAGAGAAGATGTACTCAGCAAACAAGATTTAATTGATCTCGCATGGTCGCAGTTGTCAGATCATCGATATGAAGAAGGTATTAATAATCTGATTCATCTTTTTCAGCTGCATAAAAATAATATACAAAATGGAAAGCTCAAACGTATCGCGGATATCTATTTAAATTTTCATACAAATCCACCAGAAAATTACTATCCAACACTTAAAGCATTGCAAGACATAGTCAAACAATTCATAGAATATGGAAATGCTGATTTCGATCAACCACATATTATTGATGTTTATAACCAATACAATGCACGTTTGCTTAAATGTGAACTTGATTTCGCAATGGAGCAAGAAGATTATCTACAAGCTACAGAAATTTTTCTTAGCCTTGCGCGTCATCCCAAAGCCAATATTTTTTCACCAAAGACCTATATTGCTTACTACCTTAAACTATTTCCAAAAATGCTAGCACAAGAGCATGAAGAATCATTAAGGCAACTTCAGTGGGTTGCCAGCCTGTATCAAGAGAAAATTGACGCGCACTCAGAACCCTATTCCAGTGAAATATTCCATTATAATCAATTCATATTGCAAAACCAGGATAATGAACTTGAACAAGGAATTGATGAATTATTTATCTGTATAGATTTTGCTTGCCAACAAATTGAAAATGAAACAGGTAAAACGGTTCAAGAAGCTGCAAAAAGACTGCATCACTATCTAGGATTAATTGCAAAGAAAGCAACAACTCCAGAAATTGAAGAAAGATTATTTGAATTAAATCTAATTTTGAATGAAACGTTTCTCAAAATTTATCCTGAAGATCGCACGACCAATGATTGGCAATATATTCCACATGAAGACTATACACCTGATGATTGGGAATGTTTTTATAACATAACGATTAAGGAGATCAATAAGAATCCAAGCTTAGCTATAGCAAAAATTGAAAAGTTAGTCATCTGTTTGAGTGTTGATACCGTAACTGAGCCAGGCACTACAGCCTTACGTCTTATCAATCTCAATCACAAATTGTTTAAGTTATACCTTGAAGATACTTCGGATATAAATAAGACTACAAAGATTAATAAAATCATTATACATACAGAACTTTTATTTAATCATATAAACAAGATTGCCAACTGTCATCATTTAATTAAAGACAATCTCACCGCTGCAAAAGATACATTTACAATTGCATATAAGAGTTTAAGTCAAAAAGAAGGGTCTGTTGCCTCATCTACGCCAACTGCTTCTATGGGGAGCACCAATAAAATGATCTCCTACAGTGCTTTTTAGGTCCGCTGGCGCAGGGCTTCAAACAACCCTACCCCGGTTGCAACCGAGACATTGAGACTTTCAATGTCTCCTTGCATGGGAATATAAGCTAATTCGTCACATTGCTGTTCAGTCAGCGCCCGCAAACCTTTACCTTCACTGCCTAAAACTAAACCCATAGGACCGGTAAGTTTTAATTGATAAAGTGATTTTGCTTTTGGACTTGCGGTTAAACCCACAAACCAAATCCCTAATTGTTGAGCGATATTTAAAGCACGGCGTAAATTAGTGACTTGAACCACAGGAATCATTTCAGCTGCGCCACTGGCAATTTTGCGCACTAAAGGCGTTAGCGTCGCACTGCGATCTTTAGGAATCATCACTAAACTCACCCCCGCTGCTTCCGCCGTGCGCAGGCAAGCACCTAAATTATGCGGATCTTGTATCGAATCTAAGACTAATAATAAAGGCTGTGGTTTTAATTGTCCAAGTAAATCCTCGAGATCACTTTCCTGATATTCAGGTACTTTTGCTAACAATACTACACCTTGATGAACCCCATCATGGGTTAATTGATCCAGTTTACTAGGCGTAGTATGTTCAATCGGTAATTTCAAACCATTCGCCAAATCCACTACTTGCTTAATGCGCTCATCATTTCGATCTTTAGCAATCAATAAAGTTAAAGCATTTTGCGGCATATATTGTAAAAAAGCATACACGGTGTGAATGCCGTAGAGATGTTGTTTAGTGCTAATTTTTTTTATTCCTAGGCGATCTTCTGCGTTTTGTGCCTTTTTTATCAGCAGATTTTTTTTGTGAAGTACGAGGTTTTTTATTTCCCTTGCCCTCACTATCAGGTAGTTCAAAATCAATTTTACGTTCATCTAAATCAACCCGTGCCACGCGCACGAGTATCGGATCACCTAGGCTGTATTTTTTATTACTGCGTTTTGCGATAAGGCTATGCGTTTTATCATCATAGGTATAATAATCATTGCTAAGCGTTGAAACGTGAACGAGGCCTTCAACATAAATATCTTTTAATTCCACAAAAAAGCCAAAACCCGTAACACCGGAGATGATGCCAGGGAAGGTATCGCCCACTTTATCCAACATGTATTCACATTTTAGCCATCCGGTAACATCGCGTGTCGCATCATCGGCCCTGCGTTCCGTCATCGAGCAATGTTCTGCACATAATTGCATTTTGCTTTCCATATCTTTCATTTCGCGCTTTTTATTTTGCAAGGCACAACGTATAGCGCGGTGGACTAATAAATCAGGATAACGACGAATCGGCGAGGTAAAATGTGTATAGGCTTCATAAGCTAAACCAAAATGACCTATATTATCAGGGGAATACTGTGCTTGGGCCATCGAGCGTAATAATACGGTTTGCAATAAATGTGCATCTTCTCTTGTTCTGGTTAAGGCTAATAATTTAGAGTAATCTTTGGGCGTTGGCTTATCCCCTCCGCCTAAGGTTAAACCTAATTGCTGCAAAAATGCGCGCAATTGTACTAATTTCTCGGGTGTTGGTCTATCATGAACACGGTATAATAAAGGCAATTTTTGCTGCGCTAAATATTCTGCCGCTGCAACGTTGGCCACCAACATACATTCTTCAATAATTTGATGGGCAACATTTCTTGCTACGGGCACTATATTTTTAATTTTTCTATTTTTATCAAAAATAATTTCTGTCTCTACTGTTTCAAATGAAATGGCGCCACGTGTTTCCCGTTGTTTTAATAAGATTTTAAATAAATCATAGAGCGTATCTAAATGCGGCAATAAACGCTCATCAATGCTGCTGGATGTCCCTTCTAAATAATCAGCTACTTTTTGATAAGTCAAGCGTGCATGCGAACGCATAAGGCCTTGGAAAAATAGAGTCTTTTTTACTTCGCCTTTTTTATTAATCACGGCTTCACACACCATACACAAACGATCCACATTGGGATTTAGGGAACATAATTCATTGGATAAAATCGTTGGCAACATGGGTATGACTTTATCAGGAAAATAAACGGAATTACCGCGTGCAAACGCATCAAGGTCTAAGGCAGCGTCTGGTTTTACATAATGGCTGACATCCGCTATGGCCACTAATAGTTTAAACTCTCCGCCTTTTAATTTTTCGCAATAAACTGCATCATCAAAATCCCTTGCCGTAGCACCGTCTATCGTCACTAAAGGCAATAAGCGAATATCTTCACGCCCTAGTTTGTCTTGTTCTTGGACTTCACCTTTAAAACTTTTAGCTTCTTCTAATGCAGGTAATGACCACGTATGTGGCAATTGATACGCACGAATCGCCACATCAATTTCCATCCCTGGCGCCATGTGTTGTCCCAACACTTCGGTAATTTTAGCAACAGCACGATTTTTTTGCTGGGGTATTGAATCAGTTGTGCAATCACCATTTGCCCAGGCTCTACTTTAATCTCACTGTCCTTGCTGATAAAAATATCTTGCACGATATGTTTATTTTCTGGCGATAACATCGGCATGCCGTGTTCTTCAAAATAACGACCGACCACTTCTTCAGTATTGCGCTCTAAAACCCGCACGATACTGCCCTCGCGACCTGAACGCGATGTTTGTACGTTCACGCACTAATACCCGATCATTATGAAACACTTGTCGCATTTCATAATGCGACAAATAAAAATCTGGACTGCCATCATCTGGAATTAAAAAACCATAACCATCACGATGGGCAACGACGCGTCCTGCTACCAAGGACATTTTATCTAATAAGCCATAACCGCCGCGGCGATTGCGAACGACTTGCGCATCTCTTTCCATGGCTTTTAAGCGGTATTCAAACGCATCCAATTCATCTTCGGTTAAATCAAAATAATTAAGGAGTTGATCAAATGTTAACGGTTTATCTTCTTCTTCTAAGACTTGTAAAATATATTCACGACTCGGAAGTGGGTGAGCATATTTTTCCGTCTCACGTTGGGCAAAGAAATCTTGAGGGAATCGATAATTGTTCATACTTTACTTTTAAAAATTTTTCCGTGTACCTAGGTATAGGCCTATACATCCAAAAATTAGGATGGGTGTCATAGCCGCAAAAAAAGGTGGCAATTGATACACTAATGCCAGCGGCCCAAATATTTCAGATAATACATAAAAACTAAAACCCATTATAATCCCCGCTAATAAGCGCAAACCCATCGAGGCACTGCGCAGCGGACCAAAGATAAAGGGCACAGACAACAGCATCATGCATAGCCAAGGGCTGCGATGCTTTTTTCCAGAAATTCAATAAATAAGGTTTGTTATTCAAGCCATTGTCTTCTAAATAGCCTGCATATTCATATAAACCTTGCATCGATAAATCATCAGGATCTGAGAGTGCAACCTGCAAAATATGGGGTGATACTAAATGCTCACGTACCCCAGATGCTTGATATTGCGTGGTGCCTTCTGTGGGTGTTATCACACTGCGGTGAATGTCATGAAGCTGCCATTGCCCCTGTTCATATACAGCCTCTTTAATATAACTCACACTTTTAAGTATAAATTGATCGTTAATTCGTAATCTGTAATGCCCTGCAGTGTGTTGTCACCTTGTATTTGCGCAATATGAATATAATGATCATCATCACGAACCCAAGTCCCTTTAACGGTTAATACCGCCTGGCCTTGGGTACGCGCAGCCACTTTATAGGCATCGGCCCAATATTCTGTTTTGGGTACAATAAATTCGCCCATCAAACCCATCAGTATCGCTAAAAACAAACCCCACTGAAAAACAATCACCGTAATCCGCAAGACAGAAACACCGTTTGCACGCATAACTATTAATTCGCTATGACTGGCCAGTAAGCCAAGACCTAATAAAACGCCTACTAAACTTGTCATCGGAAATAATTCATACAAGCGTCTTGGCAGTGTACAAACCACATACACAAATGCATTCCAAGTAGTGTAATGATCGCGTCCTACTGCGCCTAATTCATGAATAAATGCAAACAAAAAATCTACACCCAATACTAAAAATACGATAGGAATGGTGGTGATCATTAAGGTTTTACTGATGTATTTAGGTATTTGATACAACATATTAATAGCGCTTCCTTGGAAATAATCGTGTACGCCAAGCAAACCAAAACAAACTGAGCAATAAACCTAAAATCACCACCCAATACATGCCGATCCCGGCAAAACCTTTATTATCGCCCACCCAACCTTTGGCTAAAATAAGTAAATTAATATAGATTATCATCACCAAAATTGCGGGTAGTGCCTTGGCATATTTGCCTTGGCGTGGTTTGAGTTCTGCGACTAATAATCCCAATAACGCGAGAACCAAAACAGAAAATGTAAGGAGTAACGCCATTGCAATTCCGCCCGACTCTTAGGGGTATTTTTTTGTCGCAATTCACCTGTGGCCAACAAACGTTCACGGGTATTATATTCGGCTTCTTTGGTCACAAATCGCGCGCCATAGCGATCAAAACTCATCTGTTGATAATTGGCCTGCCCAGGTTCACCAAAATAACGTTCGCCATTTTCTAATACAATATAATTCTCTTTGGTATGTTCATCCGTCCATAATCTGGCACTGCGACTGGTTAAAATATTAGTCCCTGCCTCATCGTTTTGTTTTTGTTGCTGAGCAATCAATACCCCTGGGCATCTTGGGTATTGGGATCAAAAGCTTGAATATAGATTACATACTCGCCATTGGGCGTAGCGGTAAAGCGTCCAGGCACGATAAGACGCGTTAATAAATCCTGTTCGGCTTGCGCTAAAACACGGGTCAATTGATGCATATAATGCGGCGCCCAATAAAAATTAAGCAGGCCAGTAAACAACATCACCAAGGCTGTGGGCATGAGCAAGGTTTTTAATAACTCAACACGACCATAACCACAGGCACGCAGCGCCGTCATTTCAGAATCGGCATATAAGCGGCCTAAACCCAATAAGATCCCAAAGAAAAATGCCAAGGGCAATAAAAAACTCGCTAAAAAGGGAATACTTAAGCAATAAAACCGTTAATACTAAACGTAAAGACAACAGCCCTTGCGCGGCATCCGCCAAATAGCCCACAAAAGCATTAGATAAACTAATGAGCAATAGAACTAACAATACTGCCATGGTAGCCGTATAACTTCTTGGATAATATAACGAGAAATGATTAAATAACGCAACTGGGCACCTGCCTAATGGTACCATTATACGCAAATTAGCGGTAGAATGTAAACCAAACCTTATCATCGGAGACAACTATGGATTATCATGTAAAAATCAGCACCGCTGAAAATGAACGCACGGACGCCCTTATACTGCCTGTTTTTGATGACAACAAACTCTCTGCTACAGGCAAGCAACTCGATCAATCAGCTCAAATTTTTTAAGCAAAATGCTGAAAACTGGCGATATGGTTGGCAAATTTAAACAAACCTTACTCTTACACGAAGTGCCCGGGATAAAAGCAAAACGCGTGCTATTAATCAGCTGTGGTAAAGAATCTGAATTAACAGAAGCTAAATTTCAAGACCTCATTAATCAAATGATTGCCGTTTTGCAACAAACCGCAGCCCATGATGTCATCTGTCTTTTACCAGAACTTATCTGTAAAAATAGATCGCTGGCTTGGAAAATGCGCCATACGGTGATCCACGCAAACGCGGCCCTTTACCAATTTAATCAATTTAAAAGCAAAAAAAATAATACAGCTCCTTCTTTAAATCAAATCACTTTTTTAGCGCATAAAGACCAACTTGCGGCTTGTAAGCAAGCGATTAAAGAAGGCATCGCTATAGGTAATGCCATGAATATAGCCAAAAATTACGAAATTCGCCCGCAAATATTTGCTCACCCAAATACTTAGCGGATACAGCGATCGCATGGGCTAAAAAACATAAATCCGTCAAATCCACGGTGTTAGGTGAAAAAGCCATGGAAAAACTAGGCATGGGTGCTTTATTGGCTGTCGGCCAAGGCAGTGCAAATGAATCACAACTGATCACGCTGGAATATTCTGGCGGAAAAAAAATCACAAAAGCCTATTGTATTAGTGGGTAAAGGCATTACCTTTGATACCGGCGGAATTAATCTAAAACCCAGCACCGGCATTAGTGGCATGAAATACGATATGTGTGGCGCTGCGAGTGTATTTGCTGCATTACAAGTTGCTGTTGAATTAAAATTACCTTTGAATATTACCGTCGTTATCGCCAGCGCTGAAAATATGCCTGATGGTAGAGCTACCCGTCCTGATGATATTATCACCACGATGTCCGGACAAACTGTGGAGATTGGTAATACCGATGCGGAAGGACGTTTAGTCTTATGTGATGCCCTCACCTATTGCGAACGCTTTAAACCTGAATTAGTGATCGATGTTGCAACGCTCACCGGTGCTGTCATCGTTGCTTTAGGTACTCAAGCCAGTGGCTTATTGAGTAATAATCAAGCCCTCGCCGATGATCTAGTAAAAGCCGGCAATGAGAGTTTTGATAGAACTTGGCAATTACCGTTATGGCCCGAATATCAAGAAGGTTTAGAGAGCCAATTTGCAGATATGAATAATGTCGGTGCGGAAGCCGGCACCAATATAGGCGCTTGCTTTATGCAAGTTATACTAAAAAATATGATTGGGCTCATTTAGATGTTGCAGGATTGCACATGTCAGGCAGAAAAAAGCATATGTCACAGGTGGATCCATTCCATTACTTTCACAATATTTAATTGATAAAGCAAATAATATTATGGAAAAAACCTACGATCCAAACAATTTGAAAGTAAATGGTATATCACTTGGGAAGATGCGGGTTATTTTGCCCAAGCCAGACTTGAAGGTAAACCTTTTTGTTTAATGCTGCCACCTCCCAATGTGACTGGCAGTTTGCACATGGGACATGCGTTTTGAAGCACATTGATGGATTGCTCATTCGCTATCATCGAATGAAGGCGACAAAACCCATTGGCAAGTCGGCACGGATCACGCAGGCATTGCCACGCAAATGGTGGTAGAACGCAACTGAATGCCAGCAGGCAAATCACGACATCGAATTAGGCCGAGAAAAATTTATCAAAAAAGTCTGGGAATGGAAAGAACAATCGGGCAACACCATCACCAGACAATTCCGTCGTATGGGGCATCCATGCTGATTGGACACGTGAACGTTTCACCATGGATGCAGGTTTATCGGGGCCGTACGGAAGTGTTTATTCGAATTATATGATGAAGGATGATTTACCGTGGACAACGTTTGGTCAACTGGGATCCGCATCTTAATACAGCTATTTCTGATCTTGAAGTCGATCATGCAAAGAAGAAGACAGGAAAATTATGGCATATTGCGATATCCACTTAGTCGAGAATCAAATGACACTATATTGTATGTCGCAACCACGCGTCCAGAAACAATGCTGGGCGACGTCGCCGTCGCAGTAAATCCAGATGATGATCGTTATCAAGCATTTGATCGGAAAACACATGTAAATTACCGTTAACAGGCAGACACATTCCGATCATTGCAGATAATTATGTTGATCCAGACATTTGGATCGGCTGTGTGAAAATCACTCCTGCACATGATTTTAACGATTATGCATGGGAAAACGCCATCAATTGAACACCGATTAATATTTTCACTCAGATGCGCATTTAAATCAACATGCTCCAAAATCTATCGCGGTTTGGATCGTTTTGAGGCGCGAGAACAAATTGTCGCAGATTTAGAACAATACGATTTGATTGAAAAAATTGAACCATACATATCAAAAGTCCCACGAGGCGATCGTTCAGTGCATCATTATGAACCCATCTTAACCGATCAATGGTATGTGAAAATTGCAACCATTGGCCGAACCAGCCATCGAAGCAGTGGAAAATGGCGATATTCAATTTGTCCCCTGAAAATTGGAAAAACACTATTTTCAATGGATGGATAATATTCAAGATTGGTGTATCAGTCGACAATTATGGTGGGGACATCGCATCCCTGCTTGGTATGATGAGAAGGCAATATTTATGTCGGACAGATGAAGCGATGTGCGCAAAAAATATAACTTGCAGGCAGAAATCACTTACACAAGATGAAGATGTATTAGATACATGGTTTTCTTCTGCACTCTGGCCTTTTTCAACCTTGGGCTGGCCAGAAAAAACACCAGAATTACAAACGTTTTACCCAACCAATGTGCTGATCACCGGTTTTGATATTATTTTTTTCTGGGTCGCGCGCATGATCATGATGGGTTTAAAATTACTGGGCAAAGTTCCTTTTCAAGAAGTGTATATCATGGCTTAATTCGTGATAGCAGAAGGCCAAAAAATGTCAAAATCAAAAGGGAATGTGATAGATCCTATTGATTTAATTGATGGCATTGATCTAGAATCTTTGGTGAAAAAACGCATTTACGGTTTGATGCAACCGCAATGGCACAGAAATTGAAAAAGCTACGCGCCAAGAATTTCCCGAAGGCATTCCCAGCTTATGGCACCGATGCATTGCGTTTTACATTTTGTTCGTTTGCTTCTAGCACGGCAAATTCGTTTTGATATAAATCGTTCGATGGTTATCGTAATTTTTGCAATAAATTATGGAATGCGTGCGCGTTACGTATTGATGAATATCGGAACAATACACCTTCCTGCTCAGCAAAAAACTGACGTTACTTCATGCCTTGCTGACCGTTATATTTTCTCGCGCTTGCAAACAAACCATAGAATACAGTGACACAACACTCTAAATCACTACCGTTTTGATCTTCTCACAAGCATTTACGAATTTGTCTGGAATGAATTTTGTGATTGGTATTTAGAATTATCTAAACCCATTTTAACTTCACCTGATAGCACACCGAAATGCTCCGTGGCAACGCGCCATACTTTAGTCACAAGTACTGGAAACCGTTACTGCGTCTTCTGCATCCATCATGCCTTTTATCAGCGGAAGAAATTTGGCAACGTGTTGCACCTATGTTAGGCATTACCACCCCTTCAATTATGATTGCACGCTATCCAAATGCCAGTGATTATCTTGTTGATAATGACAGTGTACTTTCACCCTCACTTTTGTGAAAAATATTATTGGCGCACTTCGCAATATGCGCGGCGAGATGAATATCCCGCCTCGTAAACCAATAGAAGTTTTAATTAAACAGGCC
>CAWCVU010000023.1:0-38356 GCA_963798975.1 uncultured Gammaproteobacteria bacterium
TGAAACTAGATAATCAGAGTGAATGACTAGTTTTCTTGGGGTATAGTTTGTTTTTTTTACCGACGCAACTTTAGTTAATGCATTTAATGCTTTTAATTCACCCTCAGAAAAAGACAACAGGGTCTGGATTAAATATACCTTCGGTCACTTCACTTGGCTTATATTCAAAATCTTTATATATTTTTACGAATCGTTCATCATTCATGAACGTTACAAATCTGGAGTCTATTTGAATTAAGGTGCTGGCAATTTTATGCGTTTGGGCTTTTGTTAAGTACCGTATTAACCGAAAATAATCTTCTGCTTTAGTGATAAGTTGATTCCATTTATCAGCACCTATAGTATTGCAGACTGTCATGCATTGCTCAGGTGTCGCTCCTTTAAGTTTACGATAGGCATCGTATAAATTATTTATAGGTAGGTCTTGCGCTTTGGGTTCAGGAAGACTTCTGGCTTAGGCGGTTCCAGTTTTAAGGCTTTGTAAAAAAATACCTTCGCTGTATCGTCCAGTCCCAGTGTATATTTTTTTATGCTCTTAGTATTGATTTCAGTAGCTGCTCTTATTTTAGCTAAAGGGGTAGCTAGCAGCTTTATTATCTGGTCAAGTTCTTGTGTCGTTGCATTGGGCAGGTTACTGTTAAGGGCTTCAGCAAAAATAGCTAAATCACTTAAGTTATTTATGGGAGCCTGTTCAAATTTTGCAGTTGCTACAGATAAATTTTGTTGAAGATGTAAAACTAATAATCTTGCAGTTTGTAAATTAAGACCCATGATGTTCCTTATCAATGAGAGCGCTATTGTTTGGTTATCTATATACCTAGTAAATAGACCTGGATGGTAAGTCAGATGATAAGGTGATAAGCTAAATTAGTCAATCATTTCATGTATATAAATTATAACTAGTAAAGCACCTTATTTTTCTTTTGCTATAATCTAAGCAAGATAAATTACAGGAGATAGATTATGATGATGTTTCATATTGCAGTTGGAATTATGTTAATCGCTTTAGTGGCCGGTATGTTGTTATATATCAAAGCCAAGAAAAATGATTCGTCATTGTGGGAAGTTCATAGGGATCTTGGTTGTTGTATTAGCGCTCTTTCATTTAGCTTGTACTGCATATTACGGTATTAGCCATTGGAAGAAAAGGCATTTCAACATTCCTGTACCCAATGACATGCATGGTCTAGTACAGCCTAGCCCTAAGTAGTAAGTGTATGATAGCTAATTAGGTTTATAAACCTCGCATTTTGCGGGGTTTTTTTTCAAGAAATTTATTTTTTAAATACCGTCAAACCAAAAAAATAGTTCGCAGTGATTATTGTTAAAAGTGAATATTGGCTGTATAGCCCAGTGAAATAAGGGGTAATTACTGCTGTTGCCCAGGGAATAAAGGGTTTTCGAATGACGCCATTAGTAAACATATACATCGATAAAATACCCATATATTTCTAAGTACGAAAAATAAGGCCTTGTGTAGAAAGATATTTTAATAAATAAACGTATAAAACCATAATCACAACAATTGCGCACAGCGAGGCAAAATACCAAAAAAAGTGGAGGGTATTGCCTAAGATCAGTCCTATGCCTGCAAGCACTATTAGCCAGATTGGCATTTTAATCTTACTTAAACTGCCGACATACATGCCTAAGATTAAATCCGGCAAATGGCCTAATACTGAGTATTTAAGATTAAATTGATGTTGCATCAGCCAAGGGTATGTCATCATCATGAGCATGATGGATAGTAATAATAAAAACAATAAGCTTATATTACCAAAGCGTAATTGTAGGGCATGTAATAATAAAAACAAGCAATAAAATTGCACGATCACGGATAAAAACCACCACGGTCCTATCACTAAAAAAGCTTGCTGGGTCATAAAGTTTGAAATAAATAATAGGCGCAAAATCACGTCACCAAAATCATGACCGCCCATGCGAGCACTGAAAATACCATTAAATAAATAATCAAGCAGTAGGTAAAAAGACATGACTAAAATCATGGGCAGCAGTAATTTTTGTACTCTTTTTAAAACAAAGCTGGGCCAAGCATTGGGTTGGGTATTAATCGAGCGCATGAGGCCATAGGCGCTTAAAAACAAAAATATTTGCACGCCATAATGGCCGAAAAAAGTCATAAAAACACGGATAAATTCTAGCCATTGATTTTCAATGATCCAGATGGCCTGCCAGAAGCGCTCGCTTTTAAATACAAATTCATTATGATGGGGCGCGGCTTTAAGTTTAGATAAAAAATTGTGGACCACTATAAATAAAATGGCCAAGCCCTTACACACTTGTACTTGGGTCAGGGATAAATGTTCAATGGTAAGATAGCGCATAAGATCCCAATTTTACCATAAACTTTTGCTTATTTAGCAAGAATGATGATAAAATTGGCTTTTAAGAGGCCTTGATGATGTCACCTATATCCCCAGAAAAAGTTAAACAACTTAAAAAACTAACGCATGCTTTAGATCCGGTTATTTTGCTTGGGTCTAAAGGTCTGACCGAGGCTGTGCAATTGGAAATTAGCCATGCTTTAGATGCGCATGAACTGATAAAAATTCGTGTTAATGCCATAGACAGGGAAGCCCGTGATGCCATGATCGCCAGTATCTGTGAAGTGCAACAAGCGCATAAAATCCAACAAGTTGGGCATACGGTCGTGATTTACAGAAAACGTAAAGACAAGGATAAATAAATTATGCCTAAGATTTTATGTGTGATTCCAGCGCGTATTGGATCAACTCGCTTAGCACGTAAACCTTTAGCCTTATTGGCCGGCAAACCTATGGTACAACGTACCTATGAAGGTGCAAAAACGTGTTCTGCATTTACTGAAGTAGTAGTCGCCACTGATTCTGATGAAATTGCAAAAGTCATTACCGATTGCGGAGGTAAAGTGGTGATGACTGATAGTCAAATTGAAACAGGCAGCGATCGCGTCGCTTTTGTTGCTAGACAATATAAAGATATGGATGTGATTGTGAATTTACAAGGCGATGAACCCTTTGTCACTGAGCCCATGTTAACCGCATTAGTACAGCCTTATTTAGACGGCGAGCGCCCTGGTATGACAACACTGGCTAATCCGCTAGATTTTGAAACGCAATATCATAGTCCCGATTTTGTAAAAGTCATCGTGGATCAATTAGATTATGCATTATATTTTTCACGTTCTCCAATACCGTATCAGCGTGAAGTCATCGAGCATATGCCTGTTTATCATCATCAAGGCATGTATGCTTTTACCCGAGATTTTTTATTAAAATTTACCACCTTGCCGCAAACGCCTCTAGAGCGCAGCGAGAAGCTAGAACAACTGCGTGCGCTAGAACATGGTCATAGAATCCGTGTATGCATAACCCCCCATAAAACCTTAGAGATTAATACCCAAGAGGAATTAGTTGCTGCGCAAGCGATAGCACAAGAACGTTGGGGTTAATTATATAAATCGCATCGATAAATCGATGGCTTTAATGTCTTTGGTGAGTGTGCCTAGAGAAATATAATCAACACCCGTTTGCGCAATGGCTTGGATATTGTGTTCATTAATGCCGCCGGAGGCTTCTAGTTTTACGGTGTTGGGTCTTAAAGCAATGGCTTGTTTAATGGCGTCCAGCGAAAAATTATCTAACATAATATGGGTAGCCTTGGCATTGATGGCTTCGTTTAATTCGGCTAGATTTTCTACTTCTATCATTACTTTAATACCCGTTTGTTGTTGAGCTGCTGTTAAGGCTGCGCTGATGCCGCCGCAAGCGATGATGTGATTTTCTTTAATTAATAGCGCGTCGAATAAACCTTGTCTATGGTTTTGGCCCCCGCCGATGGTCACTGCATATTTTTGTGCGGCCCGAAGGCCAGGGATGGTTTTACGTGTATCCAATAATACTGTTTTGGTATTATTAATTAATGCCACAAAATAGGCGGTGCGCGTGGCTGTTGCGGATAACGTTTGTAAATAATTAAGCGCGGTGCGCTCAGCTGTTAATATACTGCGGGCAGGGCCTTCAAGGGTACAAAAGACTTGTTGCACATGGAGTTTGTCACCATCGCTGGCTAGCCAAGAAACTTGAACTTTAGGGTCTACTTGCTTAAATACTTCATAAGCAAAATCTTTGCCACATAAAATAGCCGCTTCAAGGCTTTGAATTTGTGCACGGGCTTGAGTGTTTTCATTAATAAGTGCCGCGCTTAAATCGCCGGTGCCGATATCTTCTTTGAGTGCTTGTGCAACTAGGGATGAAATCAAGTTATTATCGATCATTAGGTTTGTGCATGTTCCAAAAAGTATTCATAGGTTTGATTGGGCAACAGTTTGGGTTGATGAATGTACTTGGGGGGAATGATGCTGTAATAATAGGTTTGTTGCCCTTGTAATACTTCAGCAGGATGTAAATAGCTGTCCCATTCATTGGGTGGCGTCTCAAGATCTTCTTCGCTGTAGAAAAACGGAATGAATTTTTTAGTATTTAAGCGTTCAATAAAGGCCGCAGGTGCTTGTTGATCCATGGCATATTGGGTATAGGCATCAAGTGCAACTGCATCGAGTATGGCTAGAAAATAAGGCTGGCCCTTTTGATCCAACAATAAATAACTGCCATGTTCATCCAATAAATAAAATTCAACGATTTGATGTTTTTTCTTAACGTGAGAAAATAATTCAACAAATGCCGGATCAGCCAAAGCACAGCTTTTGGGTAGTTTACCCAAAATAATATTATCCACAATAAGCCCGGCTTCACGGACGATATAATCTTTTTGCAAAGAAAAAACCACTTTATTTAAAGTTTCACTAAAATTTTCAGCCTCTTTACGCATAAAATAATCAATTAATCCGCGATTAAACGCTTCAGTAGCGAGCGTTTCATCCGCTTCGCCCGTGAGCATAATGGTTTTCAATTCTCGATTTTTTATCTCTTGCAATACTTGTAGACCATTTTTTTGTGGCATGGCGTAATCGCAGACTACGACAGTAACCTCATGAAAGCGCCGATCTCCGTGTTTGAGTATTTTTTGGTGAAAATTACGTATATCAATATCCAGCCCCGCATGATCATTTTGCGACTCATCCATAGGAGCCAAAAAAGAGCGCTGCAAAATCGAGGGGTGTTGATTGATAAATTTAACGGCCTCAACGGGGTTACTAAATAATTTGGGTATGGCATGTTGCAGATTCATAATAGAAAGCATGCCTTCTAAGTAGCTCATACTATCGTCAATAAAGACGATAGTCGTCGGGAAGAAGCAACTCAACATATGATTTTGCGTGCTCATGGCGGCGTCCAATTTCCATTTAATGAGTTGTAGTATAGAGCATTTTGCACTCTAAAATCATTAATGTGGCATAAGTTTCTGGGGCTATCAATAGTGAGTTGACCACTATGCTAGCTGGGTTATCTTCTAGGTCAATTTTCTCTAAAGGCAAGGGCATATGAGGATGCTTAATTTCAATATAGCGCAGCTCTTTGGTTATTGTGGTGCGATGTTGCATGCGCGCAATGATTTCTTGGCCGACAAAGCAGCCTTTGGTAAAGCTTATCGCGCCTAATTTAATAAGGCCCAAGGGATGAGGGAGAAATGCTCCCATTTGTGCCTGGCCGATAAAGGGGATCTGCGCGCGCATTTGGTCGAGTAAAAAATTTGGGCTTAAATCTATAATGTAGTCGGAACTGATATTTTCTATTTTAACTTTAGAAAATACGATGTATTTTTGGAGTTCTTTTTGGATAGTGTCTATGAGCTCGACTGGTAAATTTAAATAATAATCTTCGGCCAGCTGAAAAATATCCATCAAAGCCAATACCCGGCCTTGGCGATTACAAAAAGCGCCTAATTGATGGGTAGAGGGTTTGAGCGCGTAAATATCACAGGTGAGCTGGCCTTGCAAAAAACTGGCTGCATCTTTACCGCTGACTTTAAGGGTGCCTAAACTTGTGTGGGTGTTGTTATCCATGGGGGTATTATAGAGGATGGCTTGATTTTTTGTTAGGGGTCCTTTAGACTGGCGCTTATGCAAACACCTCACAATAATCAAATCCGCTGGGCCTGCCGACGCGGGATGTTGGAGCTGGATAATTTTCTATTGGCCTTTTTTGATGATTGTTATGAGGGTTTATCGGATAGTGATCAAAAAACGTTTATCTTATTACTCAATGAACAAGATCAAGATTTATATAATTGGTTATTGGGTGTCAGTGTGGCGAGTGATCCAAAACTGCAAGCCTTATGCGAAAAGATTCATACCCATGCACAGCAAGCATTTTGATATAATGCCTTCAAAGGGTTTATATTATTGGCTAATAGGTATTCATATTAGTGTTTTTATAGTCATATTAATTTTACCGCTTAATTATTTATTTAAGTTATTATTTTTAGCGCTTGTTGTTTTATTATATTTATATAGTCGATATAAACAAAAGCAGAAATTGTTAATTCTATCATTAGTTTATGATAAAAATGATCAATGGAAGCTGTGCAGGCAAAATGAAACATTAGCTGCGGAATTATTAAAACAAAATTTTATCAGTGATTTTTTACTGGTATTATATTTTAAGTGCGAGGGTGCGCGTTTGAATACAACATTATTTCGCCATCAACTCACAGCGCAAGATTGGCGCTGTTTACAAATGATTGTGCGGAATTAAAATCGTGTCTTTTGCCGCTAATTTAGGGGCATTAATCAAATCAATATTATAATGCAAGCCGCGATTTTCAGTGCGAAGCCTTGCGCATTGCACCATGAGATCAGCAACGGTGACTAGGTTACGTAATTCAATTAAATCTGGATGAATATAAAACCGCGCGTAATAATCTGCGACTTCTTGTTTTAAAATATGAATGCGATCATGGGCTTGTTTTAAGCGCTGATTTGAACGCACGATACCCACATAATTCCACATCACCCGTCGTAGCTCATCCCAGTTATGATGGATCATCACATTTTCATGCGCGGGCGAAACTTTGCTTTCATCCCAAATAGGAATAGGGCTTATTAATTTTGTATGTGGCAAGGTGAGTTTAATGTGTTGCGCAGCAGCATGGGCAAAGACCATACATTCTAACAATGAATTACTGGCCATACGGTTAGCGCCATGCAAACCAGTATGCGCCACCTCACCAATAGCATATAAGCCTGGCAATGTTGTTTGACCATTTAAATCCGCAACGATGCCTCCACAGGTGTAATGGGCCGCAGGGACTACGGGCAAGGCCTCACGTGTCATATCAAAACCAAACTGCAAACAACGTTGATATAAATTTGGAAAGTGTTTGACAATAAATTCAGATGGTTTGTGGCTAATATCTAAATATACATGCTCATGCCCTAAGCGTTTCATTTCATGATCAATAGCGCGTGCAACGATATCACGAGGCGCTAGTTCTTGCCGGGCGTCAAACTTTTCTAAAAATGTTTCGCCATTTTTTAATCTTAACAGGCCGCCTTCACCGCGTATGGCTTCAGTTAATAGTAACGATCCCGCCTTGGGATGGTATAAACACGTGGGGTGAAATTGATTAAATTCCAAATTAGCGACATTTGCACCTGCGCGCCAGGCCATGGCTATGCCATCACCACTGGAGACCGCAGGATTCGTGCTATATAAATACACGCGACTTGCACCGCCCGTAGCCAGTACGACTGATTTTGCAGCAAAGCTTAAGGTTTTACTGTTTTTACTGTCATAGATATAAGCCCCTGCGCAGCGCTTATTCGGTCTATCTATAATTAAATCAATGGCCACATGATGAGCAAATAAATCAATATTTCTTGCTGATTTGACCAAATCAATCAAAGTTGTTGAAACGCTGCGTCCTGTTGCATCAGCCGCATGGACTACACGTCGATGACTGTGTCCTGCTTCTTTTGTTAAATGTAAACGGCCTTTTTCGCTACTGTGTTCTGTAAAATGAACGCCCAGGGTACGTAACCAGTCTATGCAAGGCACTGCTTGATTCACCACAAATTCCACGGTTTTAGGATCGCTTAAATAATCCCCAGTAACCAGGGTATCATTAATATGAGCCTCTAAACTATCATTTTTATCAAAAACCGCAGCAACCCCACCTTGGGCATAATAAGTACTGCCTTCCGTGAGCGTGTCTTTACAGATGAGCGCTATGCGTGTATTTTCAGGCAAATGCAAAGCAAGACTTAGTCCAGCCGCGCCGCTGCCGATAATAATAGTGTCGTATTGGTATTGCATGCAGGTTAGTATAATAACAAAAGAGAGTTAATGAGTACATATAATAACCTAAATAACCTTGTATTAAAAGAGGATGCTCTCATTGGGGAGCGTTTGGCCGATGCCGCTTTGGTAAGACGCGCTCAACAAGGGGATAAACAGGCTTTTAATTTGCTGGTTTTAAAATACCAGATCAAAATAGAAAAGGTCATCGCGCGCTATGTGCGAGATCCCCATGAAGTCTTTGATTTAACACAAGAAACATTTATAAAGGCGTATCGTGCCCTTGAACGTTTTCGCGGTACCAGTTCTTTTTATACTTGGATATACCGTATCGCTGTCAATACAGCCAAAAATTATTTAATTGCCTTAACCAGGCGTCCGCCAGATACCGATATTGATGCCCAATTGGATATTGAGTTGAGCACCGAAGTTAGTCCAGAACAATTATTGTTACGTGATGAAATTGAACGCACGGTATTTCAGGTGATCAATAGTTTGCCACTCGAATTGCGCGTTGTGATTATTCTACGTGAATTAGAGGGTTTAAGTTACGAGGAGATTGCCGATATTATGCGTTGCCCGCTGGGAACCGTGCGTTCACGCATTTTTCGTGCACGTGAAGTCATCGATAATCACGTACAGCCTTTACTGTGCGACTAGAATGCGTATAATAAATGGATATATTTGAAGGAGCGCATATGAACCGTTTGATCCGATTATTTTCCCCCTTGTGTTTATTGGCTGTGTCGAGCGTAACGCAAGCACAGTTGCCTGATTTTACGCATTTGTCCAAAGAGTTAAGTCCTACGGTCGTTAACATCAGTAGTACGCGTAATGCAGCTTCTTCATCGCAAAATCAGTTTGAAGGGACTCCTGATGAGTTTCAAGATAAATTTCAACAATTTTTTGGCACACCTTTTTCGCCAGAAGATTATGACAGTGAATCCTTGGGTTCAGGCTTTGTGATTTCAAAAGACGGTTATATTATGACCAGCAATCATGTGATCCAAGATTCGAATGAGATAGTCGTTCGTACCATAGATGGTGATGAATATGATGCAGAAATTGTCGGTGCTGATCCTGGTAGTGATTTAGCTTTACTGAAAATAGAACCTGAAAGTGAATTATTGCCCGTCACCTTTGGCTCTTCTACAGATTTACAAGTCGGTGAATGGGTGGTTGCCATCGGTGCACCCTTTGGGTTTGATTATTCAGTAACTGCGGGGATAGTCAGCGCAAAAGGCCGTCCATTACAGACTGAAAAATATGTACCCTTTATTCAAACTGATGTTGCGATTAATCCAGGCAACTCGGGTGGTCCTTTATTTAATATGCGTGGTGAAGTTGTTGGCATTAATGCGCAAATTGTAAGCCGTAGTGGTGGTTATTTAGGTTTATCTTTTGCAATTCCCTCGGATGTAGCCGTCGATGTGATCGACGAACTTAAAAGCAGTGGACATGTGACCAGGGGTTGGTTAGGGGTATTATTCCAAGACATCGATCGCAATTTAGCGGAATCTTTTGGTTTAAGACAACCCAGAGGCGCATTAGTGGCAGAAGTGGTTCCTGATAGCCCAGCAGCTCAAGCGAATTTAAAACCCGGCGATATTATTACTTACTTTGGTGATAAACGTATAGAACGTGCTGCAGATTTACCACATTTAGTAGGTTTAACTAAACCGGGCGAAAAAGTAGAGCTTACTGTGATCGCCAAGGTAAGCAGCAAGTGATAGCCGTTAAAATTACGGAATTACCTGTGGAAGAAGAATTAGCTGAAGTAGGTGGGAAAGAAAAAGGCACTGAAAGTAATCGCTTAGGTCTTAATGTGCGCGAATTAACAGCAGAAGAACGTGCCCGCTTAGATTTAAAAGACGTTAGAGGTGGCGTATTGGTGGTGCAAGTAACGCCCAGTAGCCCTGCTTCTAAGGCACGGTTACGTCCAGGTGATGTTATCTTATCCGTCAATAATACTGTGGTGAGAACGCCTAATGATATCGCAAAAGTGATGCAAAACGTCGAAGATGGCCAAGCGATTTCTATGCTGGTTACGCGTCGCGGCGAACCGCAGCGGTATTTAGCGATTCGGCCACAGAAGCAGTAGGATGCGCATAAGCTGATGCAGTTACAACAAAATATTCGTAATTTTTCCATCATTGCGCATATTGATCATGGAAAATCTACTTTGGCCGATCGATTGATTCAGATCTGTGGTGGTCTTGAAGATCGTGAAATGGCCGAGCAAGTGCTAGATTCTATGGATTTGGAACGCGAACGCGGGATCACCATTAAAGCGCAAAGCGTGACTTTGCATTACACAGCTAAAGATGGCCAAACATATCAACTTAAATTTTATTGATACACCAGGGCATGTTGATTTTTCTTATGAAGTATCGCGCTCATTAGCCGCTTGTGAAGGTGCTTTATTGGTGGTTGATGCGGCCCAAGGGGTGGAAGCGCAAACTGTTGCTAATTGTTATACGGCCATTGAACAAGGGCTTGAAGTCGTCCGGTGTTAAATAAAATTGATTTACCGCAAGCCGAACCCGAGCGCGTAATTAATGAAATTGAAGATATTATTGGTATTAGAAGCACAAGATGCCGTTCGAAGTCAGTGCGAAAAAGGGCATTAGGTATTGAAGACTTATTAGAAGCAATTGTTGCAAAAATTCCCCCGCCCCTAGGTGATCCTGAAGCCCCTTTACAAGCATTGATTATTGATTCTTGGTTTGATAATTATTTAGGCGTGGTTTCATTGGTACGTATTAAAAATGGCATGTTAAAAAGAGGTGATAAAATTTAGTCATGTCGACAGGAAAGTCACATACAGTCGATAGCGTGGGAATATTCACTCCAAAACGTACAGAAATCGGACAATTACATGCGGGTGAAGTGGGTTTTGTGATCGCGGGCATTAAAGAAATTAATGGTGCGCCAGTAGGCGATACCTTAACGCATGCCATGCATGGTGCAACTGTAGCCTTGCCTGGTTTTAAAAAGGTTAATCCACAAGTTTATGCGGGCTTATTTCCAATTGAATCGGATGATTATGAAGCTTTTCGCGAAGCCTTGGCTAAATTACGCTTAAATGATGCCTCTTTATTTTATGAGCCAGAAACATTCAGAAGCTTTAGGTTTTGGCTTTCGTTGTGGTTTTTTAGGCATGTTGCATATGGAAATTGTGCAAGAGCGTTTAGAACGTGAATACAATTTAAATTTAATTACTACTGCGCCAACTGTAGTCTATGAAGTTGTTAACGACAAAAGGCGAAATTATTTATGTTGATAATCCCATCTAATTGCCTGATCCGAGTACGGTTGCAGAAATTCGCGAACCAATAGCTGAAGCACAATATTTTGGTTCCCAAGCATATTTGGGCAATGTGATTAAATTGTGCATTGAAAGACGCGGCGTACAAAAAAATTGCTATACTTAGGTAAACAAGTGTCGTTAACTTATGAATTGCCCATGAACGAAGTGGTATTAGATTTCTTTGATAGACTAAAATCGGTTAGTCGTGGTTATGCTTCATTGGATTATCATTTTCATCATTTTCAAGTGGCCGATTTGGTTAAATTGGATATTTTGATTAATGGTGAAAAAGTTGATGCTTTGGCGTTAATTGTGCATCGTGATAATGCGCAAATCCGCGGTCGACGAATTGACGGAACAAATGAAAGAATTGATTCCACGTCAAATGTATGATGTTGCGATTCAAGCAGCGATCGGCGCGACAAATTATTGCCCGTCAAACCGTAAAAGCATTGCGTAAAAATGTGACTGCAAAATGTTATGGCGGTGATATTTCCCGTAAGCGGAAATTATTAGAAAAACAAAAAGCCGGTAAAAAGCGTATGAAACAAATTGGTAAAATTGAAATACCCGCAATCTGCATTTTTAGCAGTATTGAAGGTTGAAAAATAAAGGAGAGATAGAATGATTTGGGATTTTTCAGCATTATTATTTTTTGCAACGGTTATATCCGGTGCGATTTGGCCGTGGATACAAAATTATTTAAAAAAACATGCTTACAAAAAAATCAGCGGCAAAAGAGCCCATATGGGTTGATTATGCGCGATCATTTTTTCCTATTTTATTATTTGTATTTGTGTTACGCGCTTTTATTATTGAACCCTATCGTATCCCAACGGGGTCAATGGAACCGACCTTATTGGTTGGCGATTTTATTGTAGTAAATAAATTCACCTACGGTATTCGTTTACCCATTATTAATAAAAAAGTCGTGGCGTTTAATGAGCCTGCACGTGGTGATGTAATGGTATTTCGTTTTCCACCTGATCCTAAAGTGAATTTTATCAAAAGGGTGATCGGTTTACCGGGCGATAAAATTATTTATCAAAATAAGCAATTATTTATTAATGGTGAATTGATCCCGAAAACCCTATTACGTACCCAAACTAATACCTCGGATAATGGCTCTTATCAGGTGCGCGTTTTTCAAGAAGTACTGCCTGATGCATCTCATGACATTTATGAAACCTTAGGTGCGAGCCAAGACATATCGCTCACCGTACCGATGGGACATTATTTTGTTTTGGGTGATAATCGCGATGCAAGCGATGACAGTCGTTTTTGGGGTTTTGTACCTGAAGAAAATATCATTGGTAAAGCGTTTGGACTGTGGATGAGCTGGGATTCGCAGGATTTTACAGTGCGCTTTTCACGGATTGGAACAAAGATTAAATAGGAGGCATTATGACCGTTGATCATGTAACATTATCAAGAAATTTAGGCTATTTATTTAAGCACCCTGAATTATTGCAACAAGCACTTTCACACAAAAGCTCACCTGGCTCAAACAATGAACGTTTAGAGTTTTTAGGTGATGCCATTATTAATTTTGTTATTGCAAAGTCCTTGTTTGATCGTTTTCCCGAAGCGACTGAAGGCCAGCTAACCCGCTTGCGTGCTACTTTAGTGAATCAGCAGACCCTGTGTGAAGTCGCTGATGAATTATCCATCAGTGAATATTTACAATTAGGTGTGGGCGAGCTTAAAAGTGGGGGTGCAAGACGGCCTTCAATTTTAGCAGATGCGGTAGAAGCCATTATTGCTGGTATTTATTTAGATTCTAATTTAAATAAGTGTATGGATGTTGTTTTGAACTGGTATGCGTCACGCTTAGATTTTATTAAATTAGATGAATCGCAAAAAGATCCTAAAACTTTATTGCAAGAATATTTACAATCACGCAAACAACCTTTGCCTATTTATCGTATTTTATCCATAACCGGCGCACCCCATGAGCAAGAGTTTTGCGTAGAATGTGAAGTGCAAGGTTTGCATAATCGCCCACAAGGCATGGGTCGTAGCCGCCGCGCAGCAGAACAAGCCGCTGCAAGTATCACGATTGCCGCTTTAGAAAATAATGAGTAAGCATACCGGTTATGTGGCAATAGTGGGTCGCCCTAATGTTGGCAAATCGACCTTATTAAATCATTTATTAGGTGAGAAATTATCGATCACTTCTCGCAAGCCACAAACCACACGCCATAAAATTCTAGGTATTAAAAATTTAGAAAATGCCCAGATTGTTTATGTGGATACTCCAGGCATCCATCAACAAGCGCCTTATAAACTTAACCAATACATGAATAAAACGGCACTCAGTGCTCTACACGATGTCGATGCCATCGTGTTTGTTGTAGAGGGCTTGTATTTTAATGCCGGTGATGAATGGGTGTTACGGCAATTAAAAAAGATTAAAGCACCGGTGATATTGGTCGTTAATAAAGTCGATTTGTTAGTCAATAAAGATGTATTATTACCGCATTTGCAAAAATTGTCAGGTCAATATGAATTTGCAGAAATTGTGCCTTTATCAGCACGTACGGGCTATCACTTAGAACAACTTGAGCAGTGTATTTTAAAATATTTACCCGAAACAGAACATTTTTATTTTGGACTCACTGATCGCACTGATCGCAGCGATCGGTTTTTAGCCAGTGAAGTGATACGTGAAAAATTAATACGTGGTTTGGGTCAAGAGTTACCTTATGCAACTACAGTGGCCATTGAATCCTTTGATAAACAACCGGATTTATTAACCATCAGCGCGATTATTTGGGTAGAACGCGATAGCCAAAAACCGATAGTGATAGGCAAGCAGGGCGCACGCTTAAAAGCCATGGGCACACAATCGAGAATTGCACTCGAGTCGTTTATTTCAGACCAAAGTCATGCTAAAGTTGTGGGTGAAAGTATTTGCAAATTGGGCAGACAGCGCACGCGCTTTACACAGCTTAGGTTACAATGAACAGGATGAATCATAAAAACGCACTTGAAGCGGCTTATGTGTTACACACTCGGCCTTATCAAGAAAGCAGCCTGTTGGTTGAATTATTAACACCACAAGGACGTATCAGCGTCATTGCTAAAGGCGCCAAACGTCCTAAATCCAGTTACCGCGGTATTTTACAACCCTTTATTCCCTTTAATGATTAGCGCAGTTGGCCGTAATGAACTCAAAACGTTAAGGCCTGCAGGCGGACTGCATTAATCAACAAGTTGCATTGCAAGGCGATTTTTTATTCGCAGGTTTATACGTCAACGAATTATTGATGCGTTTAATATTAAAAGAATCCCCCTGCGATTTTTTATTTTCAGCTTATGAGAAAATTTTGCATGAGCTTTACAGCAGTCAACAAGATTTATGGGTATGTTTAAACTATTCGAAAAAAATTTATCGAGCGCTTTAGGCTATGAATTAAATTTAAGTCATGACGCGTTGACTGGCGAGATCATTGAACCACAGGCGCAGTATATTTATTTATTAGAAAAAGGCCCGGTACGTATAGAAGAGATTACGGTTAAGGGTTATGTTTTTTCTGGGAAAAGTTTATTGGATTTAGCGCAAGATAATGCTAAATCCACTGGTTAAGAAGCAAGTTAGGCAACTATTGCGTCAGGCCTTTAAAATATACTCAGGTTCACCGTCCTTTATGCACGCGCGATTTGTTTTTGAGCGCTTAACTGTGTATAATCCCACCTTTAGTGGAGAGATGGCCGAGTGGCTGAAGGCGCTCCCCTGCTAAGGGAGTATGGGGCCTTACTTCATCGAGGGTTCAATCCCTCTCTCTCCGTGTTATTATACGGAACACTAAAATACTACGCGCCCGTAGCTCAGTTGGATAGAGTACCTGGCTACGAACCAGATGGTCGGGAGTTCGAATCTCTCCGGGCGCGCTTATATTTCCACGAATCTTAGCAGATTCGAACTCCCGACTTTAAATCAACTAGTTCGACATAATTGCCGAAGGCGATTTGTATGCGCGTTAGCGCACCCCGTGGGTGAGGCGCAAGGCGCCGAATCATCTCTCCGGGCGCGCTTATATTTCCACGAATCTTACAGTTCGAACTGCCGACTTTCAATCAACTAGTTCGACATAATTGCCGAAGGCAATTTGTATGCGCGTTAGCGCACCCCGTAGGGGTGAGGCGCAAGGCGCCGAATCATCTCTCCGGGCGCGCCAATCTTGCTCATCTGCCTTTCATTACATATACTTTTTCTACAAATTTCATATTTTAATGTTAAGGAAACGCTATGAGTATTACTTGGGTAGTGGCTGCAGATACAACGGTGGCTAAGATTTATGCATTAGGTCAAGTCAAAGGCGAGTTGATGCTATTAAAGACCTTGGAAAATCCTGAAGGTCGCTTTAAATCAGGCGAGATTGGTTTTGATAAACCAGGACAGTTTGAAAACCCCATGCATGGTCAATCTGAGACCTTTGAACGGGCAAATACCAAACAGGTAGAATTACATCAATTTGCACACAAAATTGCGCAAACTTTAGAGTCAGGGCGCGTGGAACATGCCTATACACAGTTGATTATTGTGATAGGGCCACATTTACATGGCATAGTGACTCAAGAATTAAATAAGCATGTCGCTGCGCTGGTTCATAAAAATATTCAAAAAGACTATATGCAACTACCCCTGCATGAGCTCTATCAGCATGTGATCGAAGTTGAATAATTATTCAAAACATTATTGATTTTTTCAAGCGAACTATTTATCATTGAAGACCTGGAGCCCCACATCCGTGGGGCAAATATGTAAAATGCAGGAGTTCATTCAATGAAATCAATAAAACGTTTGTTTTTGTCTATGATGTGTCTTGTTTCTATTCTCAGTGTTACGCCTTACGCCTTAGCCGAAAATACTATCCCAATTAATATCAATACAGCCACAGCAGAAGAGCTGCAACAAATAAAGGGTATTGGTGAGACGCGTGCGCAAGCCATTATTGCTTATCGCGACCAACATGGCTCATTTGCCAAGGTCGAAGATTTGCTGGAAGTAAAAGGTCTTGGCGAATCGATACTCACCCGTAATCAGAATATGTTGGTCGTAGACTAGAGTGCCCCATACCATAGACGTAACAGGGGTTGCGTCTATGGTATAATAAGACGCATGATTAAATCTTTATTCAAATTTTTTAATAAAAAAGACAAAATCAAGCTTATTGGCTTGTTTTTTTTTATTGCCCTGCTCGGGTTGGTTGAGATCTTTAGTATCTCCTTGATTATGCCGTTTATAGCCTTGATTGCCGACCCGCAATTGGTGAGCACCAATATCTATTTAAACACTGTCTATACGTTTATCGGCTTTAACAGCGTGAATCAGTTTATGTTTTTTCTAGGCGGTTGTGTGCTATGTTTTTTACTGCTGAGTAATACTTATGCGGCAATAATTACTTGGTTATCCCTTAAATTTTCCTTCCACCAAGGTCATTTAATTGCAAAACGTTTGCTCACGGGATATTTAGATCAACCCTATGTTTTTTATTTATCCAGGCATACTTCTGTCATGGTTAAAAACATATCGGTTGAAGTGTCCCGCTTGATAGGCTTGGTATTAAATCCATTTTTAATTTTAATCAAAGCTTTGTGTGTCACCCTCGCTATTTTACTTTTATTAGTATTTATTGATCCCATGCTCGCCTTAATCATCTGTTTTATTTTAGGTGGCTTGTATGCGCTGTTATTTTTTACCGTACGTAAGCGTTTAATGCGTAAAGGGAGTATCGCGACCCAGTTGCGTAGCCGTGAAGTCAAGTGCTTGAATGAAGCCTTACAAGGCATTAAAGATATTAAATTGCTGGGTAAGGAACATACGGTATTGGAAGAGTTTGAACAAACGTCGACTATACTGGCGGGTTTTAATGCGGAAAATAGTGCATTTGCAGCCTTGCCACGTTATTTGCTAGAAGTCATCGCCTTTGGCGGAATTTTAGTAATCATCTTATATTTATTAAAAGTAAAACATGATATTACCCAAATATTACCGCTGATTTCTTTATATGCTTTTGCAGGTTATCGTCTGATGCCCTTATTACAGAACATGATTAATAGCTTTGCAAATATTAGATACAATACACCGGTAGTCCATCTATTAGAAAAAGAATTAGATTTTCTTGAAAGTAATAAAATCTATATGCCAAGGGATTTGATTAAACCCATTATATTTAATGAAAAAATACAATTTGATCATGTGAGCTTCACTTACCCTGGCGCTGATAAGCCTATTATTCATGACTTATCACTCACTATACAAAAAAATACGACCGTAGGTTTTGTGGGTAAAACCGGTGCTGGCAAAACGACAGTAATCGATTTATTATTAGGTTTATTAACGCCGAATCATGGCGATATCTATATTGATGATGTGCCGCTGGCGGCAAATAATATGCGCGCCTGGCAAGACACTATAGGCTATGTGTCACAACATATTTATTTACACGATACAACGATAGCTAAAAATATTGCCCTTGGGGTCAGCGATGAAAAAATTGATTTAGAAAAAATAAAATATGCAGCCAGCCTAGCCCATATCGATGAGTTTATCGTTAATGAATTAGCGCAAGGCTATCAAACAGAAGTTGGCGAGAAAGGTGTACGCTTAAGTGGTGGCCAAAGACAACGCATAGCCATAGCCAGGGCCTTGTATCATGATCCCCAAGTACTGGTTTTTGATGAAGCCACCAGTGCACTTGATGTGGCCACTGAGCAAGCACTGATGGAGGCCTTAGATAGCCTGAATCACAAAAAAACGATTATACTGATTGCACACCGCTTAAGTACTGTAAAAAATTGCGATCAGGTATTTAATTTGGAAATGGGTCGTTTAGTTAATCCTGGAGAATAATACATGAGCATTATCACACCACTTTCGATTGCTGAAAAAGTATTGCTGGAAAACAGTGGTTTAACCGAGCAAAATGTAACGAGTGTTTTACATCAATTGTTAGGCCGACAGATTGATGAGGCTGATTTATATTTTCAATCAAGCAGACAAGAATCTTGGGTGATCGAAGATGGCATCGTAAAAGATGCGACTTTTAATAGTGATCGGGGTGTGGGTGTGCGGGTTTTAAGTGGGGAGAAAACCGGCTTTGCCTATTCGGATGAAATTATTTTACCCGCCTTGCAACAAGCCGCTAGTGCTGCGCGCAGTATTACCCAATTAGACAGTGATATCAGAATTCAAGCTTGGCACAAAAAGAGTGTTGCACAACAACTGTATCAGCCTGATGATCCCTTGCACAGTTTGAGTCAAACCCAGAAAATTGCCTTATTGCAACAATTGGATCAGACCGTACGCGCCAAAGATATACGTATTAAACAAGTCATAGCCAGTTTGTCGGGTTCTTATACGATAGTATTAATTTTAAATAGTCAGGGTGAAATGGTTGCTGATATTCGGCCTCTAGTGCGTTGTGGTGTACAAGTGATTATGGAAGATAAAGGTAGGCGCGAGGCAGCCAGTAGTGGTGGCGGTGGACGTTATGATTACAATTATTTTACGCCAGAACTATTAGACCATTATGCCAGTGAAGCGGTGCGACAAGCTGCGCTTAATCTTAAGGCCATACCCGCGCCTGCAGGTTTAATGCCGGTGATTTTAGGTCACGGTTGGCCGGGTGTGTTATTACATGAAGCGGTAGGCCATGGTTTAGAAGGTGATTTTAATCGCAAGAAAAGCTCTATATTTCATGATAGATTGGGCGAGCGTGTTGCTACGCCTTTATGTACCGTTGTTGATAATGGTGCCATGCCCAATCGTCGCGGTTCGCTAAATATCGATGATGAAGGTACACCCACACAATGTACGACCTTGATAGAAAATGGCATTTTAAAAGGCTATATGCAAGATAAACTCAATGCGAAACTAATGGGCATGCCAGTGACCGGTAATGCCAGAAGGGAATCATATGCCCATTTACCCATGCCGCGCATGACCAATACCTATATGTTGCCCGGACCTCATCATCCGGAAGAAATGATACGTTCGGTACAAAAAGGTTTATATGCTGTAAATTTTGCAGGAGGGCAAGTAGATATTACTTCGGGTAAATTTGTATTTTCAACAAGCGAAGCGTATTTAATTGAAAATGGAAAAATTACCAGCCAGTAAAAGGCGCCACGCTGATAGGTAGCGGTCCGGAAGTATTATTGAAAGTTTCTATGGTGGGTAATGATTTACAGCTGGATTCAGGAGTTGGAGTCTGTGGAAAAGCTGGACAAAGCGTCCCCGTAGGTGTGGGACAACCGACCTTGAAAATTGATGAATTAACTGTTGGGGGAACGTCATGAGTATTAAAAAATCAGATAAAGAATGGCAAGCACAATTAACGCCCGAGCAATACCGCGTTACCCGAAAAGCCGGTACAGAGCAACCATTTACTGGAGAATATGTCAATAATCATGAAGAGGGTGTTTATCGCTGCGTATGTTGTGGGGAAGTATTATTTTCATCCGATACAAAATTTGATTCCGGTAGCGGTTGGCCCAGTTTTTGGGAAACTCAAAAGCCCTTAGCAGAAAAACAAGATGCCAGTATTGGCCAGATGCGTACGGAAGTACGTTGCCCGCATTGCGATGCACATTTAGGGCATGTATTTGACGATGGTCCACAACCCACAGGGATGCGTTATTGTATTAATTCCGCAGCCCTTTCTTTTAAAGCGAAAAAATAAATGCAAGTAGAAACCGATCATTTAAAAAATATTGCCCTTGATGTATTAAAACAAGCTAAAGCCTTGGGTGCAAGTCAAGCACAAATTTCCCTGCAAAAAAGCACGGGTTATGAAGTCGAGGTGCGTTTAGGTGAAGTGGATACTTTAACGTTTAATCGCGATCAAGCAATGAGTATTGAAGTGTATTTTGGCCAGCAAAAGGGGTGCGCCAATAGTAGTGATTTGACACCTGATAATATTCAATTGGCCGTAGAAACGGCCTGTGCAATTGCAAAAGTTGCACAAGCTGATCCTTTTGCCGGCTTACCTGATGCACAAGACATGGTGCAAAATTATCCTGATTTAGATTTATATCATCCATGGATGCTAGAAACACTGGATGCCATTGAAATGGCTAAAACCTGCGAGTCTGCTGGACTGGTAATGGATAAACGGCTTACGAATTCCGAGGGTGCAGGCTTAAGCACGCGCCAAGGTTGTGGCGTTTATGCCAATAGTCATGGTTTTATCGGTAGTTGTTTAACCAGTAAACACAGTTTATCTTGCACTTTAATAGCCCAAGAAAAACAAGACATGCAACGTGATTATTGGTATACCATCGCACGTAATGCACATGATTTACAAGCAGAAAAAATTGTGGGTGAAATGGCTGCAGAACGTGCATTAAAAAAATTAGATGCAAAACGCCTTAAAACTGGGCCTGCCAATATTATTTTTTCAGCAGAAATGGCCAGTAGTTTCTTAGGACATTTTATCGCTGCTATTGCCGGCGGCAATTTATACCGTCATGCTTCATTTTTATGTGATCATTTAAATCAAAAAATATTTCCTGACTTTGTGCGTATTTATGAAAACCCTCATATACCTGGGGCCTTAGGCAGCTCGCCATTTGATAGTGAAGGTTTGGCCACGCGTAGCCAAGATTTTGTTCAAGAAGGCATATTATGCTCATATATGTTGGATACTTATTCAGCGCGTAAATTAAATTTAAAACCTACCGGCAATACTGGTGGGGTGCATAATTTAATGATAGATCCCCATGATTTAAGTTTAGATGCTTTATTCAAAGAAATGGGCCAGGGTTTGTATGTCACAGAAGTCATGGGCCAGGGGGTTAATATTTTAACCGGTGATTATTCGCGCGGGGTTTCAGGTTTTTGGGTGGAAAATGGTGAGATTCAATATCCGGTGCATGAAATTACTATTGCCGGCAATTTGCGTGATATGTTTGCCAATATGGTAGCTGTAGGCAATGATATAGACACACGTAGTAATATTTTAACCGGGTCTATTTTGCTTGATAAGATGATGGTCGCGGGTTCTTAAAACTCATTTTTCAGGGTGCGTTGCTGTGCAAAATCTTCCCCCGCGTTAGGCGCGAGGGGATTTTGAGGAGCTTGAATAAATTTTAGGTTGTACTATTGGCCACGCGTTCTTCAGGAAGAATGATATTAAGTTCAAGTACTGAAAACTCATTATCACGTTCTAGCGCAACTTTAACTTGTTCTTTATCAATCTTCACATATTTGCTGATGACTTCGAGCAATTCTTTTTGTAATAAAGGTAAATAATCGGGATGCTTACCGCCACGTTGGTGAGCGACTATGATTTGCAAACGCTCTTTGGCAACGGATGCATTAGCACGGCGCATATGCGGACGGAAAAAGTCTAATAGGCTCATGCTTCGGCTCCAAATAAACGTTCAAGGATAGTTTTAGTTTGAATAAAGCGATGAGGTGTTTTCTCACCCAAGAAGCGCGATACAGCATCTTGATAAGCTTTACCGGCATCACTGTTTTGATCCAGTATCACAGGTGTACCTTCGTTAGAAGCACGTAATACCGCTTTAGATTCAGGAATCACGCCCAATAAGGGTATGGATAAAATTTCTTCTACGTCTTTAACACTTAACATTTCACCGCGTTTTACACGCTCAGGTGAATAGCGGGTGAGTAGCAAATATTCTTTTACGGGATCAAGACCCAATTCTGCACGACGCGCACGGCTTGATAAAATACCTAAAATACGATCAGAGTCACGTACCGAAGAAACTTCAGGGTTAGTGACGACCACGGCATGATCGGCGTAATACATGGCCATCAGTGCGCCACTTTCAATGCCTGCGGGGGAATCGCAGACGATGAAATCAAAACGTTCTTTGAGCTCATCAATGACTTCACAGACGCCTTCTTTAGTCAATGCATCTTTATCACGGGTTTGTGAGGCTGGCAGAATATATAAATCTTCTACCCGTTTGTCTTTGATTAAAGTTTGACTGAGATTGGCTTCTTTGTTGATGACATTAATAAAATCATACACAACGCGACGTTCGCAGCCCATGATTAAATCTAGATTACGTAAGCCCACATCAAAATCAATTACTACGGTTTTATGTTTGCGCAAAGCTAGACCGGTACTAATTGCGGCGCTCGTTGTAGTTTTACCCACACCGCCTTTCCCAGAGGTAACAACGATAACTTGTGCTTTTTTGTTCAATGTAAAGATCCTTCTAAAATGATAATTAATTATTGTCTATAATGGCGCAATTCTCAAGTGGCCATCACTTAAAGAAATTTGTGCTGCACGTTGCCACGCGGTTTCTTTGAGTTGTTCACTGATCCGGTAGTGGCCGGCCACAGAAATAAGTTCTGCTTCCAGGCTTTGGCAAAAAATATAAGTATTAGTATCGCCCATCACGCCGGCTAGTGCACGACCACGAAGAGGCGCATAAACATGTATGCTACCATCGGCCAAGATTTCTGCACCGTGACTGACTGTGGCTAACACTATTAAATCACCACCTTGTGCGTAAATTTGTTGTCCAGAACGCACGGGTTGAGTAATGATACGCGTTGGACTAGAAGCGCTAACTTGCACTTTTGCAGTCTCTTTAGTCGGTGCCGACTCGGTCATTTTAGTATCAGATAGACACGCTATCCCTTGTGCCAAGGCTGTTTGTTGTAAGGTGGCATCTGCGCCCCGTATACCTATAGGAATAAGTTTATGTTGTCGCAAGCAATTTAATACCTCACGTAAATGTTCAGCAGATATTTCACTTGTCAATTTTTGTAAATCTAGTACTAAAGGGATATGCTCAAAAAATTTAGGTGCTTGCGCAATTTTATCTGCCAGGGTGGCTTTTATATGTTCAAGTTCCAAGGTCATCAGCTGTAATGTAGTTAAGGTATAGGCATTACCCTTAAATACTAGGGGCTGGGTTTTACGAGCGACTTTGCTTTGCATTGTGACGTTCCATGTGTTTGCAAGAGTGAGTTAATAATACTGCGCTTAAAAAGAATAAGCTAGATAATAATAACATAAAATAATGTGTTAAAAAATATAAGGGCGTTTGACCTTGGTAAGCCCATACTTCGCCTACTAAAGTAGTTGCCACGAATTGTGGCGCTTGCGCTATGACTTTGCCTTTAGGATCGACTATGGCGGTAATCCCATTATTAGTGCTGCGGGCAAGATAACGGCCCAATTCCAGCGCACGCATGCGTGCCATTTGAAAATGTTGATGTGGGCCTAGGGATACTCCAAACCAAGCATCATTACTGATGGTTAATAAAATATTGGCGCCTTTAGCGCTGTCTAAAGTCAAATTGGGATAAACAATTTCATAACAAATCAATGAAGCAAAAGTTAAGGTTCCTGCCTGTAATAACTTTTGCTGATTAGGTCCTGAACTCATAAACGACATGGGTAAATTAAAAAAATCAATCATACCACGCAAGATATTTTCAAAAGGTACGTATTCCCCAAAAGGGACCAAATGACGTTTGTAATAAATACCTTCGGCATTTTCTCCAATAGCCACTATGCCATTATAAAAACGTTGATCAGGATTTTGAATAGGCAGGCCGATGAGAGCATTTTTTCCTTGTGCTTGCAGCTGTTCAGTAAATCTGTTCAATAAAGGTTGCGCATAGGGTAGGGCCACTGGCAAAGCTGCTTCGGGCCAGATAATCGTTTGTGCATTTGGTGCTTGTTTTGTGAGTTCTTCATAGCGTGCAATAATAAATTTTTGCGTGCTTTTTTCCCATTTGAGATTTTGATCAATATTGCCTTGTAATAAACCCACAGTAATGGGCTCGCCCAAAGCCTGTGTCCAATTGATCTGTTTTAATCCAAAGCCGCCAACCCAAATGCTAATCAGTAATACAGTACTGAGTAGGTAAAAACGTTTAGGAAATAAAAAATAACTAAGGATGAGTACGCCAGAAACAGCACATAACCAAGAAACACCATAGACGCCCAAAATAGGTGCAAAGCCAGCTAATGGTGTATCGATTTGGCTATAGCCTAAATATAACCAGGGAAAGCCGCTTAATAACCAACTGCGCAGCCATTCAAATAAAACCCAGACACTGGGGAACGCTAATAAGAGGATAAAGAAATTCGGTTGTTTAATAAAAAAGCGATAAAATAAACCTTGTAGGCCAATGAAACAGGCAAGCGTTAACACAAATAATAGAGTGATGAGTATGGCGATAAGAATATGCGTATCGCTAAATTGATGAACGCTGACAAAGATCCATGAAGTACCCATGCCAAATAAACCCAAGCCAAAAGCAAGGCCGCTTAAAAAAGCAAATTTTTTATTACTCTCCTGCCAAAGCCAAGCCAATACTGCAGGGCAAAGTAGTGCTAAAAAAAACCAATGAAAAGGCGCAAAAGCCAGGGGCAAAAGACCACCTGCGCCAAAGGCGAGGAGTAGTTTTAAATAATTTGGTTTCATTCAAGTCCCCACTGATAGACTGTATTCTTTGCAACCCCTGTTATTTTAGCGGTTAAACCCGCTGCTTGCTTATGGGGTAATTCTGTTTTTAAAATATCAAAGATGCGTTTGGCTTCAAAACTTGCATCATCTGTTAAGCGCTCTGTTTCGCCAGCTATCAGTACTACAAATTCGCCTTTTTGCTGATTAGGATCATTGTTAAGCTGGATTAATAATTCGGACAAAGGGCCAGATAAAATAGTTTCATGCATTTTAGTTAATTCACGCGCCAGCACCGCTTGTTTATTTGCACCGAATATTTTAATCATATCCTCTATGCTTTCTAAAATACGATGTGGGGCTTCATAAAAAACCATGGTTTTGGTTTCATGCTGCAAGGTTTGCAATTGTTTTTGTCGCGCAGTAGTTTTTATAGGTAAAAACCCTTCAAAAACAAATTGGCCAGCCGGCAGACCCGACGCGCTTAAGGCCGTAATTAAGGCGCATGGGCCCGGAATAGGCACAACCCGTACACCCGCTAACCGTGCTTGTTGTACTATCGATAAACCAGGGTCATGAATTAAGGGCGTGCCGGCATCACTGACCAAGGCTATCGATAAACCTAGGCTTAATTTTTCTAACAAAAAAGTACTGCAGCTTGCTTCATTATGGCTATGATAGGCTTTAAGCGGTGTACTAATGCCATAATGGTGTAATAATGTTGCGCTGTGGCGAGTATCTTCACAGGCTATCAGATCCACGCGACGTAAAATATCGAGTGCATGCGCACTGATGTCTTGCAAACACCCAATGGGAGATGCCACAATGTATAATGTTCCGAGCATATTAATTTTTAAAGTGATCCAAACCTGATGAAAACACTATTGTACGCAATTTTTATGTTAATGACCATGACTGCAACGACCTATGCGAATGTTGAAGTGACAGATTTGACCCTAGCAAAATCGGAAGAGTCGAGTACCTTTGCTTGGTTTTGGCAATCTAAAAAAGAAAAAGAAAAACCAGCCGCTCCAAGTGAAACACCCAGCGCAGCACCTCCCAATTATGCTGCCCCAGTTGCAGAAGATGTGGGCATTCCCCAGATTGCTTTATTATTACCCCTTACCGGCCAATTTTCTGTCGCGGCAACTGCGATTAGGGATGGTTTTATTAGTGCTTATTATTTAAATGCTACCAATAACTTGAGTACACAAACCGACGTGCGCATATATGATACGAAAGCAGATCAGGACGTTGTAAAAGCTTATACGCAAGCTATCGATGAAGGGGCTAATATTATTGTTGGACCTCTGACAAAGCCGGGATTGGAAACCTTATTAGATGGCAAAACAGTAGACAATCATACGATAGTGATAGCCATGAACACCTTAGAGGGGCGCACACATTTACCACGTTATCTTTATCCCTATTCCTTAAGTCCTGAAGATGAAGCTTTTCGTTTAGCCGAGCAAGCCAGGCAGGATGGTCACCAGCATGCCGTCGGTTTGGTTGAAAAAGACGCATTTGGTCGGCGTGCAGCGGCTTCATTTAAAAAACGTTTTGAACAATTGGGTGGGCAGGTCAGCGATGTGGTTTATTTTGATAATGATAGGCCGCTAGAAGATCCCGTGCATTATTTATTAAAAGTTGAAGAAACAAAAAACGGTGGTGAGACCACATTTGTTCGCCGCAGGCAAGATCTTGATTTTATATTTTTAGTGGCAAAGCCCCAACAAGGTCGTCAAATACCGCCTTTAATGAAATTTTATTATGCCCAAAATGTGCCCATTTATGCGATGGCGAATATCTATTCGGGTACACCTAATCCAGGTCTTGATAATGATCTCAACGGCATTATTTTTTGCGATAGCCCATGGATAGTCAATCCCGGATCACGCAACGCTCAATTAAATGCTGCAGCGAGTCAACTATTAACGCAGCCTGCCTCACAAGAGCGTTTATTTGCCTTTGGCGTTGACGCTTACACCGTAGTAAAAGACATTAAGCTGTTTAGTGCTAATCCTGAGTTCGGGTATAACGGCGCAACAGGTCGATTATCTATGGACAGCAGTGGATTTATGGTTCGCCAGCCACAATGCGCTCGTTTTGTCCAAGGAGCACCGCGTGTCTTATAATCTAACCTTGCGGCAAGAAATCGGTAATCAGGCTGAAAACCTCGCCTGTGAATACTTGCAAAAGCAAGGTTTAACCTTCATTACGCGTAATTTTTCGACCCGTCTTGGCGAAATTGATTTAATTATGCGAGAAAAGGACATTGTGGTTTTTGTGGAAGTGCGTGCCAGGACTAAGGCGGACGGCTATGATCCGATAGAGAGCATTAGCTATCATAAACAGCAGCGTTTATGGCGTACGGGCTTATTATATTTACAAAAGAAGGGCTGGTTAGATACATATCCTTGTCGTTTTGATGTAATTGGCATAACATACTCAAAAGAACAACCCATCATTCGTTGGGTAAAACACGCATTTTCATTATGAGGTCCTATGGATGTAATCGCACGGCTGACGCAATTATTTAGCGCCAGTATTGAAGCTAAAATTACCGCTGCAGATATTTTACCTGCGCATATCGCACAAGCGGCCCAAGTGATGGTTGAAGCCTTGCTCAGCGGTCATAAAATTCTCAGTTGCGGCAATGGCGGTTCTGCGGCCGATGCTCAACATTTCTCCTCAGAATTGATTAATCGTTTTGAGCGAGACCGACCAGGATTACCGGCTATTGCACTGACAACCGATACGTCCGCTTTGACTTCTATAGCTAATGATTACCATTATGATGAAATTTACAGTAAACAAATTCGCGCTCTAGGGCAAAAAGGGGATGTATTACTGGCGATCAGTACCAGTGGTGCGTCAAATAATATTGTCCAAGCGGTATTAAGTGCCCATGATGCAGGTATGTTTGTTGTGGCCTTAACTGGGAAAAGTGGCGGAGCACTAGCGCAAGTGCTAGATTCACAGACAGATGTAGAAATTCGTGTTCCCCATGAACAAACTGCACGGATTCAAGAAATCCATTTATGCGTGATACATTATTTATGTGATTTAATTGATAACCAAATTTTTGGTGAGGTGATGTGAAGATGGCCTATTTCATATCAAATTTAAATTATTAGTAGTGGTGATAGCTAGCACTTTCTTTTTATCTGCTTGCGTGACACGAGCTGTTGTGGGTAGCGCGGCAGGTGCTAAAATTGCTTACGATAAGCGTACGACAGGTACGGTGATAGATGATCAAACCACAGAAATAAAAGTTCGCGATGCCATTGATGAGTACGAGCATATTAATTTAGATGCCAAATCCCATATTGTAATCGTTAGTTACAACGAAGTTGTTCTATTGGTTGGACAAGTGGCCTCACAAGCAGCTAAAGATAAAATTGGAGAATTGGCACAAAACACTGAAAAAGTGCGTGAAAGTCTATAACGAGCTGGAAGTAGGCGAGCCGACCTCTTTTGTGACCCGTTCACACGATGCGTGGATCACTACAAAAATAAAATCTTCTTCAGGTTTTAATGATATTAACCCCTTACATACCAAAGTGATCACAGAACATGATGTAGTTTATTTAATGGGTATCGTTTCTCGCGCGCAAGCTGATGCACTGACCGAGCTGGCACGCTCAACAGGTGGGGTAGAGCCCGTGGTGCGAGCATTTGAATATGTTGATTAATTCTGAATTTTTAGCGGCGCTGCAACAGCGTATTGATTCAGAATTTATTTTACTGAGCCCGAACAATGTTGGCCCTATGGTACAGACAGCACCCAACGATTTTTTATGCCACAAGCTGTGGTTTTTCCTAAAACCCACGAAGATGTGGTGTTCATTACACAATTATGCAATCAATATGAAATTTCTATGGTGCCACGTGGATTGGGTTCTGGTGCTGT
Source organism: uncultured Gammaproteobacteria bacterium (assembly GCA_963798975.1). Lineage (GTDB taxonomy): Bacteria > Pseudomonadota > Gammaproteobacteria > JABCZS01 > JABCZS01 > JABCZS01. The sequence continues at coordinate 28,832 of CAWCVU010000023.1, forward strand.
AGGCGGCGCGGTGCCGATTAAACAAGGTATAGTGGTATCGATGCTGCGTATGCAGGATATTATAAAGATAGACCCAAGCAATCGTGTGATGATAGCACAGCCAGGCGTCACTAATTTTGCAATTCAACAAGCTGCAAAAGCACACGGTTTATTTTGGGCACCTGATCCAGGCAGTCGTGAGTTCTGTAGTTTAGGGGGTAATTTATCCCATAATTCCTCAGGCCCACGTGCAATCAAATACGGCACTACGCGCGAGAATACTTTAGGATTAATTGCTGTGACTGGCGCAGGTGATACGATAACTACCGGCGCCTACACCACTAAAAGCGTGGTCGGTTATGATTTAACCCGATTATTAATTGGATCGGAAGGGTACCTTGGCGACGATAACACAAGCCACTTTAAAATTATTACCCTTGCCGAGCAAGCAAATGACTTTACGTGCTACATACCGCAGTATTGAAGGTGCAACGCAAGCGATTATTCAATTGATGCATCAGGCCGAATTACCTTCTGCATTAGAATTTATGGATAAAACCACAGTGGGATTAGTGCGTCAATACGGGGGTGTTGATTTGCCTGGTGAAGCACAAGCTTTATTATTGATGGGTATTGATGGCAGTGAACACAGCATTAATGCAGTCCTTGAAATGGTCAGTGCTGCTGCAAAAAACTCAGAGTTAATTACCATAGATATTGCGAAATCTGAACAAGAAGCCCATCAGTTATGGCAAGCGAGACGGCGTTTATCACCTTGTTTATATCATGTGGCACCTAAAAAAATTAATGAAGATATCGTTGTGCCTGTGTCACGTATCCCTGATTTAATTGCAGGACTTGAAAAATTATCAAACCAATTTGGTATTCCCATCGTCAGTTTTGGTCATGCAGGTAATGGGAATATCCACGTGAATTTAATGTATGATCCCGCAAACACACAACAAGCCGACAAGCAAACCCCTGTTTACAAGCCGTATTTAGTTTAGTCCTCCATTTAAATGGAAGTTTATCCGGCGAGCATGGCATAGGCTAAGTAAACAGGCATTATTAGTCAAGAAATCGATCCCCATAGTTTAAATTTAATGAGACAAATTAAATGTGTTATTTGATCCAAAAGGGATTTTGAACCCAGGGAAGAATTTTCCCATTGCCAACCAAGACATCGCGGCCACTTTTTGAATCACCACTGGCTCACAGGGAACATCATCAAAAAAGGGCCACCGTCACAGGTGGCCAGTGCGCTGATTTTATCTAGGACTTCCATGCCTTTAACGACTTTGCCAAATACAGCATAGCCATTTTGAATATCAAATAATTCATTGTCTTTTAGATTAATAAAAAATTCAGTAGTAGCCGAATCCGGTTCATTGCCGCGCATCATCGCGACCGTACCGCGGTATGTTTAGGCGAGAAACTCGCTTAAGTGCGAATAGTCTCATGACCTATTTTGCATGGAATTCGTTATCATAAACACCGGCTTGTATAATAAAGCCAGGTAGCACTTGATGGACCAAAGTATCATTATAAAAATCTTCTTCACATATTGAATAAAATTTTGAACAGTCTTGGGGTCAAATCATCAATATAGCTCGACCCAAATAGGTCCATAATTAGTTTCTATCTGAACTACAGAATGGTTAGCTGGATGAATTATATCTTGTTCCAGAGAAGTAGGATTGGTGGGACTATTATCACAACCCATAAGGATTATACACAACACTCAGTCATAGGATTAAAATTAATATATTTTTCATCATAACCATACAACTCCTGCAATATCTATGTTATTTTTATCGGATACTACAGATATTTATTCGAGATTAAATTATATTATAACATTCTGAACATGAAGAGAACATTAAACCATGTCAACGACCGCTAAAACCCGTTTTGCACCCAGTCCAACTGGCCATTTACATTTAGGCAATATGCGGACGGCTTTGTTCAATTACTTATTTGCCAAAAAACTGGCGGGGAATTTTTACTACGAATCGAAGACAGCGATGCCAAAAGAAGTGAGCTAGTATACTTAGATAGCCTGATGCAAGATTTACGCTGGCTAGGATTACGAGTGGGATGAAGGTCCGGAACAAGGCGGCGATGCCGGCCCTTATTTACAAGCTGATCGTATGGATATTTATGAACAATATTACCAACAATTTTAGACAGCCAACCAAGCCTATCCTTGTTTTTGCACTGAAGAACAATTAGCCTTTAGCCGTAAAATGCAACATGGCCTCAGGACAATGCACCACGCTATGCGGGTACTTGCGCAAATTTAACGCCGAAGAAGTGGCGAAGTAAAAAGCTCAAGGTTAGCGTATACTTCACGCTTCGTGTACCTAAAAAGCAAACAGTGCGATTTGATGATCTCATCAAAGGTCATCAAAATTTTGAAAGTGATCGATTTGGGTGATTTTATTAAAGCGCTCAACTAATGCGCCCTCTTTTATGTTTTGCAATGCGATAGATAATGCGTTAATGCAAGTGACCTATGCCGTTCGTGGTGAAGATCACTTAACCAATACGCCCAGACAAATTTTAATTCTCGAAGCCCTAGGCTTACCCATGCCCCACTATGGAAATATACTTAATTGTCGATCCAGATAATAGTCCTTTATCTAAAGCGTCATGATGCTAAAAGCGTGACGTGAATTACGTGAGCATTAGATTATTTGCCTGAAGCATTGAATCATTTCCTGAGCACATTTTGGACCATTTTACAGGAAAATGAATTATATGCTTTACCTAATATATCTGAACATTTCACCGAAAAACAACTCGGTCGCTCTGCTGCACGTTATGATGAAAACAATTAGAATATTGGCAAAAGTGATTTAGATCGTCTTTATCTGATCAAGAATTATGGACTTGGTTAACTTTAGAAGTAGGGGACTTAGTTCCTTATAGATAAACGTCAAGCGATTTACGCATGATTTAGATCCGAATTGGTATTACCAATGATGCTAAAATATGCGGCCAACGTGCATTCATTGAAGACTTGGCCTATATCGATGAAGCTAAAGCGGTCCTAGACACCATTCCCCAGAATTTTTTAAACTAGCTAGGGGACAATTGAACATTAAACACAATTATTCGAAAATTTAAAAGCCGCAGGTTTTAAAGGCAAAGCCTTATTTCAACCTTTACGCGCTGCCTTAATGAGGCAATTTACAAGGTCCAGAATTAGCACCGTAGTGGAATTTACCACCCGAATTACGTACAGAAAGATTGAATCGGGGTGTTCATGTTACAGATTCATAATACCTTTACCAAACAAAAAGAATTATTTAAACCGTTAATCGAAGGGCGAAGTGAAAATGTATGTTTGCGGATGACGGTTTATGATTATTGCCATATTGGCCATGCACGTACTGTGTTGGCTTTTGATGTGATTGTCCGTTATTTCAATGCTCGAGGCTATGAAGTAAATTATGTGCGTAATATTACCGATATCGATGATAAAATTATTAAGCGTGCTGATGAAAATAATGAAACTGTAGAAGCCTTACTGCACGTTTTATTGAGGCTATGCACGAAGATTTACATGCTTAGATGTATTACTCCGAATCAAGAACCTCGCGCAACACAATATATTCCGCAAATGATCGCGATGATTAAAAACTTAATTAATAATAGATTATGCTTATGTAGCGAAAAATGGTGATGTTTATTATCATGTGAGAAAATTTCAAGTTATGGAAAATTATCACATCGAGAATATTGAAGATTTAGCGCCGGTGCACGCGTTGAAATTAATGAAGCTAAACAGGATCCTTTAGATTTTGTATTATGGAAGCTGCAAAACCTGGTGAACCCAGCTGGGATTCACCTTGGGGGAAGGGCCGTCCGGGTTGGCATATTGAATGTTCGGCGATGGCCAGCACATTATCTAGGCGAACCATTTGATATTCATGGCGGTGGGTCATGATTTGAAATTTCCGCATCATGAAAATGAAATTGCCCAATCAGAAGCGGCAGCAAATAAAAAATTTGTAAATATTTGGATGCATATCGGATTTGTTGCAAGTTAATAAAGAAAAAATGTCAAAATCATTAGGTAATTTTTTCACAATTCGTGATGTATTTAAAGAACTATGATGCACAAACTATCCGTTATTTTTAATAGCCAGCCATTATCGAAGTCCAGTGAATTATTCGAAGAAAATTTACAACAAGCCAGAACTTGCTGTGAACGTTTATATTTAACACTACGCGATAGCAAAATTAATTGATATTCAATTAGATGAAAATAATCCTTACGTCCAACGTTTCTATCAAGCCATGGATGATGATATCAATACACCAGAGGCCATTCGGTGTTTTGTGCGACTTATCAAAAGAAATCAACATCGCACGGGATCATCATCCAGATGAAGCTGATCAACTAGCAAGCCTATTAAAAAAATTAGCCAATATTTAGGGATTTATGTTCACAGAAAACCCACAAACCTATTTACAACAACCCAACCAAGATTCAGCCGAAATCGAACAATTAATACTTACGCTCGTAAACAAGCCCGACTAAACAAAGACTTTGCCAAAGCAGATGAAATCCGTAAACAGTTGACCGATTTAGGCATCATTTTAGAAGATTCCGCCAAAGGCACCACGTGGCGCAAAGCATAAGCCAATATTAATAATGTACCCAACAAAAGTTTCTTGACGAACATAATTTAAATGGTAATATAGTGCCATTATATTTTTATTGCAATAAGGAATAATGGCACTATATTACCATTTAAATTATGTTCGTCAAGAAACTTTTGTTGGGTACATTATTAATCTCGCTTTATGCTTTGCGCCACGTGTTGCTTCAGCTGAGTCAGAGGATACCCAATCGGTCAGCTGTTTACGGATGACATCCGCTTTGACAAAGTCTCTTAGGCGGGCTTGTTAGCGAGCTAGTATTAATTGTTGGATTTTGGCTGAATCTTGGGTGGTTTGTTGTAAATAGGTTTGTGGATACCTAGACAGAAGTTCTCCTGAAAATATTGTGACATTTTTTTAATCCACTTACTTGTTCATCAGCTTCTTTGGGATAGTAATCGCGTGCAATGTTGATTTTCTTTGAAAGCTCGCAAAACAGCGATGGCTTCGGGGGTATTGAAATCATCGTCCATGGCTTGATCGAAGCGCGATTCATAAGCATTGTTTTCATAATTGATTCTCGATGACATTGCCCTCGCAGCGGTGTTAAATATAAACGTTCACAGCGCATCCTGGCTTTTGATAAATTATCAACAGAATAATTCACTGGGCTGCGATAATGACTGGCGACTAAAAAATAGCGGATAGTTTGAGCATAATATTTTTAAAACATCTCTAATCGTGAAAAAATTACCCAAAGATTTGGACATTTTTTCTTTATTCACTTCACAAAACCGACTGTGCATCCAAATATTAACAAATTTTTTGTTGGTCGCAGCTTCAGATTGCGCAATTTCATTTTCATGATGAGGAAAAGTTAAATCAAGACCACCGCCATGAATATCGAAAGTTTCACCCAAGACAATCTTCGCCATTGCTGAGCATTCAATATGCCAACCTGGACGCCCATCCCCCAAGGCGAATCCCAACTCGGCTCACCGGGTTTGGCTGTTTCCATAATACAAAATCCATCGGATCTTGTTTATCTTCATTGATATCAACGCGTGCACCTGCATAAATCTTCCAAGATCGCGATGCGCAAGTTCGCCATAAGTGTTAAATCGCTTAACATGCATAATAAACATCACCATTTCGGCAACATAAGCAAAATCATTGTTAATTAATTTTTCTATCATCTGCGATCATCTGATGCATTATTCCGTTGCGCGGGTTCATGTGTTGGCGGCAAAATATTTAATGCTTTAAAGTCTTCATGCATGGCTTGAATAATGCGTAGTCACTGAGGTATCTATTGGTTTCATTATTTTCAGCTGCGCGATTGATAATTTTATCATCGATATCAGTAATATTTCGCACATAAGTTACTTCATAACCGCGTGAAGTAAATAACGATATAATCAATCAAAAGCCACCAGCATGCGCGCATGGCCAATATGACAAAAATCGTAAACCGTAATTCCGCAAACATACATATGAACTTGCTGGGCGGATTAATTGGTTTAAATATTTCTTTTTGTTGAGTGAAGGTGTTATGGATTTGTAACATGAAAATCCCTATTCAATCTTTGTGTGCGTAATTCTTTTGATAATAATTCCCACCAAGGTGCTAATTATCAAACCTTTTGTAGAGTATTCATTAAGGCAGCGCGTAGGGGTTGAAATAATTCTTTACCTTTAAAACCTGCTGCTTTTAGTTTTTCCAATAATTGTGAATAATGTTCAACTTCTTCTTGAGCAAGTTTGAAAAGTTATGGATTGGTTTGTAGGATTGCTTTTGTTTCGTCGCTATAGGCTAAGTCTTCAGTGAATGCACGCAGCGCAGTGTTTCCGTCGTTTGGCAATACCACTTCGGATCTAACTAATCCGCCGAAAATGCTTGATGTTTATCATGTGGAACTACGTCCCCCACTTCTAAGGTTAACCAAGTGGAAAATTATGCATCAGAAATGAAAACGGGCCTAGAAACTCACCTTTTGCCGATATTCTCATTGTTTTTCATCGTAGCATACAGCAGAGCGCCCCAGTTGTGTTTCAGTGAAATGTTTTGATAAATCCGCTAAGGTATACAATTCATTTTCAGGATGATGATCAGCCAAACGTGCCAGGTAATTATTCAGTGCTTCAGGTAAAAATCCAAGCGCACGTAATTCACGAACGCTTCTTGCGCCATGACGCTTGAGTTAGAGGACATTATCTGGGCGAGCGATTTAAAGTGATATGTCCATAAACTAGATAAATTCTCTAGTGCTTCTAAAATTAAAAATTTGTCGGGTCGTATTGGTTAAGTCGATGTTCACCACGAACGGCATAAGTGACTTTGCATGAGCGCTATCATCAATGGCTGTCCGAAACATGAACGAGGGTGCATTAGTTGAGCACTTAATAATCGCCGAATCCATCACTTTGAAAATTTTTGCTGCCCCTTAACAAGATCGTCAAACGCAGCTGTTTTCTTTTTCGGTAACAATATGGTAAAGTATACGCTAAGCCTTGTGTTTTTTTATGCGCTACTTCTTCGGGTGTTAAATGTGCACAAAGATTCCGCATAGCGTGGTGCCTTAGCCTGAAAATTAAAGGTATTCCATTTTACGGCTAAAGGCTAATTGATTCTCTACATCAACAAGGAGATGCCCACTTGCGGGTTAGCGAGTCTTTAAAAGTTGTTGATAACTATTCATGATATCCGCTTGCAAATAAGACATAATACACAGCCTTGTTGGACTTTTCTCACTCCCAAAGAAATTAGCACAAATCTTGCATAAGGCTATCTAAGAATACTAGCTCACTTCTTTGGGCATCACTGTCTTCGATGCGTAATAAAAATTTCCCACCGGTTTTTTTTGGCAAGCAGCATATTTCCTTAAATGTAAATGGCCAGTTGGAACTAGGTGCAAACATGGGTTTTAACGGTTGATGACATGGTTTAATGTTCTCTTCATGTTCAGAATGTTATAATATAATTAAATGCTCAAAAAATATACCTAGCTTGGGATAAAAATAACATAGATATTGCAGGAGTTTAAGGTTATGATGAAAAATATATTAGATATTAATGCCAAGGACTGAGTCTTTTGTATAATACTTATGGGTTGTAACGAGACTCCCACTAGTTCTACTTCTTTGGAACAAGATATAATTCATCCAGCTAACCATTCTGTTGTTCAGATAGAACTAACTATGGACGTTAGGTCGAGTTATATTGATAATCTCACCCCAAAACCATTAGAAAATTTTATTCAATATGTGAAAGAAGATTTTTATGATGATATTTTAATTCACCAAGTGCTACCTGGGTTTATTATACAAGCCGGTTTATATGATAGAAGTTGCCATTCCAAAATAGGACATGAGTCAATTCCACAATGGAATTGCTTCTCCCGAACATTACAAAGGTGCCTGTGGCGATGATGCACAGAAATAAGACCAGACTCTGCTGCCACTGAATTTTTTATTAATCTAAAAGACAATGAATTATTTGATATACACAATGGCTATGCACTTATTTGGTAAAGTCATTAAAGGGATGGGAGATCCTAGATAAAATCAGCGCACTGGCCACCTGTGGCCGTAGCACCTTTTTTGATGATGCTCCCTGTGAGCCGGTGGTGATTCAAAAAGTGGTTGCGATGTCTTAGTAGGCTATGGGAAAATTTTTCCCAGGAATTTGAAAAATCCCTTTTGAATCAAAAAACACATTTAATTTGTCGCATCAAATTTATACTATGGGGATCAATTTTCTTGACTAAAGAAGATCCCTTGTTTGCTTAAGGACCTTTATGCACATGTCGCCTGATAAACTTCCATTTAAATGGAGTACTAAACTAAATACATGCCCAAACGGGGTTTGCTTGTATTTCTTGTTGTGTGTTTGCGGGATGATTGCATTTAAGAAATTAGCATGAACCTGCCATTACCTGCATGACCAAGAACTTGACGATGGGAATACCAATTGGTTTGATAATTTTCAAGTGCCTGCATTTAAATCAGGGATACGTGACACAGGCACAACGATATCTTCATTAATTTTTTTAGGTGCCACATGATATAAACAAGGTGACAACGCCAGTCTCGCTTGCCATAACTGATGGGCTTCTTGTTCAGATTTCGCAATATCTATGGTAATTAACTCCTGCGTTTTTTGCAGCAGTCAGCTGACCATTTCAAGGACTGCATTAATGCTGTGTTCACTGCCATCAATACCCATCAATAATAAAGCTTGTGGGGGGGGGGGGGCCATATCCCATAAATTCTAATGCAGAAGGTAATTCGGCCTGAGATACATCAATTGAATAATCGCTTGCGTTGCACCTTCAATACCAGTCGGGTGTGCTGAGCACGTAAAGTCATTTGCTTGCTGGGCAAGGGTAATAATTTTAAAGTGGCTTGTGTTATCGTCACCAAGGTCCCACTTTCAGAATCCAATTAATAATCGGGTTGATCATAACCAACAGGCGCTTTTAGTGGTGTAGGCACCGGTAGTTATCGTATCACCTGCGCCAGTCACAGCAATTAATCCTCAACTAGTTTCTCGCGCGTAGTGCATGTATTTGATTGCACATAGGGCCTAAAGAATCATGGGATAAATTACCCCCTAAACTACAGAACTCACGACTGCCTGGATGGGGTAGCCAAAATCAACCGTGTGCTTTTGCAGCTTGTTGAATTGCAAAATTAGTGACGCCTAGCTGTGCTATCATCACACGATTGCTTGGGTCTATACATTATAATATCCTGCATACGCAGCATCGATACCACTAGTACCTTGTTTAATCGGCACACACACCTACACACCAGAACCCAATCCCACATAGGCACCCATGAAATTTCATATTGATTGCATAATTGTGTAATGAACACCACATCTTCGTGGGTTTTAGGAAAAACCACAGCTTGTGGCATAAAAATGGTTGAGTG
>CAWCVU010000024.1:0-20000 GCA_963798975.1 uncultured Gammaproteobacteria bacterium
ATTTAATGCGTTTGGGCTATGGTTATCTGTCTCTAAAAGATCCAAAGGTCACGTGGGACGAATCAACAAACATCTTTACAGACATCTTTTTCCAAAGCATCAAGCGTATCAATCCCGCGCTAAGCGATCTAGAAGCCAAGCAATACCTCTCTGATGTGTCGCTTACCCTTGAAAATGAAGACCTAGGCAAAGCCTTTTATAAAAAGCTCATAGATAAATCCGGTGTACGCCTCATCGATTTAGAAGACTTTAATAACAACACCTTAAATGTTGTCACCGAGCTAACCTATAGAAAAGATGATGATGAATTCCGACCAGATATTACGTTGTTGATTAATGGGTTGCCGCTGGCGTTTATAGAAGTTAAGCGGCCAAACAATCGTGACGGTATCTTAGCCGAGCACAAACGCATACAAACTCGCTTTCAAAACAAGAAGTTTAGAAAATTCGTTAATCTTACCCAATTAATGGTGTTCTCCAACAACATGGAGTATGACGATAGCTCGCCCATGCCTATTGAGGGTGCGTTTTATGCTACTGCGTCCTATCAAAAGCCCACATTCAATTATTTCCGAGAAGAGCAGGAGTTTGACTTGGGCGCCTTACTCTCTCTGGTGGATGATGGCGAAGAAACCGCTTTGCTCAAAGATAATAACCTGCTGAGCATAAAGCAGTCGCCAGAGTTTGCTATAAACAAACTACCAGACACCCCGACAAACCGTATTTGCACTTCGCTATTCCAACGTGAGCGCATCGCTTTTTTACTTGAATTTGGCTTGGCCTATGTCAAAGAGCGCAGAGGTGTAAAAAAGCACATAATGCGCTACCCGCAAATGTTCGCCACTAAAGCCATAGAGCAAAAGCTAGAAGAGGGTGTTAAAAAAGGAATTATCTGGCACACCCAAGGCAGCGGTAAAACTGCACTGGCTTACTACAACGTTAAATACCTCTCAAACTACTTTCAAAATAAAAACGTCATCGCTAAGTTTTACTTTATTGTTGATAGGCTCGATTTGCTTATTCAAGCAGGGCGAGAGTTTTAGAAGGCTCGCGGATTAGTCGTACACAATATCGATTCGAGAGAAGCCTTTGCTAGAGACATCAAACAAACCGCAGCCATACACAATAACAGCGGCAAAGCCGAAATCACCGTCGTCAATATTCAAAAGTTTAAAGATGACCCAAATGTCATTAAAAGCGGGACTACAACCTTAATATTCAGCGAGTATTCTTTTTAGACGAGGTACACCGCAGCTATAACCCAAAGGGCAGCTTTTTAGCCAATTTGGAGCAGGCCGACCGCGATGCAATTAAGATAGGTTTAACCGGTACACCGCTATTGGGTGAGGAATACAACTCTAAATTGTTGTTTGGCGGTTACATACACAAGTACTACTACAATGCATCCATTAAAGATGGCTATACCCTGCGTTTAATACGTGAAGATATTGAAACAAGCTATAAACTAAATTTGCGAAAAACACTTGCAGCTATCTATGAAGATACCGAAATTCTAAAAGGTAGCGGCAATAAAAAACTAGTTTACGCACACAGAAAATTTGTCCAACCCATGCTGAATTACATCGTCAAAGACTTTGTAAGGAAGCACGTATATCCATGAATGACAACACCCCATAGGCGGCATGGTGGTCTGTGATTCTTCCGAGCAAGCTAAAATGAGGTCACCAGATCATTCAAGCACAATACGCCAAGCCAGAAGTAGTAAAGAAGAGCTCTCAACACCTGACCTTATGGCCGCAGAACCAAAAACCACATATAACGCCAAGAAAAAACAAAACAGCCAAGTTACTAGCGCCGCCGTTATCCTGCACGATGTGGGCACCAAAAAAGAGCGCAAACAGTTAGTCGAAAACTTCAAAGAAGGCAAAATCGACTTCCTGTTCGTATTTAATATGCTACTTACCGGCTTCGATGCTCCACGTCTTAAAAAGCTCTACATGGGGCGCGTGATTAAAGCCCATAACCTATTGCAAGCCCTCACCCGTGTAAACCGTACCTACCAAGATTTTAACTACGGCTATGTAGTGGATTTTGCCGACATAGAAAGCGAATTTGAAAAAACCAACAGAGACTACTTTAACGAATTGCAGTCTAAACTAGGCGATGAAATAGAACACTATAGCAACCTGTTTAAGTCGCAAGAAGAAATCCTAAAAGAAATACAAGAAATCAAAGAAGTCTTGTTCCATTTTGACACCACTAATGCTGAAGTATTCTCGGATCAAATTACACAAATCAATTCCCGTAGTGAAATGTTAAAAATCACGCGCGCCTTAAACCATGCCAAGAGCCTATACAACCTTATTCGCTTGTCCGGCGATTTTGAGATGCTTGAAAGGCTGGATTTTAAAATGCTCAATGTATTATCAAGAGAGGCCGATAGACGCCTAGCCCTTATCAACACCAAAGAAGCGCTAGAAAATAATGTTGATACTTCAAACCTGCTTAATGTCGCCCTAGAAGATGTTATCTTCGCTTTTACTAAAGTCAAAGAAGAAGAGATGATTCTAGCCGATGAGCTAAAAGACATCCTGCAAAGAACACGCGAAGGCCTAGGTGAAAACATTCCATCCGCAAGACCCTGAGTTTATTTCCTTCAAGGAAGAAGCTCGAACGCTTATTTAAAAAGAAGAACCTAAGCGAAGTCACCAAAGAACAGATGGAAAGCAACATTAAAGCGCTGAAACGAAATATATAATAGAGCCAAAGAGCTTGAACGTAGAGACCAGCTATTAAGAGCCAAATACGACAACGACGAAAAATACGCCCGTTTGCACAAACGCCTAATGGAAAAAGACCCGTTAACCGATAGCGAAAGCAAACTCTTTGACGCTCTTAAAGGATTAAAAATCGAAGTAGACAACCAAATACAGCAAAATGCAAAAATGTTAGAAAATGAAAATTTTGTTGAAAAAATGGTTAGTCGTATTGTTATCGACCAATTTGAAACCAAACAGCATATTTCCTTAACCGCCGTCGTAGCCAAACGCATCAACGGACTAATAGTGAAAGAATATATGAACGAATACTACGGCAGAGCGGGAGCGGCTCGTCTATAACCTTAAAGCCTGCTTTCGGACGATTTATTTAAAGAAGGAGACGTAATGATGACAACACAACAATTTGCACAGCAAACAAAAAAACTTATCGATGATCTAAAAAGTGTTTGCGCCAACTATGGCTTAGGTAACGACGGCAACGAATTTAAAATCATCACGCAAGTATTTTTGTATAAATTCCTGAACGATAAATTCGTCTATGAAATTAAACAATTAGACAAAAACATCCGGCAATGCAGAAAATTGGGAACACGCTCTTAAAGCCCTAGAAACGACGATGAATACGAAAAGCTAATGATGCAGCTAAGCGAAAGCACTGCTCGCATCAGTTCAGATCATTTTATTTCGACGCTATTTGCCAAGCAAAACGAACCAAACTTTGCCGACATTTTCGATACCACCTTAGTTGATATTGCCCGTGATAATAGCGATATCTTCTCAGTGCTCACTGATGGCGGCGAAAAAATTGTACTGTTCGAAAACCTAAGTAAATACGTAACGGACAAACGCGATGATTTTTGTAAAGCCATTGTGAATAAGCTCACAGGCTTTAGCTTTGAACATATCTTTAATGAGAAGTTTGATTTTTATGCCACCATCTTTGAATACCTGATTAAAGACTACAACACCAACAGTGGAGGTAAATATGCCGAGTACTTCACCCCGCACGCGGTAGCTAAAATCATGGCGCGTTGTTTAGTGCCAAAAAAGAAGGGGCTAAAAGTCCAAAATGTGACTTGTTATGATCCCTCGGCAGGCTCCGGCACCTTGTTAATGAATCTTGCCCACGAGATAGGCGAAGACAAATGCACCATCTACTCGCAAGATATCTCGCAAAAATCATCGAGTTTACTGCGTTTAAACCTGATACTTAATGACTTAGTACACTCTATACATAACATCATTAAAGGTAATACCATACTGGATCCATATCATAAAAAAAACACTGGCGAGCTAGAACAGTTTGACTACATCGTCTCTAATCCACCATTCAAGCTCGATTTTTCTGATTACAGTGCAAACCTAGAAAGCAAAGAGAACCACGACCGTTTTTTTGCCGGGGTACCCAAAGTGCCCGCCAAGAAAAAAGAATCTATGGCCATCTACCTGATGTTTCTACAACACATCGTTTATTCGCTCAAAGAAAACGGCAAAGCCGCTGTAGTTGTGCCCACAGGGTTTATCACTGCCCAAAGCGGTATCGATATAAAAATACGCCAAAAACTGGTGGACGAAAAGATGCTCGCGGGGGTGGTAAGTATGCCCTCCAATATCTTCGCCAATACGGGTACCAATGTTTCTATTTTGTTTATAGACAAAACAAATAAAGCAGACGTGGTATTGATCGATGCTTCAAATCTCGGCGAAAAAATCAAAGAGGGCAAAAATCAAAAAACCGTTTTGTCACATGCTGAAGAAGATCAGATTATTAACACGTTTAATGATAAAGAAGCAGTTGATGATTTCTCGGTGGTGGTTAGTTATGACGATATTGCAGCGAAAAATTATTCATTAAGTGCTGGGCAGTATTTTGAGGTGAAGATTGAGTATATTGAGATTACTCAAGACGAGTTCGACGAAAAAATTAAAGGGTTTGACGAAAATCTAAATATATTATTTGAACAGTCTGGCGTGCTAGAGAGTAGAATCAAGTGTAAATTACGGGAGATCAAGTATGCATGAGTTCCTGTTGCAGCGTTTTGATGAAACTAATACTCAGTTTATTGATGGTGATCGGGGTGTAAATTATCCTAACAAATCCGAATTATTACCTAGCGGAGATTGTGTGTTTTTAAGTACAGGCAATGTTACCACTACTGGGTTTAAATTCGATGCGGTTGATTTTATAACGTCAGAAAAAGACAAAAAGTTAAGAAAAGGAAAAGCTGCCCGTAATGATGTAATAATAACCACTCGTGGAACAGTCGGAAACGTGGCATTTTATAGCGAGCAAATACCTTACGATAATATTAGGATAAACTCGGGAATGATCATTGTTCGTCCCGATGTAAACGAATACCTGCCTTATTTTTTATATTTGTTTTTCAGGTCTGATTTATTTAAGAGGCAATGTTTAACAAATGGTTCTGGAAGTGCACAACCACAATTGCCTATTGGCGCACTTAAAAATATCTCCTTACCAAAAGTAAGTATTGATACGCAACATAAAATCATTGACACATTAAAAATGTTCGACAAAAAAATAGCCCTAAACAACAAAATCAACACCGAGCTAGAAGCCATGGCCAAGCTCATCTACGACTATTGGTTTGTACAATTCGACTTCCCTGACGCCAACGGCAAACCCTACAAATCATCGGGTGGAAAAATGGTCTACAACGAAGCGCTAAAACGTAAAATTCCTGAGGGGTGGGAAGCTAAAAAGCTATCTTCAATATTAAAAAGTAATTATGCGTCGATTGGAAAAAATGACTCATTTGATGAGATTGAATATTTGGATACAGGAACCTTAACGAAGAATATCGTTGAAGGTACTGAGCGAATAAATTCGATAAAAGATAAAGTACCCAGTAGGGCTAAAAGAATAGTTCATAAAAATGATATCTTATATTCTACAGTGAGACCTAACCTATGTCACTATGGAATAGTCAAAAAGCCACTGCACAATATGGTGGCTTCAACTGGATTTGTGCAGCTTGCTAGTAAAATAGACTGGATTAGCAACGATTTAATATACACATTTTTAACATCATCTTGGGTTACGAATAAGTTACATCAAATAGCTACATTAGCGGTATCTGCGTATCCTTCAATATCGTCAAATAATATTTTGGAGTTAGATATCACTTTACCAAAAGATGAAAAATTAATTGAACCTATCAATTTAAAGTTTGACACAATCTATTCAAAAGTTTCACTTAATCAACAAGAAAATTTGGAGCTAGCGGAGTTGCGCGATTGGCTTCTCCCCATGCTAATGAACGGTCAAGTCACCGTAAAAGACGCGTGAATTCAGAGGATAAATAAGGACGTTAATACCATGGCAGCACAATACTCTAACCTACAGTTTTTTAGAAAAACACCTAATCTGTATCTATCCCAATTTTTTGAAGGCAAAGGCATTCAGCTTGACGTTAATATCAACCAACTAAAAGAACAGGATTCCGATATCCTCCAAATCGCCATAAACAAGCTTGCCCCCAGCCAAATAACGGATATAGAGGCCGAGTTTCAAAATATAAATGCCTTGGCCTGTGAGGGGGGTATTTTAGCCCTAGTTGACGAGGCAAGCTTTCATAATGACGACACCTTTATTGAGGAAATCGCTGTTATAGACGGTTTTCACGCAAAAGCTATTTGGGCATTTCTCAATAAACCTAATTATTGGCGAGGCGCGGCGATGTTTTTGCATGCCGATAATGTAAGCGCATCGTATTGGAAGAAACGCAACGACTTTCTAGATTTACCGCCACACATCGAAGATTGTGATACTGACGCTCTAGCCAAAGCCATTAGCGGCTATTTTTCCAGCAAGGAAGGAAGGGGAAAAAACTGTATTGTTGAGACATATCGCCGCAATCAAAAAGAGTATTTCTTTGCTTACCCAGAGGATTTTGCACAAACCGCCATTGAATGGGTGGGGGGCACGCTGAAGAATCAAGCGCATCACCCAGCGTTTGAAATTATTTTTGTGTATTGTGAGGCTGAAGGTTCGCTAGATATATACGCTCCGAAAAACAGCCAAGCGGTACCTGATTTACAGGCGTTATTTGCTAAACATATTTTAAAGCTAGATAGCTTGTCCGAATGGCAAAAAGACAAACGCGTTTACGAGCTAAACCCTGTATTGGAGAAAGGTTTTGAATTTAAAATTGAACCAACAGCAGGTATTGCTAGCGTGTTAGTCACGAGCCTACGGGTAACGTTAAAAGAAGACCGGAAAAAGCGCATTATGGTGGAGGCCGACCCGTTTAAAGATGATAAGGCCGTGTATCGCTTACTAGAACGATTAAATTTACCCCCTTATGACGTAACGCAACTTAGTTTAAAAGTCACCTTCGAGTCAGTGGGTGGTGCAAAGGCTAAATCCAAGCGTGTGAATATTACTTACCCGAATTCATGTGCGCTAAACCACGACGGCAATGATTTAAAAATTCGCCAAATGCTTGCGCAATCTGGCCTTGAGCCAAAAGCGGTAACAGCCTAAATGACGTTAGATGAAAATCAGCTATTAAGCGAAGTATTAACCCGTTTAAGCACTGTTGATGATTCGTTAAGCCTTGGTTTTGACGAGGTTCAGCAATGGCCTAGCAACCTGTTAAATACGTTAGAACAGGCTAAGTTGCTGGTTAAGGACGTACAAGCTAAATCACTTCAGTGTACTGGTTGTGAGTATGGCTGTTATATGCCGGTAGCGTTTGCCGAAGATACCCTTCGAGCTTTTATTGTGTGTGACCATCCTGAGCAACAAGATCATATGGGACGTATTGCTGTGAGTTTGTCACGGCTTAATCAGTGGCAGCTTAATACCAGGCAAGTGGCTGCTGTGGTTGCAAAGCTATTGGGGCTGGAAGCTAAGCCCATGTATCAGGCTAAAACTGGTAGTTACGCCCTTGGAATACTTAGAAGTCAAAAGGGACGTCGTGCAGCGGTGTTAGCCCTAAACCCGCTATCTCTTGTCATCAATCAGCGTTCAATACTTGTTAGTGAATTGTTGTACATCGAAGCTAACCACTTGGTTATTGATTCTCTAAAAATTGATGATGTACTCAACGCCAACCCACTGACCAAAGGTAAAGATTACACTCCTGATACAGATAAACAGCAAGATAGAAAGCAGGCTACGCAAGCCATGTATGGTGATTGGCAGATCAATATAAAAAGCTAAAACGAGTGCACACCAAACAATCTGATACTTGGGTTTCAAATTCAGATATCACGGATGGATATAGCCAAGGGTAGAAGCGCAGAAACCATCAGAAAAAACATGAAAGACTAAAAAAGTTGGGCGGAAATTTTTCGCACAAATAATCTATTGTTTGACAAAGAATTTGTTCGCTAAAATTTGATCATCCATCATTGCTTCTAACCTTGTTGTTTAGTCCTAACCCTTGAATTCATTGTGGTAGCGGCTTTCGTTACCAGACTTTTTTCGCCCAAATCGCCCAGTCACTATGGAGCCTCATTCCTAGCAAAGCTAAAGAGGTTTCACAATGTCACATATAATTTTAAGACTCCCCGATGTTATTAAGCAAACAGGTTTATCACGTAGCTCAATTTATTTACGTATCACCAACCATGAATTCCCAGAGTCTATTTCTTTAGGTGGTCGTTCGGTTGGTTGGTTACAGCAAGATATTGATGAATGGGTATTAGAAAAAATTGAAGCTAGTCGAATTAACGACAATGGCTAATTACAACCCCAATAAAGTAAAGATTAATCGCAGCTACAGCTATGAAGAGTTAGCTGTTGTTTACGGGGTGCATAAAAATACGGTAGCCACTTGGGTAAATAACGGTTTGCCTTGCCTAAAAGATATGCGACCGTACTTAATTTTGGGGGTGGATGCGAAGCAATATTTACAAATGCGGCGACAGGCAAAAAAACAGAAATGTAATTCAAATGAGTTTTTTTGTATGCGGTGTAAAAAACCAACTCGAACCGCTGAAAATTTTGTGGAATATGTACCACTAACGGCAACTAAGGGACGCTTGAGCGGCTTCTGCTTAGCGTGCGAAGATGTAGTGAATAAGTTTATTGCCTATACGAGTTTAGAAAAATATTCACTGATTTTTGATCTTGTAAAGCCGAGGGGATTGGAACATATAAACGATAGTGATAACCCTCTCTAAAACAGTGGCCTTAAATAGCGAGTTGAAACCATGAGAAAACACAACGCAAATAACGAGCGAATTAAGCGCAAATACCTGGTCTTTTTAAAACAAGCCAAGGGGCAAAATGAAGCCACTATTGATGCCGTGGTTAAAGCCATCGCACGCTTTGAAAGCTATAACCAGTACAAGGATTTTAAAAGCTTTCATTATCAGCAGGCTATTGGTTTTAAGAAATACCTGGCTAGTCAAAAGCACCATAAAACGGGTAAGCCATTAAGTCTATCTACTTTGAGTGGTGCGGTAAGGCATTTGAAAACATTTATTGAATGGCTGTCACAGGAAACTGGTTATAAATCGCGAATTAAGTATTCAGACGCGCAGTACTTTAACCTATCCGAAAAAGATACTCGTACCGCTAAGGCTAAACGCCAACAGTCCGTAGCAACAATAGAACAAATCAAGCATGTGCTGAAAGTGATGCCCAGCGACACTCTCATTGAAAAGCGTGATCGAGCTTTAATTGCTTTCACCTTGTTAACTGGTGCCAGAGATAGTGCTATAGCCTCCATGAAATTAAAGCACGTCGATTTTAATTCCGACACTGTTTATCAAGATGCTAGGGAGGTTAACACCAAGTTCAGTAAAACTTTTATAACCTGCTTTTTTCCTGTCGGTGATGATGTTCGTGCTATTGTTTTTGATTGGGTGACATATTTAAAAAATGAATGCTTGATGGGTAATGATGCCCCGCTATTTCCCAAAACAAAAATGAGTCAAGGCGAGGATAATGATTTTAGGGTTAATGGATTAACCAATGAGCATTGGGCTAGTGCTGCGGCCATACGCAATATTTTTAAATGTGCGTTTGCGCGAGCAGAAATGCCTAGTTTTAACCCGCATAGTTTTCGCAACACCTTAGCAGTTTTAGGTGAAAGCTTGTGTCATTCCGCTGAAGAATTTAAAGCGTGGAGCCAAAACTTGGGTCACGAGGGCGTATTAACTACATTCTACAGTTATGGTGAAGTGCAAGCGGGGAGGCAGGCGGATATTTTTAAACAGTTGAAAAATCGCGTGCGAAGAAGGTAGATGCTGGCGGGGTGACTGAATTGGCGAAAGCACTGGCAAGAGAAATGGAGAGCCTGCGTTCTTAGTCACTGGCTAATTGCCAATTTAAGCGCTTTTTTGCCCCTGAGACTCATGACCCACGCAGCGACCTGATCGATGTGATTACTCCACCATTCCATAACTGGTTTTCGCCGTGCTAGATAATTTGCCCGATTATAGGCATTTCGCACTTCGTTTTTACCGGTGTGAGCTAAGGCAGCCTCTATCACGTCGATGTCAAAGCCTTGCTCATTCAGGGTGGTACTTGCTAATGCTCTAAAACCATGGGAAACCGGTTTGCCCCCGTAGCCCATCCGCTTAAGAGCGACATTAGCCGTGCTCGAATTGATGTGAGTGCGTGGATTACGATCTGCTGGGAATACATGTTCTCTATGTCCGCTCATAGGTTTCATAATCTCAAGTATGGCAATGCATTGGTCGGTTAAAGGAACTATGTGCTCTTTTTTCTTTTTCATTCGCTTAGCAGGAATTGTCCAGAGTTGATTGTCAAAGTCGATTTCTTCCCAGCGAGTACCCGCAGCTTCGCTAGGCCTCACCATGGTATGTAGCTGCCATTCGATCAGGCAACGTGTTGTACGTTTAATGCTTGCTCTGACGATTGTCTGCATCAATTCAGGTAATTGATCTGGCTTGAGTGTTGGGAGATGTTGTTTTGTCGGTGCTTGGAACGCTTTACTGATTCCCGCTAATGGATTAGCCATGAGTATTCCAGTATTGACAGCAAAAATCATTATTTCATTAAGTCGCTGACAAAGACGTTTGACCGTTTCTAGACTGCCTTTGGCAGCAATAGGCTTCATGGTATCGATTGTTTTGACGGCCGAAACTTTATGGATTGGTAGCTTGCCAAGACTGGGGAATATATGTAGCTCAAGCGAGCGCCATGTGTCGTTTGCGTGTTCGGTAGATATGCTAGTCTTTTTGACTTCTAGCCATTGTGCTGCGATGTGTTCAAGTGTGTTTGCGTGTTCTCGTTCTTTTTTGAGATCGTTTTCGTCACGGTGTTCTTTGGGGTCTATGTCTTTTGCTAGTAATTCTCTAGCGAATTTGCGTTTGCTGCGCGCGTCGGCAATAGATACTTCAGGATAGCTGCCAAAACTTAGGCAGGTACGTACTTTAGTGAATGGCCGGTAATAATCAAATAGCCATAGTTTGGAGCCATTAGGCTTTACTCGAAGTTGTAAGCCTTCACCATCCGACAGAGAATAAACCCTCTCTTTGGGCTTTGCTTGTTTAACTTCAGTATTGGTTAAAGGCTTTGTTGTTCTGGCCATATTAGTAGTACCGTTTTTAGGAGTATCGCTATGGTACTACTAATGGCACTACTAAAAAAGTAGGATTTTGTCTGGAAATGCCTTAAAGCCTTATAGGCACAAAAAAACCCGTAACTTTTAAGACTTACAGGCTTTTAAGTTCGTTCTGGGATGTTGTCGAACTATTGATTTGTGGAGGCGGTGGGAGTTCAACCCACGTCCGTCAATTCGCCACCTTCAGCACTACATGTTTAGTAGGTCTATTGAGTTAATCGTAAACCGCCCGACTTACAGGGTGTTTACAATGAGTCTGAAACTTTTTAACTGCTTCACCTCAGACAGGTTTGGCTCGCGAGCTATGTAAGTGTTACCCTCGCCATAAACGCATAAGCACATTTATTTTGAAGGCGCTTTGCCGGTTATTAAGCGGCAGCGGAGAAAACGCTATTTATGCCGATTAGGCAGCTACAGCGAAATCCCCAGCGAAGTTGTTATGATTTGCAACTATAAGTTTGTAGCCGGATTAACGAGATCTGCTACGTTCTCGACATGCACTTCGGGCTTTGTCATTCACGTCGAATCCAAAACGCCCCCGATACTCTTATATTATACCATAATGGAATATTATTTTATACTAGTCAGATAGGTCATTTATTTTTTTTCAGAAGGGTGAAGCCGTTCTCGTCTTCCTCATCTTCTTCATCTTCCTCATCTTTATCATCGTCAGTTGAATTTTGAGTATTGCTCTGCGGGCTTGCCATATAATCGGGATTTATAAGGGTATTTCCCAGTATGTTATTTTTGGTATTTTCAACGCGGCGTTCGTTGCGATTATCATCTAGTGTGGCAGTCAGGTTAGGTGTAAGTGGAGCGCTCGTTGCAGTAGATTGCATCTCTTGGGTTGCTGCGGCTGTTTCCTGAGTCCTTGCTGCCCAATTAGCTCGCATAAATTTATCAGTAGAAAATAACATACCTCCGCCTGTTACTAGCCAAGGTAAACTGCAGCTGAACAGCCCAATACAGAAGATCAGGCTACCGTAGCCGATTCCACTATCTATGATTAGTTCTTCATTTGTTCTCATCTATTCCTCAATCGTTAAACCGCAATTTCTTGCATTTCAAAATCTTCTTTAGTGGTACCACAATCTGGGCAGCGCCAGGTGAGAGGGACATCTTCCCAAAGGGTAAAGGCGGCTATGCCATCTTCTGGCCAGCCTTGTTCTTCATCGTAAATATAACCACATAATAGACACATATACTTTTTATATTGCATGATTCACCTTTATGCTACACTCGCCACAAGTTACTATACTATCATTGCTATGCTAAGAAAAAAAGCTACTCATGTCGTGCTTGTGTTTGCGGGCCATGATCCTTGCGGTGGCGCGGGATTATGTGCCGATATTCAAGCCATTTCTAGCCTTGGTGCACATCCTGCACCGATTATTACGGCCATTACTGCGCAAAATACCCAAACAGTGCATTTGTCTGAGGCAGTAGATGCGCGCTTAGTGCATGAACAGCTTAATTCCTTATTAGTCGATATGCCCATCCATGCGATTAAAATAGGCTTAATAGGTAGTATAGAAAATGGTTGCGTGATTCGCGACTTGATTAAAATGCGCCCGGAAATTCCAGTGATTTTAGACCCAGTGATTAATGCGGGTGCGGGGCAAAATTTAACGGATCCCGTATTGTTGAATTTTATTGTGCAGGAATTATTGCCGCGCACTACGGTATTAACGCCTAATAGTCTAGAAGCTAATCGCTTAGCGCCATATCAAAACAACCGTGATCAGTGTGCAGAAAAGCTTTTAAGCTTAGGAATCAAACACTTATTGATTACCGGCGGTCATGATGACAGTACGCAAATTATTAATCATTATTACAGTGCTTTGGGCGAATATACCCGTTTTCGTTGGCCTCGCTTAGCAGGTGAATTTCATGGATCGGGTTGTACCCTAGCTTCCAGCATTGCAGCTTTAGTCGCGCAAGGTTATAGTGTGTTGCAAGCCATAAGCGATGCCCAAAGTTATACTTGGTCCAGCTTAAAACATGCACAAGCTATAGGCCGCGGACAACTGATTCCTAATCGATTACATGATGAAAATACCTATCCCATTTCCTAATTTATATGCCATTACACCGCTGCAAGAAAATACGGCTATTTTAATAGATCAAATTCATGCCGCAATACAAGGCGGGGTACGCTTAGTGCAATACCGAGATAAAAACTTAAAGCCTGAATTACGTATCGAACAAGCACTCGCACTACGGCAATTATGCAGTGATCATCAGGCCTTATTATTAATTAACGATGATGTAGAACTTGCTAAACGTTGTGAAGCCGACGGCGTCCACTTAGGCCAAAGCGATATGCCTATTGTGCAAGCAAGAGCAATCTTAGGCGAACAGGCCATCATAGGCATCACCTGCCATAATAGTTTAACCCTCGCCCAAGACGCAGCAAAGCAAGGTGCGGATTACCTATCGTTTGGCTGCTTTTTCCCCTCTAACACTAAACCCTTAGCAAAACCTGCGGATTTAATCACCCTACAACATGCAAAAGGACAATTTAAGCTCCCCATTGTTGCAATTGGTGGAATTAATAAGGGCAATGCGCATTTGCTTTTGAGGTCCGGGGCGGATTTATTGGCTATTTGTGCAGGAATCTTTGATAAGACAGATATAGGTCAAGAGATTTCTCAGATCATGTCCAGATCCTTGTAAAATTATTTATAACAATCAATGGCTTAATTTATAAAAAAGTTTTATAGCGTTTATTGACGGATTGATACCAGTGTGTTAACTTGAATATATAGTTAATATACTTATATAGAGGTCAACCATGCCTATTTCAGTTACGCGTCGTAACGAGCTTATCAATGATATTGCATTATTATCATATGAAATTGTGCAACAGACGGCCCTTTTTGATAATCTCGAGGGCTCTATATCCAGCACATATAATTTAAAATTGGTCCAGTCAGTGGGGCAAAAATTGGATCAATACGGACACCTGATTCTTGGGCTGCAAGCTGAACTGATTGACCCTGCACAAGATCAATTGAGTGGGATAATTGCAGCTGTAGAAGCGATTAAAAATAGCACTGTATTACAGGGTTTAGAAGATGATCAAAGAGATCTCTGTGTTTTAATTTATAAAAATACTATCAGTCAAAGTGCGCAGGCATTTTCCATTTTAATTGATCAGAATGTTTTGCCTTATGGTTTATCGCAAGCGACTTTAAATCAAACTGTTCCCAAACTCAATTGGGTACAACAACATCTTGAAAGAAAATCTCCTCATGTGTTAGATGATAAATTAACTCAGGCGAGAAAGATGGTGCATTCCCAAAAAAAATGGCTGTCCTTCATAGCCTTTTTCCGTTGGATTTGTAGAAGGGATTGTACTGCGATAAATAAAGAGATCGCCGTTTTAAACAGTTTAGACAAGACTTTGCAGCAGCAACAAAGTGAGCATGATGCTACTGCGGCTTCTGTACATAGTGTTTTAGGTGAGTGGGAGTTGCAAACTTTACATGGCCATCAAGAGAGCGCTCGAGACATTCTTGCTCAAGGGGATAAAAAGTCTAAAGAGATTGTAGATCAATTTTTGCGACGTTCAGATAAAAAACCTAAGACGGAAGAACCAGAAGTCGATCCGGCAGTTTTTAATAGCCTTGAGCCTCGTGATGATTTACCCCATCCCCCTCATCGCTAGTAGAATTAAAATGGTCTCACCACCGCTAAAATAATAATCGCTACCAAAAACAACACAGGAATTTCATTAAAAATTCGATAGAACCGGCTTGAATGTCGGTTTTTATTTTGAGCGAATTGTTTTAGGTAATAGCCACAGACGTGGTGATAGCCAATTAATAAGACGACTAATAATAATTTAGTGTGCATCCAGCCTGCAGTTTTGTAGAGGAACATGTTTTCTTTGAAGAGCCATAAGCCGAAAAATATTGTCAAGAGCATGCTGGGGATCATGATGTAATAATAGAGTTTACGTTCCATGATTTTAAAACGCTCAAGGCTTATCGTATCACTGGCTTCGCTGTGATATACGAATAAACGCGGCAGGTAAAAAAGACCTGAGAACCAGCAGACGATGGCGATGAGGTGAAAAGCTTTTACCCACAACATAATGAAATCCTCGCTTGATTTAAATAATATGGACGGTAACGTTTTAGCGGTCAAAAAGCAAGTTAAGTTTGAATATGTTACAATACCACCCAATAGAGGAGCGATTATGTCTGAAGCAAAACTTAAACCTGTCGATGCGCCATCATTGGATTTTACCCAAGCGGCCGCTAAGAAAGTCTGTGCTTTGATTCAAGAAGAGGGGAATCCCAACTTGAACTTACGGGCTTATATAGTCGGGGGTGGATGTTCTGGTTTTCAGTATGGTTTTACCTTTGATGAAACGATTAATGCGGATGATATGGTTATTGAAAAAGAAGTGGATGAGGAAGACGAAGAAGGTGAGGGTGGAAAAGGTGGACGGACTTTGGTTAGATTATTGATTGATTCAATGAGCTTTCAATACCTAATGGGCGCGCAGATTGATTATACGGAAGGCATTGAAGGTGCGCAGTTTGTGATTCGTAATCCTAATGCCCAAACAACCTGTGGTTGTGGATCTTCATTTTCTGTATGAGTGTAGACATGGAAAAAAGCTTTAATAAAATTCTTCAAGGATATAAAAACTTTCGCACTAAATATGCACATGGCGATCAATCTGTCATGCAGTATTTATCACATTATGGACAAAAGCCGCAGACTATGGTGGTGGCTTGTTGCGATTCACGTGTAGATCCCGCCTTGATTTTGCAATGTGATCCCGGTGATTTATTTGTGGTCCGCAATGTGGCCAATATAGTTCCGCCTTATGAAAAAGATGAAATGCATCACGGTACCAGTGCTGCCCTAGAATTTGGGGTGCGAAATTTAGAAGTAAAAAATTTAATTTTATTAGGTCATAGTCAATGTGGCGGCATTCAAGCCTTACTTGATAATCATACGGAAAATGATTTCATCTCCAGTTGGGTTTCACTCATTAAAACGCAACATTGTGATATCGAATATTCTGATGAATGTGCAAAGTCTGCCTTGAATCAATCGTATCAAAATTGTCTGACTTTCCCCTGGATTTATGAAAAAGTCCAGCAAGGGGACTTAATTATTCATTTATGGTATTTTGATATTAAAACCGGACAAATTTTTACTTATTCTGATGCTAAAAAAGAATATCTACCGCTGGATTCCGGCGATTATAAATAAACAGTACCCACTAAATGTGGCGTATGACTACCCGTAATATCACTCAAATTTAATTTACGATTTTCTAAACGTTGTTTTGCTAGCCAGGCCATTAATAGGGCTTCTAGCCAGTGGGGATCAATACCTAAAGCTTGTGTGCTTTGCACGTTCATAGGGGCTGCAATTGCTTGTAAACGTTCCATCAGAAAATCATTAGCAGCCCCGCCGCCACAAATATAAATGGCGTCTGTGTTGGGAGCGTATTTTTTAATAGAATTAATGATACTTTGCGCAGTTAATTCAGTCAGTGTTGCTTGTATATCTTGCGCAGCCATATTAAATTTTTCTAACTGTTTTTGTAACCAGACTAGATTAAAATCATCCCGTCCTGTGCTTTTAGGTGGGATTTTATTAAAAAAGGGATCAGCTAATAATTTTGTCAATAAATCCATATTCACTTGCCCTTGCCGCGCAAATTCGCCTTTGGCATCATAGGGCTGTTGTAACTGTTGCATGGCCCAGGCATCTATCAATACATTGCCAGGACCGGTATCAAAACCGCTTATTTTTGCATGATTATCTTTAGGTAATAATGTGACATTGGCAAAACCACCGATATTAACAACAGCTCGATTTTCATGAGAGGATTGCATAAAGGCTTGATGGAATAAGGGTGCAAGAGGCGCACCTTGACCACCAAGTGCAACATCATGGCGCCTAAAATCAGCAACTACGGTAACCCCGGTATTGACAGCAATCACATGGGGATCGCCGATTTGTAAAGTATAAGGGTAAGGTGGGTGTGGAAAGTGACGCAGGGTTTGTCCATGACTACCAATCGCCGTGATATCAGAAGGCTGCAGTTGATTTTTTTCTAATAAGCCTTGCACAGCTTGCGCAAATAGCATTCCAAGTTCTACATCTAAACGACAGACTTGATGCAAATCATGCAGTGTGTGTTGGCTTAAATGTAATAATGCTTGTTTAATGGTTTGCGGGATAGGTTGTAAGTGGGTGTCTACTAATTGAACGTTCAGTTTAGAAAAAGAAACTAAAGCGGCGTCGATGCCATCAAAGCTTGTGCCAGACATTAAGCCGATATACAAATCGGGCACTGTTATGCACCTTGTTTAGGAGTATTAGGAAGCTTAGCTGCGGCCAATTGAACACTTTGATAATCGCTGAGTTGTTTCAACACATCAGAGACATGGGCCAAAAATTGCGTTTTGAGGCGCGGATTAATGGGCTCAGAATTGGGTAACGCGACAGTTTGTGGATCTTTATGTACATTATTCACACGGAATTCATAATGTAAATGGGGGCCAGTAGCCATGCCAGTTTTGCCCACATAACCAATGATTTGTCCCTGTTTTACCTCAGTGCCTTTTCTAATGCTTGTTGCAAAACCATTTAAATGAGCATAAAGGGTGGAATAATTAGAACCGTGTTGAATCTCAACAACTTTACCATAGCCACCTTTAGTACCTGCGGTGGTGATAACACCATCGCCAGTGGCACGTACCGGGGTTCCTATCGGTGCTGCATAATCAACCCCATTGTGTGCACGAATGGTATGTAATATAGGATGACGACGATGAGGATTAAACTTTGAGCTCACACGTGCAAATTCTACGGGAGTACGTAAAAAGCGCTTGTGCATACGTTGGCCTTCAGGTGTGTAATAATCCGCTTTGCCGTTTGCATCTTCATAGCGAACAGCACGATAGGTTTTGCCTTGATTAACAAATTCTGCGGCAATAATGTCTCCAGGAGTCACTTTTTCACCATCTACGTAACGATCTTCATAGATCACACTAAACTTGTCACCTTTTTGGATATCTAGCGCGAAATCGATGGCCCAACCAAAGATATTGGCTAATTCCGTCGTAATATTATAGTCAAGGCCTTCACGTTCGCCGGCCATAAACAAAGAATCGTCAATGGTGACATCTGCAAAAGTAAGCAATTCTTCAACATCGCGCTCTACGATAGTGGCATAAGGTTTACCTTCTTTCACGGTAACCTCTAGACGTTCTAGCTCATTTGCGTTGTATTCTAATTCTAATAAGTCATTTTTTGGGCCAATGGTTAAATCTATTTTTTGGCCAGGATGAATATTGGCTAAGGTGTGATTCACAGTTTCATTTTCTATCAGATCATGAAGCAAATCAGTATCAAGGCCTTGTTTTTCAAAAATTTTTCCTAAGGTATCGCCTGGTTTGACGGCTACAGTAATGGTGCGTTCTTTAGGCAATAATTTAGGTGCGGGGGCTGGCGCGATCACTTCAGGAGCGATGGCAGCAACAGTAGGGGCACTGCCTTGAGATTCTTTAATTTGGATATCAACAGTAGGGTTGAGTGCTACTTGCGCGGGTTGCAAACCATCGTTATTCAGATTAGCTTCAAGAATAAGACCACTGATCAGTGCGACTAGAGACACACCTAACCATTTACGGTAGTTTTTTTTCGCAGGTTGATATGTGAACTTACGGCGGCGATTGAGGCCGTAATCAACTTCAGTGTGCGTGTATAATTTTCTGTTCACAGTGCTTCATGCTCTTGTTGTTTTTTCCCTAAACTGTAAATTTAGGACCTAATATGACAGAAGTCAATATAATATGCTAGCATGCCATAAATTCCTGACTAGTTTATAAGGATTTCCTATGACAGAGCAAGTAAAAATTTCACCTGAGATTATTCGTGGTACGGATGAAATTTTGTTAAGTACAGAGTTGAGCGCATTATTAAATGCGGGTAAACCATTGCGCGTCAAGGTCGGCTTTGACCCCACGGCCCCTGATTTACATCTAGGTCATACGGTTTTATTGAATAAAGCCAAACAATTTCAGGACCTAGGTCACCACATCATATTTTTAATCGGTGATTTTACGGCCATGATTGGCGATCCGACAGGGCGTAATGTCATGCGCCAGCCTTTAAGTACAGAACAGGTCAAAGAGCATGGCAAGACATATAAAGAACAAATTATTAAAATACTCGATCCCCAAAAAACAGAAATTGTCTATAACTCGAGCTGGATGCAGAAGAAAAATGCTGCAGATTTAATTCAATTAGCGTCAACTTATACGGTTGCACGCATGCTAGAGCGTGATGACTTTAGTAAACGATTTGCGAATAATCAGTCAATTGCTATTCATGAGTTTTTATATCCCTTAATTCAAGGTTATGACTCTGTAGAGTTACGTGCTGATATTGAATTAGGTGGGACCGATCAAAAATTTAATCTATTAATGGGTCGTGAGTTGCAAAAACATTTTGGCCAAAAACCACAAGTCGTGATCACGATGCCTTTACTTGAAGGCTTAGACGGTGTGAAAAAAATGTCTAAGTCACTCGATAACTATATTGGTGTGACCGATGCACCAGAAGACATGTTTGGTAAATTAATGTCGGTGTCGGATGAACTCATGTGGCGTTATTTTGAATTATTAAGCGCACGATCAAATGAAGAAATTTT
>CAWCVU010000024.1:22500-57092 GCA_963798975.1 uncultured Gammaproteobacteria bacterium
AGGATAGTGAAGCGAACCCGGGGAACTGAAACATCTCAGTACCTGGAGGAAAAGAAATCAACCGAGATTCCGAAAGTAGCGGCGAGCGAAATCGGAACAGCCCAGTTACATAATGTTATTATGTTTAGTGGAAAGTCTGGAAAGGCTGGCCATAGAGGGTGATAGCCCCGTACACGAAAGCGTGATACTGAGGGTAACAAAGAGTAGGTCGGGACACGTGAAATCCTGATTGAACATGGGGGGACCATCCTCCAAGGCTAAATACTCCTACTGACCGATAGTGAACAAGTACCGTGAGGGAAAGGCGAAAAGAACCCCGGATGAGGGGAGTGAAATAGAACCTGAAACCGTATGCGTACAAGCAGTGGGAGCCTGGATTTAGTCCGGTGACTGCGTACCTTTTGTATAATGGGTCAGCGAGTTACTTGCAGTGGCAAGCTTAACCGTAATAGGGGAGGCGAAGGGAAACCGAGTCTGAATAGGGCGTATAAGTCTGCTGTGAGTAGACCCGAAACCGGGCGATCTATCCATGTCCAGGGTGAAGGTGAGGTAACACTCACTGGAGGTCCGAACCCACTACTGTTGAAAAATTAGGGGATGAGGTGTGGATAGGAGTGAAAGGCTAATCAAGCCCGGAGATAGCTGGTTCTCCTCGAAAGCTATTTAGGTAGCGCCTCGTGTGAATTACTCTTGGGGGTAGAGCACTGTTTCGGCTAGGGGGTCATAGCGGCTTACCAAACCGATGCAAACTCCGAATACCAAGAAGTATATCACGGGAGACACACGGCGGGTGCTAACGTCCGTCGTGAAAAGGGAAACAACCCAGACCGTCAGCTAAGGTCCCAAAATTATGGTTAAGTGGGAAACGATGTGGGAAGGCATAGACAGCCAGGAGGTTGGCTTAGAAGCAGCCATCCTTTAAAGAAAGCGTAATAGCTCACTGGTCGAGTCGGCCTGCGCGGAAGATTTAACGGGGCTAAAACCATACACCGAAGCTGCGGGTGTTAGCACTTATGTGCTATGCGCGGTAGAGGAGCGTTCTGTAAGCCGTGAAGGTGGGTTGAGAAGCTATGCTGGAGGTATCAGAAGTGCGAATGCTGACATGAGTAACGATAATGCGGGTGAAAAACCCGCACGCCGAAAGTCCAAGGTTTCCTGCGCAACGTTAATCGGAGCAGGGTGAGTCGGTCCCTAAGGCGAGGCGGAAAGGCGTAGTCGATGGGAAACAGGTTAATATTCCTGTACTTGATAGTATTGCGATGGGGGGACGGAGAAGGCTAGGCTAGCCGGGCGATTGGTTGTGCTGGTTTAAGCATGTAGGGAGTGTGTCTTAGGCAAATCCGGATGATCAATCCCGAGGAGTGATGACGAGTTCTCGTAATGGAGACGAAGTAGTTGATGCCACGCTTCCAGGAAAAGCCTCTAAGCATAAGCTACGATCGAACCGTACCGCAAACCGACACAGGTGGACAGGTAGAGAATACTAAGGCGCTTGAGAGAACTCGGGTGAAGGAACTAGGCAAAATGGCACCGTAACTTCGGGAGAAGGTGCGCCACTGTAGTGTGAAGGCACTTGCGGCTGGAGCATGAGAGGGTCGAAGATACCAGGTGGCTGCGACTGTTTATCAAAAACACAGCACTCTGCAAACTCGAAAGAGGACGTATAGGGTGTGACGCCTGCCCGGTGCCGGAAGGTTAATTGAGGGGGTTAGCCGCAAGGCGAAGCTCTTGATCGAAGCCCCGGTAAACGGCGGCCGTAACTATAACGGTCCTAAGGTAGCGAAATTCCTTGTCGGGTAAGTTCCGACCTGCACGAATGGCGTAACGATGGCCACGCTGTCTCCACCCGAGACTCAGTGAAATTGAAATCGCTGTGAAGATGCAGTGTACCCGCGGCAAGACGGAAAGACCCCGTGCACCTTTACTATAGCTTTACACTGAACTTTGAGTTTGTCTGTGTAGGATAGGTGGGAGGCTTTGAAGCGTAGGCGCTAGCTCGCGTGGAGCCAACCTTGAAATACCACCCTGAAATGTTTGAGGTTCTAACCTAGGTCCGTAATCCGGGATCGGGGACAGTGTATGGTGGGTAGTTTGACTGGGGCGGTCTCCTCCTAAAGAGTAACGGAGGAGCGCGAAGGTACCCTCAGCGCGGTCGGAAATCGTGCAATGAGTGCAAAGGCATAAGGGTGCTTGACTGCGAGACGTGACAGGTCGAGCAGGTACGAAAGTAGGTCTTAGTGATCCGGTGGTTCTGTATGGAAGGGCCATCGCTCAACGGATAAAAGGTACGCCGGGGATAACAGGCTGATACCGCCCAAGAGTTCATATCGACGGCGGTGTTTGGCACCTCGATGTCGGCTCATCACATCCTGGGGCTGTAGCCGGTCCCAAGGGTATGGCTGTTCGCCATTTAAAGTGGTACGCGAGCTGGGTTCAGAACGTCGTGAGACAGTTCGGTCCCTATCTGCCGTGGGCGTTGGAGATTTGAGAGGAGCTGCTCCTAGTACGAGAGGACCGGAGTGGACGTACCTCTGGTGTTCCGGTTGTCACGCCAGTGGCATTGCCGGGTAGCTATGTACGGAAGGGATAACCGCTGAAAGCATCTAAGCGGGAAGCCCGCCTCAAGATGAGATCTCCCGGGACCTTAAGTCCCCTAAAGGTCCGTTGAAGACTACGACGTTGATAGGCAGGGTGTGTAAGTGCAGTAATGCATTGAGCTAACCTGTACTAATTGACCGTGAGGCTTGACCATATAACACTCAAGTTAATTTGAGTATTGTGCACAAAACGATTTACGATACGCTAAATGAATGTATATAATGTGATTATGTATGTTACCGAATTTTATAACAGTTTATGTCTGGTGGCAATAGCGAGTAGGACCCACCTGATCCCATCCCGAACTCAGAAGTGAAACTACTCAGCGCCGATGATAGTGTGGGGTTTCCCCATGTGAAAGTAGGACACTGCCAGGCACCCTTTTAAAACCCGTTGTTATATTTAACAACGGGGTTTTTTTATTTCTTAAGGTGCTACAATAATCAAATATTGAGGCAAAACACAAGGAAGTGACGCTTGCAAACATCTATATTTTTAGCAAAGTTTTTTGCAATATACTTTTTAATCATCAGTCTCCCCTTAATGTTTAATCCAGAGTCATTACGTCATCGTGCACACACGTATATGAACAAATTAGCCGTGATGTTACTGGGCGCTATTTTTACTTTATTATTCGGTATACTTTTAATTTTAATACACTCAATTTGGGTGAATGACTGGCGTTTTGTGAAGGCGCCTTAGCTTGGCTTACTTTTATTAAAGGCTTAATCCATGTATTATGTCCGAGTCTGGCTAAGCAGATGATTACACAAGTGAACAATTTGCTCGCGTATCGTATCTGTGGGGTTGTGTGCTTATTATTGGCCCTATATTTAGGTTATCATGGGTTCGCATTTTGATTAATTAAGGATTAACTATGAGACGGCGGTTATATTTTTTATTACCTGATATTCATCATGCCAAAGGCATCGTGAATGAGTTATTACTTGCACGCATAGACGAGCGACATATTGCCTTGATCGCGCGAGAAGATGTTGAACTAGATAATTTGCCTGAAGCTTCTTTTTTACAAAAATCGGATTTTATTCCTGCACTCGAACGTAGTGCATTAATGGGCGGAGTCACGGGTTTGTTGGCCGGTTTAGTAGCCGTGATCATCCCAGGAATGAATGTTGCTTTAGCAGGTTGGATCATTATAACGGGTGCAACGCTAGCCGGCGCGGGTGTTGGTGCATTGGCTGGTACTTTGATTGCAGTGGATGTTCCCAATTCTCGCCTCGAACCTTTTCAACAAGCGATCGCACAAGGCCAGGTATTAATGCTGGTGGATGTCCCTTATGAACGTGTTGAAGAAATTTCAAAAGTGATTAAAAAACACCATAAAGAAGTTGAAATTGAAGGGGTAGAACCTACCATTCCGCCTTTCCCTTAAATATTATATTGTGAGTCATTATGGAATCTTTAATTCTTTATACTGATTATTTAGCCAGTATTGCACGCAGCTACCCTTTCATTATTTTATTGTTGGGCACGGGGATTTATTTAACCATTCGTTTACGTGGCATTCAATTCCGCGATTCGCGTTATGCTTTTAAAATTATGCTTGGGAAAAAGGACGCTGAAGAAGGCGGACGCGGTGAAGTTTCTAATTTTGAAGCGGTAGCCACTGTATTATCTGGCACAATTGGTACTGGAAATATTGCAGGTGTTGCCACAGCTATAACACTGGGTGGTCCTGGCGCATTATTCTGGATGTGGGTAACCGCATTATTAGGTATGGCGATTAAATTTGCCTGTTGTTTATTAGGCCATCATTTTCGTCGCGTTGATGAAACCGGTGAAATTGCCGGCGGTCCGATGTACACATTAAAATATGGCTTGAATATGCCCATTTTAGGGGGCGCATTTGCTGTGTTTACCTTACTTGCTGCGTTTACGACGGGTGCTATGGTGCAAACACATTCTGTGGTCGATGGCTTGATTTATGTGATGCCCGCAGCCAGCGAATATAAATTACTCATGGGCGTTATCATTGCAACACTCGTTGGTATTGTTATTTTGGGCGGAATAAAACGAATTGCACGCATGGCCTCTATCGTTGTTCCATTTATGGCTATAGCCTATTGTGGCTTTGCACTTTTAATTTTATCAACACATATCACTCAGATCCCTGAAGCATTTGGCATTATTTTTCATTATGCTTTAAGCCCAAGTGCAGCGGGTGGTGCAGCATTAGGTTTGGCCATACAATACGGTGTGTTGCGTGCTTTATTTGCCAGTGAAGCAGGATTAGGTACGGCACCGATAGGATTAGCCGCAGCAAAAACCAATTATTCTGTGCACGCAGGATTATTGGGAATGATAGGTCCTTGGATTGATACGATGTTGATTTGTACGATGACCGGATTAGTGATTATTATTACTGGCGCGTGGTCTATGGCCGGTACAGAAGGTTTAATCGGCGCAGGTTTGTCAGCCTATGCCTTTGAAAATGGTTTAACCAAATTATTTGGCAGTGTGGCCGGCACTATGGGTGCTTGGACAGTAGGCTTAGGATTAGTATTTTTTGCTTATACGACAATCATTGCTTGGGCCTATTATGGTGATCGGGCTATTCAATTTTTAATGGGCACCAAAGCGGTATTACCTTTTAGATTAGTTTTTATATTGTTTGTAGTGTTTGGCTCACTTAGTCCCTTGCATTTAGCCTGGAATTTTGCAGACATTGCTAATGTGTGTATGGCTATTCCCAATTTGATTTCTATACTGTTACTCGCGTCTTTAGTGAAGAAAGCACAAGATTCTTATTTTGAGAAAAAAGCCTTGGCCTAACGAGAGGCTTCGGTAATGATCGTATCAAGGCGCACATCGTGCCCCTCGACAGTTAATTGATCGACTTGTTGCATTTGATAAGCAAGGCCGATTAAATAAGGCCTGTGTGCGTGTGACTGATTTAAAAATGCAAATGTTCTATCATAATAACCTTGCCCATTCCTAAACGATTTTGTTGATGATCAAAAGCAACCAATGGCGTAAAGACTATATCCAAATGCCAGATGGGATAATAGTTTGTTTCATTTTTAATAGCCGGTTCAAGGATTCCAAATCGATTAGCAATTAAAGGATCGCCCGGCGTATAAGGCACAAACGCAAGTGTTCCAATTTGCCGTGGATGCAAGACTGGTAAATAACAATGCTTTCCCGATTGGTGTGCATGCAATAATAAAGGCTTAGGATCAAGTTCTCCTTCAAAGCTTAAATAAAAGGCAATATGTTGTCCTAAACGATAACGGGTTAAATGAGTAACAAAACTGCAAACTTTTTCTGCAGCCATGAGTTGTTGTTCTGGCGATAAATGTTTACGCGCTAGACGAATGCGTTGACGAATTTGTTTTTTGCTTTTATTCATAATGAGAAAAGCACGGCTTCCAAGTAATAAGAGGTGTTCTGAACCTTTTGGTTCAAGTGGCATTCTCGAGGTTTGCTTTAGGCTTCCCAGTACAAGCTGGTCCTGCACACCACAAACACTATTCTCGAACACCCAAATATAGTAAATATAGTTCTAAAAACACAAGTTTCTTATCAAGCTTGGCAGCCCATGCTTACAATTTAAAGATACCATAAAAAAACACAGGTGTTAAGTCCTTTAGTCGTAGTTCAGCCTATCACCAAATGTTAAATATCTACGAGTTGTTGCATGCGGGCAAGGCTGGCTTGCAGGGTTTGATCGCAGTGTTGTTTATCAGCTTGAAGGGCCAATAATTCATGCTGGATATTCAAAGCCGCGAGTATGGCGATTTTTTCCAGCGGTATGGTTTGGTTTTGAGCGCGAATGGCATGCATTCTTTGATCTAAAGCACGGGCAGCTAATTGCAAGCTATTCAGCTCATCTACACTAGGTGCTGCAACGCGCAAAGGCTTGCCTAGAATAGTAATTTCTAGTTTTTCAGTCATGGGTCATTTCCAGTTTAGTTAATTGAATTAATATTTGTCCGATTTTTTTTTTCGCAGCCTCATTTTTGCCGAACAACTCTTCACATTGTGTTTTTAAGAATTGTTGAGTTTCACGCAGGGAATGATTTTCCTGCTCCAATAGACGGCATTTTTGGTTTAAACCTTGTAGGTGCGTTTCAATTTGTGTGAGTTGTTCAATGATGCTCATAGCATTCCTTGCATTACATCCGCGTATGATTACAGTATAATGTAGATTATGGAAAGTCAACCTTCATTTGAAACAGTAAGCCAAACGCTGGCACCTTTTGATCCGCCCATTGGGGCAGCTTATCTGCATGGCTTGTGGTGCGGTTTGATAGTGGGTGAGCAATATTGTAAACCGCAAGATTGGCTCGATTTAGCTTGGAATAGCACGGATGTTTGGGAAGGTTTAAGTCCGCAAACACAAAGGGTTTTGTTGCAGCTGGCTGAACAGACCATAGTGGCACTGACGACCTTTGATTTTGGATTTGAATTATTATTGCCTAATGATGAAGTTTCCTTACAGCTACGTGCCAATGCTGTGAATGAATGGTGTTTAGGATTTGTCTTGGGTTTACAAAATCAAACCTATCAACACACCTTATTAACTGGTGATGGTGCACAAGCACTTGCTGACCTCACCAAAATTTGCGAGATGGATTTTGGGATTATCGAATGCGAAGAAGAAGAGCAATCTTATATGGAAATTGTTGAGTTTGTACGCATAGCGGTACTCACCATACACCAAAACTTTTTAGAAAATACAAGGAGCCGCGGTGATACACGATCAATACACTAATGAGATAAAAGAATATCAAGCGCGACGCCATCAACTCATGCAGCATATGGGTGCGGATACTATAGCCATTTTGTTTAGCGCACCACCGGCTTTTCGCAGTAATGATAGCGAATATGCCTATCGACAAAACAGTGATTTTTATTATATGACAGGTTATTGTGAGGCGCAGGCTGTTTTGGTTTTAGCGCCTGGCACATCGACACCAGTTACGTTATTCAACCAAACACATGATCCTAAAATGGAAGTATGGACCGGCTCTCGTGTAGGACAAATCAAAGCCCTTGAAGATTACGGGGTTGATGCCGCTTACCCTATTGAAACGATTGATCAAAAGCTTCCAGAACTTTTAGCTAATAAAAAATTAATTTATTTTCCTTGGGGAGATGAAGCTGTTCGCGAACGCATGTCAAAATGGATAAAACGCGCGATGCAAAATACACGCTATATGCCGTGGCCTGATTTAATTGCTTTACAAAAATTAATCGCGATGATGCGTTTAATTAAAAGTCCTGCGGAAATTCAATTATTAAGAAAAAGCGCCATTATTTCCGCAAAAGCGCACAATCATGCGATGCAATACATTAAACCGGGCATGATGGAGTATCAATTAGCGGGTGAATATATTCATGAGTTTACCGATCAAGGTGCGTTAGATGTAGCGTATTTACCGATAGTCGGCGGTGGTAAAAATGCCTGCACTTTGCATTATATTGCTAATAAAGATGTGCTGCGTGATGGTGATTTAGTCTTAGTAGATGCAGGATCTGAATATCAATATTATTGTGCTGATGTCAGCCGTACGTTTCCCGTCAATGGTAAATTTACAGATGAGCAGCGCGCTGTTTATACGGTTGTGTTGGATGCTTATTTAGCAGGACTTGAAAAAATAAAACCGGGTAATGATTGGACTATGATACGCGAAGCAGTCGATAAAAGTTTAAGCCAAGGCTTACGTGACCTTAAAATCCCAGGTGAATTATCTGAATACTTCATGCACGGCCCAGGGCATTGGTTAGGTTTGGATGTCCATGACGTAGGCCCTTATAAAATCGATGATAAACCAATAATCTTTAAACCCGGAATGGTATTAACGCTAGAGCCGGGGCTTTATATTAACCAAAAAAATATGGGCATACGCATCGAAGATGATATTCTTGTGACCGAACAAGGTTATGAAGTATTAAGTAAAGATTCACCGATATTCCCCGATGACATTGAGCAATTAATGCGATGACTCATGATCATGATGTCATTATAGTAGGCGCAGGATTTGTAGGTTTAACCCTAGCGTTTGCATATGCTTTACAAGGAAAACAGGTGGCACTCATTGAAGCCAAAACACTAAATGAAAAAAAACAAACCACAGATTCGCGTGCGCTGGCCTTGTCCTTTAAATCTAAACAAATATTAGAACAATTAACTATTTGGCCACATTTGACCCCATCGCCCATTACCAAAGTCAATGTTTCTGAACAAGGCGCTTTTGGCAAATTATATTTAACAGCAAATGAATTAGGACATGAAGCGCTAGGTTATGTCATTCGTGCACAACAATTAGGTGAAACTTTATTAAATTTATGTATTGCTCAAAAAAACATTACTTGGTTTTCGCCAGCAATCCTTGAAGATATTACGCAAGATTCTCAAAAAATCACAGCGCATTTAAAAAATCATTCAGCCATTTGTGCAGATTTATTAATCATAGCCGAAGGTGTGCATTCATTAACACGCGCGCAACAAGCATTTTCAACTTGGACGCGAGATTATCAGCAAACCGCCATCGTTGCAAATGTGAGCTTGACTCAAGCGCCAGCTGGCATTGCCTATCAACGCTTTACGCCAGAAGGCACGCTAGCACTTTTACCTTTAGATGATAAACGTTTTACTTTGGTATGGACAGTGCCAGAAGCACAAGAGAATAAATTATCAGATGAAAATTTTTTAAAAAAAATCCAAACACTTATGGGTTATCAATTAGGCAGCGTTTATGATTTGGGACTCCGTCAAACGTATCCTTTAAAAGCTGTTTTTGTTGAAAAAGCCTATGAGGGTCGATTATTGCTCATGGGCAATGCCGCCCATACGTTAAACCCCATAGCCGCGCAAGGATTTAATTTAACCTTGCGTGATATTGAATGTTTATTAACTAATCCTTCTTTAGAATATTATCAAGCACAACGATTGCCTGATCAAAAAAACATGCTGCGCTTCACAGATGGCTTGGTTCATTTATCGAATATGCAATATGCAAAGCAGTTACGCAGCTTAGGTCTAAGTGTTCTTAATTATTTGCCGTTTGCAAAAGAACGCTTATTTGCACATTTATTGGGGTATTAATGCAATATACACATGATGTTATTA
Source organism: uncultured Gammaproteobacteria bacterium (assembly GCA_963798975.1). Taxonomy (GTDB): domain Bacteria; phylum Pseudomonadota; class Gammaproteobacteria; order JABCZS01; family JABCZS01; genus JABCZS01. The sequence continues at coordinate 32,195 of CAWCVU010000024.1, forward strand.
TTATTGGTGCAGGCATAGTAGGCAGCGCGATGGCCTTGGCCGCAGCGCAACAAGGCTTGCAGGTGGCCTTATTAGATAAACAAGCGCCTAGCCCAGTCACACCGTCAATGGGTTTACGTGTGAGTAATATTAATTTTATCTCAGAACAATTTTTAAATACCTTGGGTGTGATATTTCCAAAAGACAGGTGTGGTACCTTTAATTCAATTCAAATCTTTCAAGAAGATTATTTAGCTACTTTAAATTTTTCTGCAAAAATCTTAGGCTTATCCTATTTGGGAAGTATTATTGAAAATAATGTATTAATTTCACTCATGACTCAGTCTAAGATTGAAACTTTTTGGCCAGTTAATTTAGAAAAAATTGAATTTACTGATAAAGCCGTTTTGTTATCCAGTCCAGAAATCGGTGCATTGTGCGCACCGCTGATTATCGGCGCAGAAGGCGCACATTCGTGGTTGCGTGAACGTTGTGCGATTATGCAAGATGAAAAATCTTATCAACAAACAGCCTTGGTTGCGCATATTGTTACACAAAAACCTCATGAACATAGGGCTTATCAACGATTTTTAGCACAAGGGCCCTTAGCGTATTTACCGCTTTGTGCAGCAGAGCAATCCTCTATTGTTTGGTCCAGCACGCCCTCACATATTGATTATCTTATGAACCTAGATAATCAAGCTTTTGCGGATGAAGTGGGTCGTGGCATGATGTATCAATTGGGTACTGTAGAACTTTTCAGCGAGCGAGCTAGTTTTCCTTTGGTGATGCGGCATGCAAAACATTATATTGCACCACGTGTTGTTTTAGTGGGTGATGCCATTCATACCCTACATCCTTTGGCAGGCCAAGGTGCCAATTTGGGATTAATGGATGTGGCGTGTTTGGCTAAACTATTATTGTGGGCCAAACAGCAGCGAAGAGATATTGGCAGTTTTGCTTTATTACGCCGTTATGAGCGTGAAAGACGTTATGCAAATACTTTGGTATTACGTGCCGTAGCATTATTGGCGCAGAATCAAAAACCATTTCCATTCTTGCGTGCCGCGGGCATGCAGGTGCTTGAACATTCTACACTGATAAAACGAGCGATGATGCACTATGCACAAGGGGCTTGATTATGTTACATATATATCCATATGATAAAGGATAGTTTTTATGATAGATGAACAGGGATATCGTGCCAATGTCGGGATCGTTTTGTGTAATGCACAAAACCAAGTCTTTTGGGCGCATCGCGTGGATCAAGATGAACACGCCTGGCAATTTCCTCAAGGCGGCATTCATCCCGATGAAAATCCTGAGCAAGCCATGTATCGTGAGTTGTATGAAGAAGTGGGTTTGCATCCAGAAGATGTACAATTATTAGGCCAGACTCGGGATAGCCTGAGTTATCGTTTTGATAGTGCTAAACTCACAAGCAAAGGTGAGCGATATATTGGCCAAAAGCAGCAATGGTTTTTATTACGATTATTAGCTGAGCCTGCGCAGATTTGCTTAACTGTTGGGCCTAAGCCAGAATTTGATGCGTGGCATTGGGTGGATTATGACTACCCCGTTGCACATATAGTGAGTTTTAAAAAAGAGGTTTATCAGCAGGCTTTGAGCCAGCTGCATGTTTATTTGTAATCAAGACCAATGGGGTAATATGTTAAAAATTTTGCAGCGTATCATTCAAGAAGTTAATGCGACTCACAGTGTGCAAGAAGCGCTGCAAGTTGTAGTTAAACGCGTCTGTGAAGTGATACATGTAGAAGCCTGCTCCGTTTTTGTATTAGATCCAGTGAGTCATCGCTATGTACTCATTGCTTCTCAAGGCTACAAACCCGGTGTTGAAAGTGTAGTGAGCTTAGCTTTAGATCAGGGTTTGGTGGGCTTGGTGGGTAAACGTGAAGAACCTATTAATCTTATGGATGCCATGCAACACCCTAACTATCATTATATTCCCTACACAGGCGAAGAAAAATATAAAGCATTTTTAGGCGTACCGATTATACATCAACGCCGGGTCTTGGGTGTATTGGTTGTGCAGCAAATTCAGGCCCGTGCTTTTGCCGCGGATGAAGAAGCCTTCTTAGTAACGATTTCAACGCAAATATCAGATCTCATTGCTCAGGCTCAATCCGCAGGGGTATTATCTCGCGTAGGCAGCAAAAAAGATCAACGCATTGGGGGTATTTGTGGTGTATCAGGTGTTGCCATCGGCACCGCAGTGATAGCTTATCCCTTAGCGGCACTCGATGCCGTGCCGGATAGAAAAATAACTGATATTGAAAATGAAATAAACATTTTTAATAAAGCCTTAGTTCAAACCCGCGAAGAAATTAAAATTTTAAGTGAACGTTTAGCGCATCATTTACCGCTAGAAGAACAAGATTTATTTGATGCTTATTTACGTATTTTAGATAATGAAAGTTTAGGCACGGAAGTGATCGATGTCATTAAACAAGGGTTTTGGGCGCAAGGTGCCTTAAAACAAGTGATTGCACATCACAGCCATTTATATGAAGAAATGGATGATGCTTATTTGCGCGAACGCGGCGCAGATTTGCGAGATATTGGTCGGCGCGTTTTGTCTTATTTGCAAGCCGATGCGAGGGAGAAAATTATTTATCCAGAACGCGCGGTATTGATGGGCGATGAAATTACGCCGGCGCGTTTGGCTGAAGCACCACGCGATCGCTTAGTTGCGATCGTGACCGCAAAGGGCTCTATTAATTCACATGTGGTGATTATTGCCCGTGCGATGGGGATTCCTACCATAGTGGGCGCTGAAGGTTTATTGCTTAGCGACGTTGAAAATAAAACGGTTATCGTCGATGCCTATCATGGTGTGGTTTATATTAATCCTTCAAAGCCTCTGCATGATGAATTTCAACGTCTAGAAGCCGAAGAAAAAGAACTTTCCCGCAGTTTAGAAAAATTGCATGATATCCCCGCGCAAACACCTGATGGTTATCGTATTCCGCTTTATGTGAATACAGGGTTAGTCGGCGATATTCAAGCTTCACTGAGTGTGGGTGCCGAAGGTGTAGGGCTTTATCGCACTGAAGTGCCATTTATGGTTCGCGATCGTTTTCCTTCTGAAGAAGAACAGCGGCTGATTTATCGTCAACTGCTTGCAGCATTTGCACCCAAACCTGTGATCATGCGTACCCTTGATATTGGGGGTGATAAAGTATTACCTTATTTCCCGATTGAAGAACCCAATCCCTTTTTAGGCTGGCGAGGGATTCGCATTACTTTAGATCATCCAGAAATATTTTTAGTACAAGTGCGCGCCATGATCCATGCCAGCAAAGGTTTTGATAATTTACATATCATGTTGCCGATGATTACCAGTTTGCATGAAGTCATCGATGCAAAAGCCTTGATTGTACGTGCCTTTGAAGAACTTTGTGAAGAAGGCCATGAAGTCGAAATGCCAAAAATTGGCGCAATGATTGAAGTGCCTTCTGCAGTTTATCAAGCAGAACTCATTGCAGAGCAAGTGGATTTTCTCTCGATAGGTAGCAATGATTTAATTCAATACATTCTAGCTGTTGATAGAAACAATTCGCGGGTGGCGAATTTATATGAAGGCTTACATCCAGCCATTATCAGTGCACTCTTACACATTGTACAAGCCGCGCATGCACAAAATAAAAAAGTCAGTTTATGCGGTGAAATGGCTGGCGATCCCACTTGCGTTATTTTATTACTGGCCATGGGTTTTGATTCGCTCAGCATGAGCTCAGCGAGCCTACCTAGAATCAAATGGGTCATCCGCAATTTTAGCTTAAGCCGTGCACAAGAATTACTCCAAGAAGTACTGCAAATGAATCATTCAGAAATGATACGCACCCACCTAGAAAATGCCCTAGAAGAATCAGGCCTAGGCGGCCTCATTCGCGCGGGCAAATAATGTGTATATTATGTATTTTACACATTTTATGTTTTATGGTATAATGACCTAATAATGAAATAAGGGGGTATGATGCGTATTGAGTCTATCTCTGCAACTGAGTTTGCGAGGAATATGGCTGGTATTATCGATCAAGTTCGCTATACCGGAGAAAGTGTTGCAATTACTAAGGGCACACGCACTATGGTCATGCTGGTGCCACCTGCGCCTGCAGGCTTACCGATTGACGAATTGGCAACACTCATTGAAAATGCTCCAAAATTAGGTGCTTTGGGTAGTCATATGGCGCAAGACTTAAAGAAAATTCGTTCAAGCTCACAACAGAAGTTGGAAAATCCGTGGGATTAATTATTGATACCAATGTTTTTATTGATGCAGAGCAAGGTAGAATTCATCTACATGAAATATCTGCTTTAAAAAAATATACAGAAGCTTTTATTTCTGTTATTACCATTTCAGAACTGTTGACGGGTGTTCATCTGGCAAAAACTGCTGATGAGCGTATTAAACGATCTGCATTCGTTCAACATATTATTTCAAAAATTCCAGCGCTTGATTTTGATAAGGTCGTTGCTAAAACTTATAGTGAACTTCATGTGCATTTTCTTTCTTCACGCAAAGTGGCACCGGCTATTCACGATTTGCAAATCTCAGCGACAGCTATCACCTTTGGTTATCCAGTTTTAACAAGTAACACTACAGATTTTAAAAAGATACCGGGGTTACAGGTTTTATCCCCATAATAAAGTAATTGCTTGTATTTGTGATACTATCTTCCTTTAATTTTTTAAAAAGGATATTTATCATGCGTCAATATACTTTAGGTCTTTTTTTATTTTTTATCAGTTTATCTTTATGGGCTGCTGATTTACAGTTAGCGAAATCACCTGTTTTTGTTAATCCCAGTGATATTACTTTAGAACTGCTAGCCGCGCCGCCAGCAGATGGCACAATAGAGAAAAAAAGAGATATCGATATTTTAATGTGGGAAATCGATAGTCGTACGATTTATGATGAGCAAAGATCATGGGGGAGTGTAACTTTAACGCCGAGTTATTTTAATGAAGCCATCAGTGCGCGTTTTGAAGAAGCACGTTATCCAAAATTGTATCAATTAATGACCGGTGTATTAGGTGATGCGCGTATTTATATTGATGCCTTTAAAGCACATTATATGCGCCCGCGTCCTTATCAAGATAATCCAGCTTTACAACCAATAATACCTGTAGAAGAAAGTTCTTCTTATCCCAGTGGTCATGCGACGCGTGGCATGACAGCGGCTTTGGTGTTTGCAGAAATATTTCCACAACGACATGATATTTTAGTAAAAACCGGTCTTGAACTTGGCCAAAATCGCGTCATTGGCGGCGTGCATTATCCAAGTGATATTGAGGCTAGTGTGGTATTAGCGCAAGCCTTAGCAAAATCCATCATTCAAAGCGATGTTTTTAAAGCCCAGATAAAAGCGGCCAGGGAAGAAATTAACAGCATTGCCGCTATGCAAAAGAATTAGCTAAACGCACATAATCGCCTACTGATAAGTTTTCGGCACGATCGGTAGGCGATAAGGCTAATTGTTCGAAAGTGTTATCGGTAATTAAATTTTTTAAACTATTTCTAATGGTTTTACGACGTTGCCCAAACGCTTCGCGCACGATGTCTGCAAATAGTTTTTCATCCCTCGCAATAAAAGGTTTTTTATCATAAGGAATTAAATGCACCAGTTTTGATTGCACTTTAGGCGCTGGATGAAATGCTTCTGGCGGAATAGAGAATAAACCTTCAACCTGACAATGGTATTGTACCATCACGCTCAGGCGGCCATATTCTTTACTGTTAGGATGCGCTGCCATGCGATCAACGACTTCTTGTTGTAGCATAAATATCATATCTTCAATAATATCTAATTGATTTAATAAATGAAAAATTAAAGGCGTTGAAATATTATAGGGTAAATTACCAATGATTCTTAGTTTTTTATTATTTTTCACTAAAGTGTGAAAATCAAATGCTAAAACATCGCCTTGATGAATAATTAACTCACCGATATTTTTACTGTTTTCTAATAATACTGGAATAATATCGCGATCTAATTCTACGGCTTCTAAGTGTTTTATTTTTTTTAATAAAGGCAGGGTCAGTGCGCCCAAACCTGGACCAATTTCAACGCAATGATCCTCTGCCTTGGGTGCAAAACAGGCAATGATTTGCGAAATCACTTGCCCATCTTGCAAAAAATTCTGTCCAAAACGTTTGCGTGCTTGTGGCATTATTTTACGCGCGCAGCATATTCGCCGGTGCGGGTATCTACTTTAATAATTTCGCCTTGTTGGACAAATAAAGGTACACGGACCACGGCGCCAGTTTCAAGCGTTGCCGGTTTGCCGCCACCACCGCTGGTGTCGCCTTTTAAGCCAGGATCGGTTTCGATGATTTTTAATTCAACAAATACCGGGGGCTCAACAGATAAGGGAACATCATTATATAAAACCACCATGCAGATGGCTTCTTCTTTTAACCATTTTGCGGCATCGCCGACCATGTCTTTATTGGCTATGTATTGTTCAAAGGTTTCACTCATCATAAAATGCCAGTCATTGCCATCGTTATACAAATATTGCATTTCACGCTCGACCACATCTGCGCCATCGACGCTTTCACCCGATTTAAATGTGCGCTCGAGCACACGGCCGGTTTTAAGATTACGTAATTTAACGCGGTTAAAGGCTTGGCCTTTACCGGGTTTTACAAATTCGTTTTCGATGATGCTGCAAGGATCACCGTCTAACATGATTTTTAAACCTGATTTGAACTGATTAGTTGAATAACTCGCCATAATTATCTACCTTTTTGTCAGAAATTTGTTAAAATCCCGCCTATGATACCGAAAATTGAAAAAAAATGTCAGCCTAAAACTTGGCAATATGCTCTAAAAAATGTTATCCGTGATCCAAAAGTCTTGCTCGATCGTTTAGAACTGGATGAAATCTTGGCTGCCCATGGCGCAGCGTGCTGGGCAACTTTTTCCTTTACGTGTATCCGAAAGCTTTGTGGCGCGCATGCATAAGGGCGATCCCCATGATCCCTTATTGCGGCAAGTCTTACCCCTTGAAGAAGAATATGCGGTGGTTGAAGGTTTTAGCAGTGATCCCTTAAATGAACGTGATAAAAATCCGGTACCTGGTTTATTACATAAATTCAAAGGCCGGGTATTACTCACCGTCACCAGCGCATGTCCCGTCCATTGCCGTTATTGCTTTCGCCGGTCATTTCCATATCATGAAAATAATCCTGGCCGCGCACAATGGCAACAAGCTTTCGATTACATCGCTCGCGATAACAGCATTCATGAAGTGATATTAAGCGGTGGGGATCCTTTGACTTTAGATGATGATTATTTAAATTTTTTCATGCAACAATTAAATACTATTTTACACGTTAAAATTCTACGCATACACACCCGCATGCCGATCATGATTCCAGAGCGCATCAGTGATGAACTCATTCAAACACTCACCCGCACACGATTAAAACCCGTAGTAGTCATCCACTGTAACCACGCCCAAGAAATAGATACAAGCGTAGGCGCAGCCCTACAAAAATTAGCAAAAAACCTGCAGGTATTAAATCAAGGCGTACTGCTACGCGGTGTCAATGATGAAGCGGACACTTTGCGTTTATTAAGCGAAAAATTATTCGCCAATGACGTACTGCCGTATTACCTACACCAACTCGACCCCATCGCCGGCGCCGCACACTTCTTAGTGAATGATGAAACCGCAATCAAGCTCCACCAACAAATAGCCGCCCAATTACCCGGCTATCTAGTCCCAAAATTAGTCCGCGAAGTCCCGGGCTTTGAGGCTAAACAAGGATTAGTATAAAGCGTTTGAATATTTTAAGTTATTAACAAAATCAATTAAAAATCATAGTGTTATATATCCTTCTGCCCCTAGGTCAAGCTTAGCATTTCGCTGTTATTTCACGCCTTGAGTGTTTATTTTAAAGAACCAATAAGATATAATTAATTATCTAACTAAGTAATGTAAGTAAGGTTGTTAATAGGTCACTTAGCTAATAAGTTAGAATAATTTATTGTGGCCAAGAAGATAAATCGAGTTCAGTTAAAAGAAGGGTGGGTATATTTTATGTTACCAAGTAATAAGCAACAAGCTAATAACAGACTTGGCGAGCTGATTAAAAAACCAGGTGCTGACGTTGATAGTCGTAGTGAAGCTATTAGGTATTATTTGGGGCTAGGCAGCCTTCTATCGGCTGATGTGGCGTTTAACCACTCACAAAATAAAAAATTTATTACACCAGTCATAGGCGCTTCATCAGTTCAAGACGAACCAACTGAACAAAAAAGCGTTTTTGCTCTAATTAAATCAATAATACTGGAGCAAAATGCTGCTGGAGTTGAAATAGAGTTTTTAGATGCCGATTAGAGCATTTATAAATTCTTATGTGATTACATGGATGCAGATGATCTGACGTCCTTTCTAAGCAAATCCCCAAAACTTTTTGCACAAGCCTTACCCATACTACTTAACGAAATGTCTAGCAGGACCGACGGCACACAAAATAAAATTGCTACTGCGTTATTAGCTGCTCTATCGCCACAGGTTATTGCTGATCTTTTAACAACTGAACAGGGTAAACAAGTTGCGTCTAAACTTTATAATATTAACCCACTTACAGTGTGGCTTAAATGTAAAGATATATTAAAAAATGATAAAAGTGGTTTATTTTTACGCCACGCTCCAAACGTAAAGCTTGATGAAGTCATCAAAACAGATTTTGCACAAGTCAAAACAGATCGGAACGTTTTTATAAATTATAACATTGATGCCACCAGAGATCGACACGTTTTAACTCGTGCTAATAAATTTATAGAAGATAAAACTAAACATAATGCAAAGGGCATGAATGATGAAATATTCAAATTTCAAGGTGAGGCATGGGCCTTAGTAAAAGCACTTCATAAAGAAAATAAAACATTTTTTGAACCCGTTTTAGAAACCCTGAATACCGTCTCTCAAGACAGATCACAAAAGCTGCACCCTACCTTGTACGGATAATCCTTAGGATTAGATGGGGCAGCCTAGCAAAAGAATTCTAAATAACGATATTAGTAGCCAATTTTTGCATAACTTGATTAGCAATAATAATTTGGATCAAGAACAACTTGTTCTTATTTTAAGTCAATCTCCAAAACTATTTGCTCAAGAGCTACCCCTGCTAATTAATAAATTGCCGCAATCAAAACAGACAATCATTAATATTCTACGTGCGATTAAAGATACATTTCCCCTGGCTGCTCTTGTCGATGTGCTGGAGAAAGGATTTCTAAATAAGGATAAAAGCAGTGCTCAATTCATGCAAGAAAACTTTACTCAAGAAGAACTGATTCCTATTTTAAGCAAATCTCCAAAACTATTTGCTCAAGAGTTTCCCGTCTTAATTAATAAACTGCCGGCTTCAAAAGTTGCCATCTTAGAAATTTTAAAGGCATTGGATACGCAAGTGAAGCTGACGCCCGCCACTTTTGATGTTTTTTTAAATCAGCTCTCAGATCAGATAAACTCAATAGCAATGCTCATGCAGAAGTGGGCAGACGAATCTTTGAAGCTTGATCCAACTGACGAATCTTACGATGTTGCACTTGCGCTTAATAAAATAGCTCCAGCCAAACTACAAGAAAAATATCCAAAAACTTTTCAAAACATTAATTCATATTTTTCTAAACAGGGCTGGGATAATCCCTTTATCGTTCCTGATCAATCAGCAGCTGTTAGCTCTAATGTAGTCCTCGATACAAGTAGTTCAGTTCCAAGCGCTATAGATGTTTTGCAACAGCAACAGCAACAGCAACAGCAACAGCAACAAGAACAACAACAGCTGCAAGAACAGCAACGGCTGCAAGAACAGCAACGGCTGCAAGAACAGCAAGAACAGCAACGGCTGCAAGACAGCAAGAACAGCAAGAACAGCAACGGCAGCAAGAACTGCACAGACTGCAAGAACAGGAAAAGTTGCATGCATTGTTACAGAAACACTCAGTTGATGACGAAGAAGTACAAAGCCAACCACCACCGCTACCAGTTGAGCAAGAAAAGAAACCAGCGCAACCAGCGCAACCAGCGCAACTAGAAGACAAGCAACAGAAACAGCAGGGCCTTGAACAAGTCGTAGCAATCGACATAATTTTCAAATAGCTACGGATTCAGATGAGCGTAGCCCAGAATTTAAAGCTCGCGTATTCAAGGATATGCAGCTCAGTGATGCTCAGTTTCTTGCAAAGAAACTTTCTTATCAATTAAGAAACGATAGCATATGGACAAATATAAAGGCCTTGCATGAGGCTAGCGAAAGTTTTATTGGACTGGTTTTAGAAACCTTGAATAGCCAAGCTAACACTGAGCAAAATAAAACAAACGCTTTACCCTATATTAAACGAATAATACTGGCACTATGCCGATGCACTAGAAACAGAATTTCTAAATAAAGATAAAAGCAGAGTGCAATTCTTGCAAGAAAACTTCACTGAAGACGAATTGCTTCTTATTCTAAGGTTATCCCCAAATCTTGCTAATGCGTTTCCTGCTTTGATTGATAAACTTAATACATTAACTCCGGTTGTTCATATGCCCCCTGGAGTAGCTTTCAAAGAAGCAATAACACGTGCAGTAATAACAAATGCAGCAAAAGCAAATGCAGCAGCTGTTCCACCTCCTTCTACAGTTGCTTCTACTTCTTCAGCTGTAGGTGATTACAAATTCAGCCATTCGAGAAGAAAGCCGTCCCAAATATAACGTTCAACATTGATTGGAGAAAAGTGGCGGCTCAAATACAAAAAAACATGAGTGTTGCAAATGTAGCACAACAAGATATATTACAAATTCAGCAACTTGAGACTGGGACTCGAAAAACAATTGCTCACAGCCCCTGAATACAAAACCATTTTCGCAGTAGAGTTGGCTAAAGCGTTACCCACTTTAATTAACCAGCTTTCGCCGAAACAATTAATTTTTCTTTTAACAGTATTGAAAGTAGAAGTTGACAATAACCCACAACTTGCTACTGATTTTTTAAACAATTTGTCATAAATAATCCAATGAATCTGCTTTTAAATCGTGCGATTCGTACAATCAAGGGTGAACCTGAAAGCTCCATTGCAATTGCAATTGCGCTTTATAACATAAACCCTATGGAAATGCGGGAAAAATATAAAGAGACTTTTGTGAAGAATTGACGTGTTCTTTGCTGGTAAGTTTAATCCTTTTGCCCCGCCTGTCGGAGTCAACAGTGAGGTCGAGGAAGATAAGTTCGAAGACGCAGTAGCTTATGAACAATCAAAACTGCAGCAACAAGAAGGTGAAGAAAATTTCGAGATGCAACATCTGATGCATCAGATGTTGCACAACAACTGTCGCAACAGCAACAAGAAGAAGAACAGGAAGAACAGGAAGAAGAGGAAGAAGAGGAAGAGGAACAACGTGAACAGGTAAAACCTCTATCAACAAATGATTTAAAGACCTTGGCTAGAGCCTATACGGACTTTTTAAGAAGTGGTTATACAGGTAGTGCCTACAGTTTTGTAGCTGGGTATACCGATAGTGCTGCAATACTAGCACAACAGATTAACACTTTTTATGCAGGGAAATCTGGAGCATTATCACCGCAAGATCAAGAGGCACTCTATAAAATTGTTCAGCCTTATATGTCAATGGATGCCAATAAAACAACGCAATTTTATAAAGATATTTCTAGTGCATACACCACCCTAGAAGCAGAAATTACTTCCTATAAACAAAATCAAGCGTTTTTGGGTGAATACCGTGGAAGAGATGATTTATTGCCAATAAATAGAGCTTATCTTAATGATATGCAAAAAAAATCTAATGAAAGTTTGTCTGCCTTTAATAAAGTTTTATCCCAAAAGTTATTTGGAAGTAAAAACGTCCAATCCATACCCATTGAGCTTCAAGAAAAATATTTAATCCATGTGTTGAAGCGAATTCAACAACAGGAATTTGATATTTCTAATTTCCTTTTGTCAAATAAGGAATTGTTAAAATTAATTATCAAAAACATCACAGATGGAGAGAGACTGGAAGTTATTCCAGAAGTTATAGCTGAAATGAGCAAGGTCTTAGCTATTTTAAATTCCTCGAAAAGACAACCTCAGCTAGCTGGGATGTGGGCTAATGATCTTCGAGACCTAAAATGGTTTAATATAGAGAAACAATTTGCGGGTTTTAAAACAAATGAAATTAATGAGTCAAACTTTGGTAAATTTAAAGATTTCATCAAAAATGTAATGGATTATTATCATGCCTATGGAATCAATACCCCGAATTTAGTTGAAGAATATGCAGTTTATGCATTAAGTCAAATTAAAAAATCTGATTCAGATAAAGCGTATTTTCCTGAATTACTCGTGACACTAAATGACATTTTATCAGTAGCATTGTCTAGGGCATAGATAACTGTAGGAACAAATACCCAGCTTATATCGCTCATAAAAAATGCGCTCATGATTATTCCAGCCGATAGTCCCTTGTACAAAACATTACTGTCAGCATATATTCAAAAAACTCAGGCTATACAACGTACTCCTTTAGCTAAATTTTCTTCACAAAGAGAATTGATTCCTTTGTATGATGAATATGTTGAAATAAAATCTGAGGCTGCAAGCGCACAAAATTTTATAGAGACTCCCGCCAATCGAGATTCGTTTGAATCAATTTAATGAAAATGTAGTTAAAAATGCTAACAACATACCTAGTGAATTATTAATTGAATGTTTAATTTTGGGCTTAACTGGAATTCAGGGGCTTACTAATGCAAAAGTATTAGAAACAGGTGAGCAATATAATCCCATCCAAAATTCATTAGCTGCCTTAGTCCGTGTAACTTTGCACAAAGCGTCTGAAGAAGAGAAGAAAAGCATTATAACTGAGATTAAAAAAACGCTAAAAATAATTCCTGCTGACTCTATGTTAGGGAAATCATTATCTGCTGATCTGTTAACAATACAAGATGAAAAAGCAAAGAAAATCGAAGGGCAGATGACTAAGAATTTCGCCCCCTTAAAAATTCAACTTGAGCAAATAAAAGATGATATGACTACTGATACCATGCCGGAGCATTTTCAAAAACTTCTGGCTTTTAATAAAGCAGTGGTTGCTGATAGTACTCAGTGTATCGGGCCGGACAATAAGATTCTGCCACAGATAGTGAGCTCCAGTAACAAAGCACAAGATATTTTGTTTCAAGAATACTCAAATTTATTAATAGAATATCTAACCTATGCGCTTCAAGAAACCATAGGCCTTTTAAATACAGCTACTCCAACAAATGAGGCACTGCGCGATTCGATAAACAATTTATCTGGTATGGTTATGGGAGTCATTATAGATGCAACAGATGCTAACGATAAAATTGATTCTATTGAGAAGGTTCTTGTAAAAGTTCCAGTTAATTCAAAAATACGCATTGCAGTAACCAAACATATAAACGATGCTAAATTTTTGATGGTGAATAAAAGTAGAGTAGATTTACTTCCATTAAATGATCAGTATCTAGCGCTAATTAGTCCGAAACCACTAGATGCGAATGCTATGCAGGCTTTCTATGAAGCTGTGACTACACATCAAGCTGGCCAGAATAATAAAATTCCGGATAAGTTATTGGCTAGTTATTTAATTTTATCGTTACAAAAATTTCTCCAGATAGCTGAACTCGGTGCTAATAAGATCCCCGAAGCGCTCATTAGATCTCTGAGTGTATTAGTTAGCACTAGTATGAGTACCTTATCTGAAGGTACTGAAAAAGATAGTGTTAAAGAAGCTATTAAATCTACCTATAGGAGTATTTCTAGTGTTAAACTTGAAAAATTTAAAGATTTGAAAGATGTTTTATATGAAAATTTTCAGCCACACCAACAGGTATTAATAAATAAAAATGAAGTAACTGTTACTGTTGCTAATATCAGTACAAGCACACCAGTTGCAAATACAAACATTGTGCAACAACCGCAACAACCGCAACAACCGCAACAACAGTTACCAACAAATATAATTGCCCCAACTATTACTGGTGCTAATAGCAGTACAAGCAAATCAGTTGCAAATTCAAGCATTGTGCAAAACCCACAACAACAGCAACAGCAACAGCAACAACAGGGGTCACAACTACTACAAAAACCAACCGCCTCCTCGAGCTTCAGTTTTTCTAGCTTGCCTAGTTTCTTTTCCAGCAGTCAAACGCAGCAGAGTACACAAGCCCTTGCTCAGAAAGCGGCAGATATAGCTGTATTACCAAAAGTAACAGCAAGAACTTCTAGTCCACAAGAGATAGAAGCTTTTCTAGTCGATGTAAAAAATATTAACGATTCATCAATTCCGCCAGGATTTATTTTTGATAAAACGAGCTGTTTTGAATTGTATAAGTTAGTCAATAAGCACAATGATATTATAGCTTTTAGGAAAAGTCCAGAAGATGGAACTTTGGTAAATTTAATATTGTCTTTTTTATTGAAGATAAATACCTATGAGCCGAATAACATGCAAAAAATAGAGCTTTACTTGATAATGAAACCCTATATGGATAACGAAGCGAAAAAGGGCGGGCCATCTTCTGCTTACAAAAAAACATTTGCAGGTGAGATTGGAACCCATTACATGAAGCTAGAAAAGGAAGTAAAAAGTAGTGGCATGCTAGACGAGTTCAAAAAAATATATCCAAATGCAGAGCGTGAAAAATTTCAAGCCTATGATCAACAACTTAAACAGAACACAAGAATGCATAAAAAATGAAGATATCCCACAAGAGCGTGCCTAGCTTCTAAGCTAAACTAGGGCCGCTTATAGGCCCTAATCTTCATTTGCATTTAAGTTGCAAATTTTGTACAATGCTTGTTCTATTGCGGGGTGGAGCAGTCTGGCAGCTCGTCGGGCTCATAACCCGAAGGTCGTAGGTTCAAATCCTACCCCCGCTACCAGATAGTTGTAATGAGGGCCCAGGACGGCCCTTTTGTTTATGTTTTTCAAACACATAGAATTTAAGAAGGACGGGCTTTAGGCCCGTTTTTTATGCGAAGGGTAAATGAATTTACATCCAGATGAACTACAAACGGTATTAGAGCCAGCCCTAACTGCCCTGGGCTATCGCTTGTGGGGGGTTGAGGTGATTCCTCAGCATCATCCCTTATTGAAAGTTTATGTGGAAGGCAGTGAAGGTCCTATTAACATAGGGCAAATAGGGCAAGCGAGTCATCAAGTGATCGACAGTTTGCGCTTAGGTGGGGTAAATACCGAGCAAATTTATTTGGAAGTATCCTCCCCTGGTATGAATCGCCGCTTATTTACCTTGGCCCAATGCGAAGCCTATGTAGGCCAGGAAATAGTGGTGAAGTTAAGACAGGCGTTGTTAGGTCGACAAAAGTATAAAGGCAAATTAAGCGCTGTGATTGGAAACAATCTAGTGATTCAGCCGCAGGATTCAGAGCAAGTGGACTGTCCTTGGGACTTAGTTGTAAGGGCGAATGTGGTTGCTGATTTACACGCATATTTAACATCAGAAAAAAGGTGAAAAAAGGTCATGAGTAAAGAAATTCTTTTAGTAGCAGAATCAGTATCGCACGAAAAGGATGTGCCCAAAGAAGTCATTTATGAGGCCATAGAAGCGGCCCTAGCCATGGCTACACGCAAAAAACACGGTGGCGACTGGACGTACGTGTGGCCATTGACACTAAAACAGGCGAGTATGAGACCTTTCGTCGCTTTCATGTGGTCGAAGAAGATTTTGAAGAGTTCGATGACGGCGATACAGTTTCCTGATTACCAATTATCACTGGCTAAAGCACAAGCAATAAATCCTAATGCAGCCGTGGGTGATATCATTGAAGAACAAATTGAATCTGTGGCTTTTGGTCGTATTGCTGCGCAAACCGCTAAACAAGTGATTGTCCAAAAAGTGCGTGAAGCAGAACGTGCAAAAGCACTTGAAGCCTTTAAAAGCAGAGTCGGCGAATTAATCACCGGCGTGGCTAAACGCGTGACGCGTGATCATGTGATTTTAGATATTGGCCAAAATATCGAAGTGTTATTAACCCGCAATGAAATGTTACCGCGTGAAGCAGTACGCATGGGCGATCGTGTGCGTGCTTATCTCTACGAAGTCCAGCCCGAAATGCGTGGTCCACAATTATTTGCCAGTCGGATTCATCCCAGAAATGCTGCGTCGAATTATTTAAAATAGAAGTACCCGAAATTGGTGAAGAATTAATTGAAATTAAAAGCGTAGCGCGTGATCCTGGTGTGCGTGCAAAAATTGCTGTTAAAACCAATGATGGTCGTATTGATCCCGTGGGTGCCTGCGTGGGTATGCGCGGTGCACGAGTACAAGCCGTATCCAGTGAATTAGGTGGCGAGCGCATTGATATCGTGGTGTGGGATGATAGTCCTGTGCAATTTGTCATTAATGCCATGGCGCCTGCAGAAGTGGTTTCTATCGTAATGGACGAAGATGCACACACTATGGATATTGCTGTAAAAGAAGAACAATTGTCACAAGCCATAGGCCGTGGCGGTCAAAACGTACGCTTGGCCAGTGAATTGACTGGTTGGGAACTCAATGTTATGAGTGAAAAACAAGCTTCGGATAAAAGTTCTGAAGAAACAGAAAAGCTGGTTCAATTATTTTTAGATAAACTAGGTGTCGATGAAGATTTAGCCGCAGTTTTGGTTGAAGAAGGATTTTCTTCTATCGAAGAAATTGCTTATGTACCTATTCAAGAAATGCTCAATATTGAAGGCTTTGATGAAGAAATCGTGGATGCCCTGCGCACGCGTGCTAAAGAGATCTTATTATCTGATGCTAAAGCAGAAGAAGACCTGAGCGCGAGCCACCTGCTGAAGATTTATTAGATTTACCCGGAATGAACCCCGAGTTGGCGCATACACTGGCTGATCATGGCATTAAAACCCGTGATGATTTAGCGGATTTAGCTATTGATGATTTATTGGAGCTGGCTGATTTGGGCCAAGAAAAAGCTTCTGAATTAATTATGGCTGCACGTAAACATTGGTTTGATGAAGAGGCATAGAATACGATATGACAGATAAACCATCTGAGCAAAAAATTACCTTAAAACGTAAACGCGTTGAATCGATTAAGGTCGGGACTAAAACCATAAATGTGGAAGTGCGCAAAAAGCGCACTTATGTGCCCAAACAAGCCGAACCTGTGGCGGCTTTACTAGAAACTGAGCAAACGCCTCATGAGCAGCCCATAACTTATGAAGCGGAAGTTATTCCCGAAGTTGTACCGGAAGCGGTAATCAACACCGAAGAGGTATTAACTAAAGCCTTAGCGCCTGAGGCGCCCAAACCCAAAACACATACCGATCGAGATAAGACCTCAGAAGGCAAAAAACGCAGTGGTGGCGGTGGACGCCCATCGGCACGTAATGATGATGATCGGGATTTTAGAGATCAAGACTCTGCGCCACGTAGACGTAAAAGAAGAAAACCAGAAAAAACCACCAGTTCATCAGGACAACATGCGTTTGCAAAACCCACTGCGCCCATGGTGCATGAAGTTAAAATTCCAGAAACGATTTCTGTTGCGGATTTAGCACAAAAAATGGCGGTTAAAGCCACTGAAGTGATTAAAACCATGATGAGTATGGGTGCGATGGTGACGATTAACCAAGTGATCGATCAAGACACTGCAGCCATCGTTGTTGAAGAAATGGGTCACAAGGCGGTGTTGCTTAAAGGCAGCGATCTGGAAGATGCCTTGGCAGAAGGTTTTAAAAATGTATCGGGCGAAGTAAAACACCGTGCGCCTGTTGTGACTATTATGGGCCATGTGGATCACGGTAAAACTTCTTTACTTGATTATATTCGTCGTACCCGTGTGACTGCAGGTGAAGCCGGCGGAATTACCCAACATATTGGTGCTTATAGTGTTGAAACTGAAAAAGGCCGGATTACTTTTCTAGATACTCCGGGACATGCGGCATTTACAGCCATGCGTGCCAGGGGTGCAAATTGTACCGATATCGTTGTTTTGGTGGTTGCAGCCGATGATGGCGTGATGCCACAAACTGTGGAAGCGATTCAGCATGCTAGGGCTGCGAATGTGCCCATTATTGTGGCTGTCAACAAAATTGACAAACCCCAAGCTGATCCTGACAGAGTGCGTACCGAATTAGGCCAATACAGTATTATTCCTGAAGATTGGGGTGGCGAGAATATTTTTGTTTATGTCTCTGCCAAACGTGGTGATGGCATTGATGCCTTACTGGATTCTATTTTAGTGCAGGCCGAAGTATTAGAATTAACTGCAGTTGAAGATGCGCCCGCCAAAGGCGTGGTTTTGGAATCGCGTCTTGATAAAGGCCGCGGCGCTGTAGCGGATTTATTGGTACAACAAGGCACTTTGCGCAGAGGTGATATTGCTTTAGTCGGTATGCAATATGGCCGTATTCGTGCGATGTTTGATGAAAATGGTAAACCCAAAGAAACAGCAACCGCTTCAATGCCGGTAGAAATCTTAGGACTATCAGGTACGCCCAGTGCTGGCGATGATTTTATTATTTTACCCGATGAGCGCAAAGCCAAAGAAGTGGCTTTATTCCGTCAAGGTAAATTTAAAGAAGTAAAATTTGCAAAACAAAAAGCGGTCTCACTCGAAGGTATCTTTACGCAAATGAGTCGTGAAGAAGTGCCGATTCTTAATATCGTCCTCAAAGCAGATGTACAAGGTTCTGCAGAAGCGATTTGTGATGCCTTGATTAAATTATCGACCAATGATGTCAGAGTAAAAATCGTAGGACAAGGTGTGGGTGGTATTAATGAAACGGATATTACCTTAGCGATGGCTTCACGCGCCTTATTAATTGGATTTAATGTGCGTGCAGATGCCAAAGCAAAACGCATTGCACAAGACGAAGGCGTAGAAATTTATTATTTCAGCATTATTTATGATGTCATTGATTTAGTGAAAAATGGTTTGACGGGCTTATTGCGTCCTGAAATTAAAGAACAAATTGTGGGGTTAGCGCAAGTGCGTGATGTATTCCGTGCGACGAAATACGGTGTGGTTGCGGGTTGTATGGTGCTTGAAGGTACCATTAAACGTCATTTACCGGTACGGGTATTACGTAATAATGTCGTGATTTTTGAAGGCGAATTAGATTCATTAAGACGCTTTAAAGATGACGTGAGTGAAGTACGTCATGGTATCGAATGTGGTATTGGTGTTAAAAATTATAATGACATCAAAGAAGGTGATCAGATCGAGGTCTATGAAAAGATCAGTGTGGCGCGGAAGTTATAATGCATAAATCCAGTGATTTTAGTCGTCTTGACCGGATTAATAAAACCATCGCCAGACATTTAGCGGTGATTTTACAAAAAGAAATCTCAGATCCACGGCTTGCGTTTATTAATATTACGCAAGTACAAGTCACGCCTGATTTATCAGAAGCCAAGGTATATTTTACGACCATGCTCGATAAAGAAGCGCAAGCAGATGGTGGAAAAACTTTATGCAAGCTGCTTAATAATGCACAAAAACATTTACGTTATGCCTTAGCACAAGAAGTCGATTTACGCCGTACGCCGAAATTACATTTTCATTACGATACGAAATTATTAGAAGCGCTACGCATCGGGGATTTATTAAGAAGTCGTGAGGAATAGATGTTACCCATACAAAAAAAACCAAGACGTGCCTTAAATGGCATTTTATTACTGGATAAACCTTTAGGTTTGACTTCCAATCAAGCTTTACAATCCATTAAACGCTTATTTAACGCGGAAAAAGCAGGGCACACCGGTAGCCTTGATCCCTTAGCCAGCGGCATGCTGCCGATCTGTTTTGGCGATACCACCAAATTTTCACAATTTTTACTAGAAGCGAATAAAACCTACGAATTCACCGCACGCCTAGGTATTAAAACCGCAACGGGCGACGCGGAAGGTGAGATCATCGCACAACATCCGGTCCCTGAATTAACCATAGATTCATTAAACACCACCTGTATGTCATTTCGTGGCCTTATTTCTCAAGTGCCGTCGATGTATTCTGCAGTAAAGGTCGATGGCCAAGCGCTCTATAAATTGGCGCGTAAGGGCATTACGATAGATAGACCCAGCAGACAAGTCATGATCGAATCTTTAGACATTTTGGGTTATTCGCAAGGTGATGTACACATGCGGGTTTCGTGTAGCAAAGGCACTTATATTCGTACCCTAGTCGAAGATTTAGGCGATAAGCTGGGTTGTGGCGCGTACGTCAGCGCCCTACGGCGCAGTGCCATAGCTGGCTTAAGTGAACAAACCATGTACACCCTGCCTGAATTAGAAGAAATGGGCGAGGCCCGTGATAATTGCTTATTAAATTTAAGCACGGCCCTGCAAGGATTTCCGGTGATTAATTTAACGCGCACCGCTGCGCATTATCTACAACAAGGACAAGCGGTTGCAATACCTTCGAATGGGCAACACAAATGGGTACAATTGTATTATAATGGACAGTTTTTTGGGATGGGTGAAGTGTTAGCCGATGGTCGCATTGCGCCCGGTCGGTTATTACGCCCAAAGGGATTGGTGGCTTAGGCCTTCGTTTGGTGATAGAATAGCATGGTTGTTTTGTAAGGAGGGTTTTTAATGTCTTTAACGGCAATACAAAAAGCAGAGTTGGTTAGTCAATACCAACGCGGTGAAAATGATACGGGTTCAGTTGAGGTTCAAGTGGCGCTTTTATCTGCGCGCATTAGTCGTCTAACTGATCATCTTAAAATTAAGCGACAAGATAAGCATTCTCGCCATGGTTTATTGAAACTGGTGAGTCAACGCAAATTATTGTTAAAATATTTAAAACGTACTGCCTATGAGCGCTATACAACGTTAATTGAACGTTTAGGCATTCGTGGCTAAAGAAAGGATATAGGTGTGAAAGAATTAGTCTTCCAATATGGAAAAAATACTGTTACTTTGCAGACGCATGAAATTGCAAGACAAGCAACTGGCGCTGTATTAATTGATGTCGATGGGACTACCGTGTTGGTGACTGTGGTGGGGATGGAACAAGCCAATCCTAATGCAGACTTCTTCCCGTTAACCGTTAATTATATGGAAAAGAGTTATGCTGTGGGCCGTATTCCCGGGAATTATTTCCGCCGTGAAGCGCGTCCTTCTGAAAAAGAAACCTTAACGTCAAGATTAATTGATCGCCCTATTCGTCCTTTATTCCCAGATGGTTTTATGAATGAAGTCCAGGTTGTGGCAACCGTGATGTCGGTTAATCCAGAAATTGATACCGATATTCCCTCTCTTTTAGGTGCTTCAGCTGCATTGGCGATTTCAGGTATACCTTTTAATGGTCCCCTAGGTGCTGCACGTGTAGGCTATAAAGACGGTGAATATATTTTAAATCCAACCTTGCCGCAATTGCTGACTTCAGAGTTAGATTTAGTGGTTGCCGGCACAGCACATGCTGTATTAATGGTTGAATCTGAAGCTAAAGAATTATCAGAAGCGGTCATGCTAGGCGCTGTGATGTTTGGTCATGAACACATGCAAGTAGCCATTAAAGCGATAGCTGATTTTGCAAAAGAGAATGGCAAAACCCGTTGGGATTGGCAGCCTCATCCTATGGATAATGCATTATTAGCGCAAATCAAACAACAGGTAGAACCTGCTTTGCAACACGCTTATCAAATCACTGAAAAATTACAACGCAGAACGGCCATAGCCAGTGCGCGCGAACAAGCAATTGCTACGTTTGTGAATGATGAACAAGGTGTCAGTGCCAGCAAAGTACTCACTGCATTTGATACGATAGAACGTGATTTAGTGCGCGGTAAAATTTTACGCGGTGAACCACGGATTGATGGTCGTGATCATAAAACGGTACGTCCTATTCGCATCCGCGTGGGTGTGTTGCCACGTACCCATGGTTCTGCTTTATTTACTCGCGGTGAAACGCAAGCGATTCGTGTGGCAACTTTAGGCACGGAACGTGATGCACAAAGTATTGATGCACTCGTGGGTGAATCACAGTGAAACTTTTATGTTGCATTATAATTTTCCTCCTTATTCGGTTGGTGAAGTGGGCAAGTGGGTGCACCTAAACGTCGTGAAATTGGTCATGGTCGTTTGGCTAAACGCGGTGTACAAGCTGTATTACCGACAATGGAACAATTTCCTTATGTCATGCGTGTCGTGTCTGAAATTACTGAATCCAATGGTTCAAGTTCTATGGCCAGCGTCTGTGGCAGCCAGCCTTGCCATGATGGATGCGGGTGTTCCCATTAAAGCACCGGTTGCCGGTATCGCGATGGGTTTAATTAAAGAAGCCGATGCTTATCAGTGTTAACCGATATTTTAGGTGATGAAGATCATTTAGGGGATATGGATTTCAAAGTAGCCGGTACGCATGAAGGTGTGACTGCATTGCAAATGGATATTAAAATTGAAGGGATTACTCGAGAAATTATGCAAGTGGCTTTAGCGCAAGCTAAAGATGCGCGCTTACATATTTTAGGTGAAATGGCAAAAACAATGACGCAGCCGCGTTCCGATGTGTCTTTATTTGCCCCACGCATTACCACCATTAAAATTCATCCAGATAAAATCAGAGATTTAATTGGTAAAGGCGGTGTGACTATTCGTGCCTTGACAGAAGAAACCGGTACCAGTATTGATATCGCTGATGATGGTACAGTAAAAGTGGCAGCTGTTGATGGTAAAGCCAGTGAAGCTGCAATTGAACGTATCAAACAACTTACCGCAGAAGCCGAAGTCGGTGCCGTGTATGACGGTACTGTTGTTAAAATTGTAGATTTTGGTGCGTTTGTAAATTTCTTACCCGGTCGCGATGGCTTAGTTCACGTTTCAGAAATTAGTCGTGAACGTGTCAACAACGTGCAAGATGTCTTACAAGAAGGCCAAAAAGTACAAGTTAAAATCCTCGAAATCGATCGCCAAGGTCGCGTACGTTTAAGCATGAAAGCGCTACTCGAAGAAGCGTAATCGTATTTTTTCTCTAAGGCGCTGGGGGGTGTTTTGCCCCCCCTCTTGACATCAGAAATAACAACTGTAATAATCCCCCTTTCAATTCATTTAAAGGGAATTATTATGAAAAGGATTTCTCACACGCTTTTTTTATATTCTTTAGCTTCTCTTAGTGTGCTCACATCAACCCTTGCCTACGCTGAACTTGATGTTACGGTACCCACTTTAGAAGGTGGCGTCACTGCATCTGTCGGCACTTTTTATGCGGCGCCAGGAGCTGGCGATTATAATTTTGCAAATCATGTGACAGAAAATGTACAGGATAGCACTTATGGAACTATCACTGACCCTGCATATACTAGCACTGATTATAAGTTTGGTTTTGAAGCGAGTTTAGGTTATGTATTTGAAAACACAGCCAATGGCATCGACTTAAGCTATCGGGAACTCCATTCAAGTGATGATGCGTCTATATCCGCAGATCCAGATAATCAAAATGAATATATTGATGTGCCCGGTGGTGGTCCTTGGCATTATAAAAATGGTGACAATACATTAACTTATGATTTTAATACGCTTGATTTGATGGTTAGCCAGTTTTTGAATATGGGTGATTTTGTACAAATGCGTTTTAGTGGTGGCTTAGCCTATGCTTATATTAAACAAAGCAGTGACAGTACTTTTACTGATGAGATAGCTGATCCCGTTCAGGTAGGTCAGCAAAATACAGAAAGTAAATTTGAGGGTTTAGGGCCTCGTATTGCAACGGATCTACGTTATGATTTTGGTGATGGCTTTGGTATTGTGGGCGGTGGATCACTTGCGTACTTTATGGGTGAATTAAAAAGCCATAATAAATTTATTGATGAAGGCAGTGACACTGACTCTTGGGACTATGAAGAGAATATTGATAACCATGCCGTTCTGAATGTAAGAGCTAATTTAGGTATCGATTATGTCTATTTCTTTGAAGATGAAGAAGGTTCAACGCTAGGTTTAGAATTAGGTTATTTGGCAGATTATTATGTTGAAGCTTTAAATGAAATTACAGCCGGTAACTTAGCCGTATATTACGGGCCCAGTAGCGTTTTACAAGCAGCCTCATTTGCGGGACCTTATATAAACCTCAAAGGCGTATTTTAAACTTTTGGAGATCTATCATGCACCTTAAAAAAAGCCCATTTTATGTTTTGACGTTTTTATTGACTTTATTTTTTTATGCCAATAGTTTTGCAGCTACGGTAACATTTAATGCAGCACAAACAAATCCAAAAACGTTTATGGGCTTTGGTGCTATGGTTTGGGATGGTGGCCAACCAAGTGCTACTGTGAATTTATTTCAACTACCAGGTTTTCGGATAGCGCGAATTAATCATGAAATTAGAATACCTGCGGGGCAAACAATTCCCAATAATGGTAATTTTGCAGAATATCAACAATTATGGTTAACCTATGGTGATGGTGCGACTAATCTTTCTGGGGGTAATCAAGCGCCTGTACAATTTTTATGGCTAGCGAGCATTCCTTGTTCCTTTATAAATTCCTCAGGCTATGGCAATAGTTATTGTCCAGCAAATTGTTCAAAGAGTTGTACGCTGATTAGTGGTGTTAATCTGCAAAGTCTTGCTTATTATATAGCTGCGGGCGTGCAGCATTTTAATGAAGTATACGGTGCTTTAACAACAACTCCTCCAAATTTTTACCAAGCAAATTATGTAGAACTTGCGAATGAACCTAATGGTACTTGGGATAACCAATTCACGACTGCGCAATACACGCAATTAGTTCAACTGGTTTATCAGCAGCTACAAATCTACGCTCCTGATACCTTAATTACTGGCCCAGGTGTAGGTAATATGGATTGGACTGCCGGCACAGACAGTTATACTAGTGCTATTCTTGCAAATTCAACAGCGCTTTCAAATTTAGGCGCCTTTTCGGTACATAATTATATTTA
>CAWCVU010000025.1:0-93873 GCA_963798975.1 uncultured Gammaproteobacteria bacterium
TGATCATGGCCAGTGCAGTCATTAATACGGGACGTAAACGGGTAATACCCGCCCTTAATTGCAGCCGTTATGGCATGATCACCTTGTGCCATTTGTGAGCGCGCAAAACTTACCACTAAAATACTATTTGCCGTTGCGACACCCATACACATGATGGCGCCCGTTAAAGCAGGTACACTAAAGGTTGTGCCGGTTAAAAATAACATCCAAACAATGCCTGCTAAAGCCGCAGGTAGAGCGGTAATAATAATAAACGGATCAATCCAAGATTGAAAATTAACCACCATTAATAAATATACTAATAATATTGAAAAAGCTAAACCATAATAAAGACTGGTAAAAGAATGTGCTTTCGTTTGCATTTGTCCTCTGGCATTAACGGTTGATCCTTTGGGTGCTTGTGAACTAGTGTCTTTAATAATTTTTTCTATTTGCACAGACACAGCGCCTAAGTCCCTGTCTTGAATATTAGCATAGATATCAATGACAGATTGCACGTTATAATGTGATTCAATGGCAGAGGTTACGCTTCTACTTATAGTAGCCAAAGCCCCTAAAATTTGACCTTGTTCAGTGGGATTGGTCATGGGAATATTTTCTAAATCTTGCAGACTCGTCATACGGTATTGGGGTGTTTGTACCCATAAAGGATAAGAAACTCCATTATCATAATTTAACCAAAATGATGGTGCGGTTTGGAAACTACCAGAAAGTGAAATATAGGCATTATTGGCAATGTCAAATTGTGTGAGTCCCAATTCATTCGCAAAACTGCGATCGACATCAACATTTAATTGTGGATAATTAAATTTTTGATTAATATGTGCATCGACTATGCCTGGAATTTCTTTAATTTTTTCTAACAAGATAGCTGCATATTGATAATTTTGTTTGGTATCCCAACCCATAATTTGTACATTAATTGGTGCGGGTAAACCAAAATTTAGAATTTGATTTACAATATCTGCCGGTAAAAATGAAAATGTTACCCCTGGAAATTTTTTAGGTAGTTCAATACGCAGGGTCCTGATATAATCAGCAATCGGATGATGATTAGGTTTTAACGCAATAAAAATATCAGCATCTTCGGGTCCTATGGTTCCAGAATTACTATAGGATAAATTAATACCACTAAAAGGTAATCCGACATTATCAACAATGCTATCGATTTCATTAGCGGGAATAATTGCGCGAATAGCCGAATCAATTTCATCGCTTAGTTTTGCAGTTTCTTCCACACGCGTACCTGTAGGCGCACTGACGTGCATTTTTATTTTTCCAGCATCAACGGTTGGGAAAAAATTCGATCCGACCCAAGGTGTAATTAACAACACAGATCCGATAAAAAATCCTAAAAAAACAATAATAAAAGCGCGACTATTTTCAATAACTTTTTTAAGTGTGTGGTGGTATTTTTCAGAAAAATGCTCAAAGTATTGAGCAAATTTATTTTTTTTAATTTCACCCTCTTGCTTTTTATGCAGCATGTATTTTGCTAAAGTTGGGATCAAGGTACGTGATAACCCATATGAAGCCAGCACTGCGAAGACAACCGCCAGCGCAAAAGGCACAAACAAAAAGTGCGCGATATCTCTTAAAAAAAACATGGGTAGGAGTACAATACAAATACACAGCGTAGAGACGAAAGCGGGAATGGCAATTTGTGCAGCGCCATCTAAAATAGCGGTTTCTACATCTTTGCCTTGCTCTAAATGCCAATTAATATTTTCTATGGTGACGGTCGCATCATCCACCAAAATACCAACAGCTAAGGCTAGTCCACCTAAGGTCATGATATTAAATGTTTGGCCTAAAGCGGATAAGCCAATGATAGAAGCTAAAATAGAAAGTGGAATAGAAATGGTAATGATTACAGTGCTGCGCCAACTGCCTAAAAATAATAAAATCATTAAGCCGGTTAAGCAAGCAGCAATCACTGCTTCACGCACCACACTGGAAATGGCTGCTTTGACAAAAACAGACTCATCATTGACTACTTTAAGATTTAAGGCGGCCGGCATGCTGTCTTTAATTTTAGGCAGTAAATCTTTTACACCTTGTACGATGGCTAGTGTAGAGGCATCACCTGTTTTTTGAATATTCATTAATACCGCACGCACACCATCAACACGCACAATATTGGTTTGGGGTGCAAAACCATCACGTACATGCGCCACATCACGAATATAATAAATGGCGCCGCTCGTTGGTTCTAATGGGTAAATCGTTAAGGTCATTTAATTTTTTAGGGCTAGCATTGAGCCGAATAACATATTCATATTTACCAATTTTTTGCGTACCAGCTGGAAAAATAAGATTTTGTTCATTGATAGCATCTGTTACATCTTGTGGCGTGATGCCATAAGTTTGCATGGCTTGATGGTCTAAATCCACCATGATTTGCCGCACTTTACCACCATAAGGATATGGCAGTGAGGCGCCTTCTACAGTTGCGAGTTGGGTTCTAATAAAATTATTACCTAAATCATTAAGTTCTTGTTCTGATAATTCTAAACTGGATAATACCAATTGCATAACGGGTACCGACGAGGCACTATAACTGAGTACTTCAGGTGGATTAATTCCAGGTGGCAGATTTCGAGTAATGGTTTGTGCAGAAGCACTGACTTGTGCAACCGCTAAATCAATATTCACAGAAGGCTGAAAAAATATTTTTACTATTGCAACACCATTAAGTGATTGCGATTCAATATGCTCAATATTATCAACCAGCGTCGGCGAAGTCCGCTCAAAAATACTGGTAATGCGGCCAGCCATTTCATCCGGCGGCAGGCCGGTATATTGCCAAATCACACTGACGATCGGAATATCAATATTGGGCAAAATATCCGTAGGCGTGCGCTTAATGGCAACAATACCCATAATGAGTACATTAAGGCCAATACAATAAATGTATACGGCTTAGAAAGCGCCAGGCGCACAATCCACATTGCAATTTCCTTTTTGTTTTGAATACTATAGCTAAAACTCATATGAATTTATACAAGAAGTTCAAAAATGGATAATTTTAGTGATTTAGCTTATAAGTAGATGTAAAACAAGGTTTTAGGGCGTTAACATAATAAAAACTGTATTAAGCCTAGGAGTTAATGCTTATCTCGCAACTTTTGAATGGCGCGTAATTGTGCGGCGGCCATTGCAAGTTCTGCGCGGGCTTTAGCGTAGTCAAAGTCTGTGTGTTTTTCGTGGAGGACTTGTTCTGCACGTTGTTGGGCTTTTAGGGCTTGGGCTTCATCAATATCTTTAGCACGCAGTGCTGTATCGGCTAAGACAGTGACGCCATCGGGTTGCACTTCCAGCATGCCACCGGAGATGTAGAAAATTTCTGTTTTGCCACCGCCTAAGTTTAGACGAATCTCGCCGGGTTTTAATTCGGCGAGCATGGGTGCGTGTTTTGGTAAAATACCTACTTCACCAAAAACAGCAGTAGCGACAACACTTTCTGCTTTACCAGAAAATAAAGCTTTTTCTGCACTGACGATGTCTACTTGGATAGTATTACTCATAAAGTTTTTGCTTTTTCCACAGCTTCTTCAATGGTACCTACCATATAAAATGCTTGTTCAGGTAAATCATCATATTCACCTTCAATAATGCCTTTAAAGCCTCGAATGGTTTCTTTCAATGAAACATATTTCCAGGTGATCCGGTAAATACTTCGGCAACGAAGAAAGGTTGTGATAAAAAGCGTTGTATTTTACGTGCACGCGTAACGGTCAGTTTATCTTCTTCTGATAATTCATCCATACCTAAAATCGCAATAATATCTTTTAATTCTTTATAACGTTGTAAAGTTCCTTGCACGGCACGCGCGATATCATAATGTTCTTGTCCAACGACTAATGGATCCAATTGACGTGATGGTTGAATCCAGCGGATCAACCGCAGGATAAATACCCAATTCAGCAATTTGTCGTGACAATACAACGGTTGCATCCAAATGTGCAAAAGTGGTTGCAGGGGATGGATCGGTTAAATCATCTGCAGGCACATAAACCGCTTGAATAGAAGTGATCGAACCTGTTTTAGTTGAAGTAATACGTTCTTGCAACGCACCCATTTCTTCCGCCAAAGTCGGTTGATAACCTACCGCAGAAGGCATACGGCCTAACAATGCCGAAACTTCCACACCCGCCAAGGTATAACGATAAATATTATCGATAAATAACAATACGTCACTGCCTTCATCACGGAAATTTTCCGCAATAGTCAATCCAGTTAAGGCCACGCGTAAACGGTTACCAGGTGGTTCATTCATTTGTCCATAAACCAAGTGACACTTTATCCAATACATTAGATTCTTTCATTTCATGATAGAAAGTCATTGCCTTCACGGGTACGTTCGCCTACACCCGCAAATACTGAATAACCACTGTGTTCAATAGCAATATTACGAATCAATTCCATCATGTTAACGGTTTTACCTACGCCGGCACCACCAAATAAACCCACTTTACCACCTTTAGCAAACGGACAAATCAAATCGATCACTTTAATACCGGTTTCTAATAATTCATCGGCTAGCCGATTGTTCTGCAAATGTAGGCGCTGCGCGGTGAATAGGTGAATATTTCATCCGCATTAATTGGGCCTTTTTCATCAATGGGTTCACCCAACACATCCATAATCCGACCTAAAGTTTTTTTACCGACAGGAACAGTAATGGGTTCACCGGTATTCGTAACCTGACATACCACGTTTTAAACCATCAGTAGTTCCCATGGCAATGGTGCGCACAACACCATCACCTAATTGTTGTTGTACTTCTAAAGTTAATATCGCCGTCTTTTAATTTCAAAGCATCATATATTTTTGGAACATGCCTTACGTGGAAATTCTACGTCACAACCGCACCAATAATTTCTACTACTATTTCCTAAACTCATTTATGTTACCTCTTCTTAATTAAACCGCTGCTGCACCGGCTGACAATTTCTGACAATTCTTGAGTAATCGCTGCTTGTCGTGCTTTGTTATAAATCAATTGAAATTCATCAATCAAATCACCCGCATTATCGGTCGCATTCTTTCATCGCCACCATGCGTGCTGCTTGTTCACAGGCAAAATTTTCAACCACGGCTTGATAGACTTGCGATTCGATATAACGCTTCAATAATAATATCCAGTAATTCTTTGGCATCAGGTTCATAAATATAATCCCAATGATGTTCGCTGTACCATTGCTTCTGCGGGCGGACAAGGGCAATAATTGTTGCAACACGTGGGTTTTTGAGTCATAGTATTAACAAATTTATTAGTACACAAATATAAAGCATCAATTGTGCCTTCACTATAAGCATCCAACATGACTTTAACGACACCAATCAAATCTGTCAATTTCGGTGTATCACCCAAATGGTTGACATGAGCTAACAATATTGCCGCCAAAACGTTTAAAAAAAGCCTCTGCTTTTGCGCCAATCAAACATAAATCCATTTCTACATCCTTGTTCTTCCATTCATGCATCGCTTTAATGCATTGCTTTAAATAAATTAGTATTCAAACCACCGCATAAACCTCGATCAGCTGGAAACCACAATATAACCCAACACGTTTAATTGACGCGCTTGCATAAATAAGGATGTTATATTCAGGATGTCCGTTTGCTAAATGCCAATCACTTCACGAATATGATCGGCATAAGGCTGATGCTCGCATTCTTTCTTGTGCTTTACGCATTTTACTGGCCGCCACCATTTCCATCGCTCGAGTAATTTTTTGCGTGTTTTTAATACTTTTTATTTTGGTTCGGATTTCTTTTGCACGGCCATTTACTTAACTCGCTAAGTTGGATTTAAATTCGGTGATCTAAGCTTTATTTAATGCTGCTTCAATTTCATTGTTATAATCACCGGTTTGATTGATTTCATCCATAATGCCATGCATGTTGCTGCTGCATAAATGTCAAGTAAATCATGCTCAAAGGCAACGACTTCGTTAAGGGGCAATCTGTCCAAATAAGCCTTTATCGACAGCAAATAAAGATAATAGCCATTTCAGCAACAGACAAGGGTGAGTATTGTTTTTGCTTCATGACTTCCGTGACACGTTGACCACGTTCTAATTGTTTACGTGTGGCTTCATCCAAGTCAGAAGCAAATTGCGCAAAGGCTGCCAATTCGCGATATTGTGCTAAAGCTAAACGAACACCACCACCCAATTTTTTAATAATTTTAGTTTGCGCCGCACCACCTACACGAGAAACGGACAAACCCGCGTTAATCGCAGGACGAATACCGGCATTAAATAAATCGGTTTCTAAGAAAATTTGTCCGTCGGTGATCGAAATCACGTTGGTCGGAACAAAAGCAGAAACGTCACCTGCTTGCGTTTCAATAATGGGCAATGCAGTTAATGATCCTGTTTTGCCTTTCACTTTGCCATTGGTCATTTTTTCGACATATTCTGCATTAACACGCGCTGCACGTTCTAATAAACGTGAATGTAAATAGAAAACATCGCCAGGATAGGCTTCACGACCTGGTGGACGACGTAATAATAAAGAAATTTGACGATAAGCCCAGGCTTGTTTGGTTAAATCATCATAAACAATTAACGCATCTTCACCCTTATCACGGAAATATTCACCCATCGCACAACCTGCATAAGGCGCAATATATTGCATGGCTGCAGAATCAGAAGCAGTTGCTGCAACAACAATGGTATGTGCCAGTGCACCATGTTCTTCTAGTTTACGCACAACAGCTGCAACGGAAGAGGCTTTTTGACCGATGGCCACATAAATACATTTAACGCCGTGCCTTTTTGATTAATAATGGTATCAATCGCAATGGCGGTTTTACCGGTTTGTCGATCACCAATAATTAATTCACGTTGTCCACGACCAACGGGCACCATGGCATCAATGGCTTTAAATCCGGTTTGTAACAGGTTGGATAACAGATTGACTGCCGATAACACCAGGCGCCACTTTTTCAATCGGTGAGGTTTGCTGTGGTTTCAATGGGCCTTTGCCATCGATGGGATTACCCAATGCATCCACAACACGGCCTAATAATGCTTCGCCCACAGGCACTTCCAAAATGCGTCCGGTGCATATGCACAATATCACCTTCTGATAAGTGATCAGATCGACCCAAAACGACAGCGCCCACGAATCGCGTTCGAGATTAAGTGCCAAACCATAAGTATCGCCGGGAAATTCGACCATTTCGCCTTGCATCACATCATGCAAACCATAAATGCGTGACAATACCATCTTCTAACGTTACAATTCGTACCTTCGGTACGTGTTTCGTGAACTACTTTTAAATTCTTCAATGCGTTGTTTAATGACATCACTCATTTCGATAGGGTTTAGCTGCATTATATGCCCTCAACTGTTAATAAATGTTTGGATAAATCGTTTAATTTGCTCTTGAGTGATCCATCGATCACTTGATCACCTATTTTTACTACACATCCGCCAATTAAAGTCGGATCAATATGTGTAGTTAATAAAATAGTGCGTTTAAAGCGTTGTTCGAGTCGTGCTTTAATCTTTTTCTAGTCGGTATCAGACACAGGAAAGGGTGCGAAAAATTCCGCATCCAATATTTTTTCATCATCATGACGATGTGCAATAAATAAAACATAAATATCGGTTAGCAAGGCTAAACGATTATATTGTGCCAACAAGCTTAGGAAGTTTTTAACCTGTGGATTGTTTATTTTTGCAGTTTGCATTAAGAATTCAATGACAGCTTCTTTTTCGATCAAAGGATTTTTTATAATCGTTTGAATTTCCGCCACTTTAACCCATAGCGCCAATTGCACGAGAGCCAAAGACCAAACAGGTACTTCCTGCATGTCTTTGGCTGCAAGATAAGCTGCTTTTGCATAGGGTCTGGCTAAGGTCATGGTGGTGGACATTACCGTTAAATTCTTTTTGCAAATTTATCGATCAGCTCTTGTTGCGCAGTTTCATCGACACTACGCTCTAATAACTGTTGTGCACCGGCAATGGCAATTTGTGCAATTTCACGTTGCAATCTTTCCCGTGCTAGTTTCATCTCTTGTGCAATTTGTGCTTGTGCTTGCTCAAGTAAACGTGCACCTTCTCTTGGGCTTTTTCTTTCGCATGGGTAATCATTTGTTCTGCACGCTTATGTGCGCCATCGAGTACTTCTGCAGCTCTTTTACGTGCAACTGCAAGTTCTTCATTGGCCGCTTTATGGGCGTGTTGCAAACTGTCTTGCCCTTGTGCAGCTGCTGCCAAACCATCGGCAATTTGCTTTTGCCTCTCGCTAATGGCTTTCATAATGGGCGGCCACACAAATTTCATGGTAAACCAAATGAAAATAGCAAAGGTTATTGCTTGCCCAAGTAATGTTAGATTTAAGTTCACATCACACCTTCAATTGTTTTTTTAAAGACCAAAGGCCGCGTGTATTGCACCAATAAATGGGTTTGCAAAGGTAAATAACAGCGCAATACCTACACCAATCATTGATACAGCATCTAATAGACCTGCAATAATAAACATTTTGATTTGTAGCATAGGTACTGTTTCAGGTTGGCGCGCAGCGCTTTCTAGAAATTTGCCACCTAAAATACCAAATCCTAATGCGGTGCCAATAGCGCCGCAGCTGATTAAAATTGCAACAGCAATCGCGGTTACTTTTTGAATATCAGCAGTTAAGGTTGCTAATAGGTGAATTGCGTCAGGTGATAATGCATCCATTTTTTGCTCCTAAAATTAACTAAAAAAATAAAAAACAACTTCAAACCAAACCATTTAATGATTTTCATGCGCCATACTGATGTAAACAATTGTTAACATCATAAAAATAAACGCTTGTAAGGTGATCACTAAAATATGGAAAATCGCCCAAATGCCGCCCAAGGTCCATTGAAACATCCAAGGAACGAGGGCTGCGATTAAAATAAAAATTAATTCACCGGCATATAAATTACCAAATAGACGCAGTGCGAGTGAAGTGGGCTTTGCTAATTCTTCTACGATACGCATCACAATATTAAAAGGCATTAGTTTGGGGCCAAAAGGATGATTGGCTACATCTTTGGCAAAACCTTTGACGCCTTTTGCGTGAATATTAGAGAAAATAATGATACAAAAAACGGTCAGTGACATGCCCAGGGTGACATTAATATCAGCAGTAGGTACGGCGCGGAAATAACCTACGCCCACCGCCTGTGCAGCCATGGGGATTAAATCTACAGGTAACAAGTCAATAAAATTCATTAAAAATACCCAAACAAAAATAGTTAAGGCCAGTGGTGCAAGCCACGTATTATTGCCATGAAAACTATCGCGCACTTGGGTATCGACAAAACCCACGATCATTTCAACCAGACATTGCCATTTGCCAGGGACGCCGCTGGTGGCTTTACGTGCAGCGTAATGAAAGCCTAAAACAAATAACAGGCCTACGGTCAAAGCAATAAGAATACTATCAATATTAATGGACCAAAACCCTTCGCCCCAGGTTAAGTGCGCCAAATGGTGTTGAATATATTCGCTAGAGGTCATGGGTGTAGCACTACTCATTTACGTGCACTCTTTGTTTTAAAAATACAGGGGCAAACCAAAAAGCGGCTTGCGCGAATACATACCCTAAGAATAAAGCCAGGGGTTGCACTTGTCCGACGGTAAAAGCCAGTGCAAATAAGCCCACGGTAATTACAAATTTACCTAATTGTCCAAACATAAAGCCACGCATCATTTGTTGTGCCGCTTGAGCACCGGCAAATTTAAAGGCTTTACGGAAAAAGAAAACATTAGCTATCACACAAGTCAAACCGCCCCATAAGGCTGCATAGGCTGCTTCTATGCCTTGTAGCACAGCATAAGCGAGTGCGACCAATAGGCTAATAGACAGTTGAACCATTAAAATCTTTACAGCTTGCGCACGACCGACATTTAATAACACTACACACCTTCATCAATAATCTTCGTATTTTCGCAAGCGAGTATACAGATTTGAAGCCTAGCATTCAAGCCCCAAAAATTATTAAAAATCGCTCTTGCATACCCAGTCACCTTGTAATACAATGACTATCTCCTGCATACTTGTACATTGAAGTACAAGCTTTGAACCCCAAACCTCGTGTTTGGGGTTTTTTTATGTCTAAAATTCAATGGACATAAAAAAAGAGGCGCTAGGCCTCCTTTTTATTCACGATAAGCATTAAATCTTATCTTCTTTATATTCCACATGTTTACGGATAACAGGGTCATATTTCATAAGCAATAACTTATCAGGATCCCGCTCATTCTTTTTAGTTGTATAAAAATGACCAGTACCTGCGGTAGATTTAAGACGTACGAGTTTAGCCATGAGTTTTCTCCTTTACAGCCGCTTGTAGGGCATCAATATTAATCCCGATGATTTTCTCACCACGGGCATTAATATCTAATAATACCTGCTCAATTCCACGTTTATCTATCGTTCTCATCCCATTGGCCGAAACCCGCAGTCTGATAAAGCGTTGCATCGCTTCAACCCAAAATTTGTGGATCTTTAAATTCGGTAAAAGCGTCTTTTCGTATGATTACGTGCGTGGGAAACGTTGT
Organism: uncultured Gammaproteobacteria bacterium; assembly: GCA_963798975.1. Classification (GTDB taxonomy): domain Bacteria; phylum Pseudomonadota; class Gammaproteobacteria; order JABCZS01; family JABCZS01; genus JABCZS01. Next base: position 10,561 of record CAWCVU010000025.1, read on the forward strand.
TCCCAGACATTGCTGATTTACCTGTAACTTGACAATAAGCACCCATCGTTATTCTCCTTCACTAGAGGGGCCTTTATACCAACAATTGGACTAAAGCGCAAGTATTATTAGATTTTAGCAAGGTTATGAACTTTTGCCTCATCAATAGCATCCTCTATATTAGGAACTGTAGGTTTATGTCCGGTGAAGCGGCATAAGCGTTTGGTATTAGTACCCAATAAAGCCGCACCTACGGCTGCGCCTATCACTGCACCTTCAAATGCGCCCTCAACAGCGAGGATCATGCCAGTTACTGGAAATCCGCCGGATAACCATATGCCGATCACTAAACCGATACATGCACCGACGATACCGCCAATAATGGTGCACAAAAGGGTGGTTTTATTTGTTTCCCAAAAACCAAGTTCAACAGTTGTACCGTGATATTTTTTGGTGGCGAAAAGCTTGACAGTCTCATCGGATTCACTATTCATGGTAGAAGCGAGTTTGCAGGTTGCCTTTTCAAGTTTTTTAAAGGGGTGATGATCATCTAGTGATAGCGGAAGTGGGTTTATTTTTTCTAGGACTTTAGCCGTTAATGCTTTTTGTAAGGCTATTAATTTATTCTTTAAGCTACCTGCCCTTGTTTCATCAATAGCATATTTTAATTTTTCAAATAATTGGTCGCTATATTTTTCTTTAATTTCGTCTTCAAAAGCCTTAGCAAAAGAGTCTTTTATGTGATTAGCAACGCTTTGATCACCTTCGAATAATCCAACCAGGATAGGTTTGGCTGCAGCGGTCATATCCCTTTTAACTTTTAAAGCAACTATTTTGGAATCACCTTCACAACCTTGTTCATATGCGTGTTGATTTAAAGCATTTATTCTCTTCGCGATATTATTGTCATGGTTTTTTTTTAGAAAATTGACGATGGCTTCTTCACTCATTTTTTCGCGAATATTATTGGTGTAGAGTAACACCGCATATTCATCATCAGTATCCATATTGAATGAATAGCTTTCAGAGTGATTCGCAGGTGAAGGGCCTAATTTTTTAAAGCTACGCAAAGGTTTGTTATCATTATTTTCTGCAGCAGCAAGAAGATTTTGGCTTGAAGAATAAATGGCAGAATCTTCTTTAGTCACCTTTATGTTGCTAAAAAATGTAGAATCTTGTCTTTGTAATGCCAGATCGGGATGGTGTGCACAATTGAGGCGCTCGTATTGCCAGTTATTTAAATTTACGACCAGCGCAACGGATACACCTACATGAGAGACATGAATCATATCTTTGTGTATCAAGCCTATGGTGACCCCAGAGTCAGCGCCTGGATCGAGGTGTTGTACACCTTCATGGACTTTTTTTAAGGTATTTCCATACGCATGGGTTATCGTTTCTGCTGTAAGGCTATTTAATTCTGGTGGGCAGTTGGGCTCCTCGAAATACACAATATTTTGAGTTGTATTTGCATCAGTGCTTGCTATAAAAGCGCTAGAATTGCCAGTTTTAACCGAAGCGAGCGTATAGCTAGGTTTTTGTAATGCCTTATATGGCGTTTTTTTTAAATGGGTCTCTCGCAGCCGTTGTTCTTGTTGCGAAGAGAGAGCAATGTTGTGCTTATCTAATTTAGTAACCCAAAACATATATAGTCCTCCTTGAATGGTATTTAGGATATAGGTCGGCTGACAAAGTTATAACTTAAACAGGGCGTTATTTGATTAAGAGGGCTTTTACAACGGCCGCGAGAGCCAGTGGGCTGTTGTGGTCAAGGTTATACCAGACATATTCACGTGCTTGAAAAGATTTAGGAATGCGTATGCTTTGCGTGATTTTTTTTATCAGCTGAATATGCCAGCGGTAATGTGAAAACGTATGACTGGACGTTTGTTCAAGTTTAAATTTTTCTTTAGGTTTTTCACATTCCGGAAAACACCATAAGCCGCCCCAAATGCCAGGGGCAGGACGTTTTTCTAAAAGTACGGTATTATTTTTTTCATTCAATAAAATTATCATAAATCCTTGTTTTTCAGGCAAAACTTTTTTGGGTTTTGGATGGGGGATTTTTTCTTGCATGTTTTGCGCATACGCTAAACAATTTTTTCGTAAAGGGCATAGGGGACATTGGGGTGCTTTACGTGTGCAAAGTGTTGCGCCTAAATCCATCAGGGCTTGATTGTAAATCCCGGCTTGTTGTTTGGGGGTGTGTTGCGTAGCCAGATCCCAAAGTTTGTTTTGAATTTTAGGAAGGCCGGGCCAAGCTTTTATGGCAAACACACGTGTTAAAACACGTTTGACATTGCCATCTAAAATTACGGCAGATTGGTTCATAGATAAAGATAAAATGGCGCCCGCTGTTGAGCGGCCAATGCCGGGTAGTGCCATCAGTTCTAGCAAATTTTCTGGAAATTGTCCGTGATATTTTTCAAAAATAATTTTTGCCGTGCGATGTAAATGGCGTGCGCGTGCGTAATAACCTAAACCTGCCCAAAGTTGTAATACACATTCTTCACTGGCATTTGCTAAATCATTAAGAGTAGGCAGTTGATGCATAAAACGTAAATAATATGATTTTACTGTTTCAACTTGCGTTTGTTGCAACATGATTTCAGAAATCCACACCCGATAAGGTGTAGGGTTTTTTTGCCAAGGCAAATCATGGCGACCTTCTTTTTGTTGCCAGCCAATTAATTTTTTAGCAAGAAGGCTACTCACTGCCCCAGCAATCCTTTTAAAGTATTTTTTATTGCTTGTTCAGGCGTGGTATTTTTATTGTTATTAGTTAAGTCATGTACCAGGGTTTCTCCTCCAACTGCAGCTGCACCGACTAGCGGGCCACCAATTAATGTTCCGGCAACGCCTACGCCTACATTACTAATAAGCAGTTTTTGTAATTGCGACATATCAATTTCAACTTTTGGATTTTTTATATTGCCTGTGATTTTAAGAGGAATTGCTACATTGCCTGTTTGTGCGCTGCTCACATTTACTGAATAATTCAGTTGTTGATTCGGTAAATCTACTCGGCCTTTGCCGTTGGCACTCATTGCATGACCTTGAACGTTTAAATCATTATTTTGAGCAATGCCCTGTTTGATGACAAAAGTAGCTGACATTTCACTAAATGAAGTATGATGGGTATTGGTTTTACCCACAGCTGCTTCAACGGTAGTGATGGCCAAATTCTTTAAACTGCTAGCCGAGGCGATCATTTTTTCACCTATGGCGAGCCAATAGCCTAAGTCAATATTGTTTAAGACGCCATTGGTCACATGAATCATTGCATTGCCATTGAGCGTTTTTATCATAGTGTTGGCATCCAAGCCCATCGCAGTCACTTTTGCATTGCCATTTACGTTGCCAGAAAATTTAGCACTTTGTAACAGCAGATTATTAAATGTTGCGTTGATATCCCAAAGCGGCGTTGTATTAATATTTTTAATCGTGATCTCCCCGATTATTTTTGCCTTATCTACGTGCGCTGTGATTTGACTAATATTGATCTGATGTGTATCTAAATCAGCAATAAGTTTATCAAACTGTAGATCAATTGGTGATTTCTCAAATCCACCTAAACCTGTAATATACATTTGGATATCTATATCTTGCGCTTCGTATTGTTTATTGTTCATATTAAAATAAAGCGCTGTATCTAGGCTGGTAATTGTTAATTTTGTTTGTGGTGTCAAATAAAATTCAGCATCTTGTATTGAAAGTTTATTAATATCAATTTGTTTACTCAGTAAAGGGATAAGGCGTGGATAGATATTGAGTTGTTTAATATCAGCAAAAGTATTTTTGCCATTGGCTTGCCCGATATGCACTTCTTCTAATGTAAATCCAGGACGTGGCCAAAAACGCCAATCAATATCGCCATTAATTGCAAAGGGGCGATGAATTTGTTCTTGTACTTTGGTTACAATAAGATCTTTATAGCGATTGGGATCGACAAATATAATCAGCCCTACTGCTGCAAGTGAGAGGATTAAAAATAAAGCAATTAATAATTGAATGATACGTTTGATGATCATTATTTTCTCCAAAAAGCAGGGGTTAATAAAATTAATATACTAAATAATTCTAAGCGACCTAATAACATGGCTAAAGTTAAGGTGACTTTGGCGCTCTCACTAATTTGTGCATAATTAAATGCAACTTTACCAAGTCCAGGACCTAGGGTCGTGATTGCACCGATCAATCCACTAAATGCACTGACAAAATCTAAACCAAAAGCCATGAGAAAAAATAACAGCACCAAAAAGACCGTAAAATAAACGCCAACAAATCCCCATACCGCATCACTCACGCGTGAAGAGACTACTTTTTGATTGAGCTTTAATAAAAAATAACCTTTAGGATGAACTAAGCGATTCATTTCACGCCAACCTTGTTTTAAAATAAGTAGCATGCGTACGACACGAATACCACCGGCGGTCGACCCCGGAGCAACCGCCTATTATCGCTGCAAATAATAATAAATACGGTATAAAGCTTGGCCATAAGTGAAAGGTAGCCACGGTGTATCCTGTTGTAGTGCTTATTGAAATCACTTGAAATAAAATTTCTGTCAAAGAATAAAGCGGATCTAACACAGTCATGTGTTTGAAAATCACAACAACGCAGGCTAAAAATACAACCAATTGAATCACAAAAAAGGTTTGTACTTCTGCATCTTTGAAATAACTTGAGAATTTGCCTTGCCTAAATGCTAAAAAATGCAAAGAGAAATTAAGTGCGCCTAAGATCATAAATACAACGGCGATCAAATGCAGCGAAACTTGTGGAAAGATAAAACTATCATCATAAGGTGCAAACCCGCCCGTTGAAATGGTGCCAAATGCAAAACACACGGCATCAAATAAACTCATGCCGCCTAACCAATATGCGATAATACAGGCGAGATTAAGACCAATATATACAAGCCATAAGGCCTTTGCCGTTTGTGTCACCTGTGGGGTTAACTTAGTGTCTTTAGAAAAAGATGAAACTTCAGAGCGAAATAATTGTAAACCACCTATTCCCAGTAAAGGCAAAATGGCTACAGCTAAAACAATAATACCCATGCCGCCTAAAAAATGTAATTGTTGGCGATAATATAAAATTGAACGGGGCATGGTATCTAGCCCAACAAACACAGTGGCACCCGTGGTGGTTAAACCTGAAATTGATTCAAATACAGCATCGACAACGGAAGCAGACAAGGTCGGTGAAAATACAAAAGGTATCGCGCCAAACAAACCCACTACGGCCCAAATGAGTACAACAATAAAAAATCCATCGCGGGTACGCAACTCTTGAATGGCATGACGTGTGGTATACCATAATAATAATCCGGCAGTAAACGTGACCATGGCTGCGGATAAAAACGTCGTAATTTCTACTTCTTGATGCCAGAGCGCAATGGCCATCACCGGCACATGCGTGAGGCTAAAGACAATTAATATCATGCCTAAAATGCGCAAGCTAGCGGCTAGTTGAATCATAATTAGTTATCATTAAAAAAATGTAAGTCCCACCTGGAATAAACGTTCGACATAACGAATATCGCGTTTATCCGGCACAAATAAAATCACATGATCTTCGGGCATTACCATGGTGTCAGGTTTTGCGATGATTACCATGCCCGCACGTACAAGGGCGCCGATTAATGCACCCTTGGGTAAGGAGATTTCGGCAATTGTGCGTCCCACAATTTTAGAATTTTCAGGTGTGCCATGCGCAATGGCTTCTAAGGCTTCTGCTGTACCTCTTCTTAAAGTGTGTGCTTGAACCACATCACCGCGGCGTAAATGACTCAGCATATTATTCATCGTGGCCAGATGCGAGGAGATCACAATATCAATGGTACTGTTTTTAATCAGCTCGATATACACTTGACGATTAATAAGTGCCATGACTTTGCGCGCGCCTAACCGTTTAGCCAGGGTTGCGGACATAATATCGATTTCATCATCATCTGACAGCACAAAAGACATCTACATCCGCAATATTTTCATCAAACAATAAAGTTTCATCAACGGCATTACCATGTAAGACGATTGCATTTTGCAGTTTTTCAGCCAGTCTGCGACAACGTTGTTATCACGGCTAATAATTTTAACGTGATAACGATCTTCCAAAGCTTGCGCTAAACCCACACCAATATTACCACCGCCCGCAATCATAATGTTGCGACAAGGCGTCATAATACCGCGCAATTCACTGATGACTTCACGTACATTGTCTTTGGCCGCAATAAAAAATACTTCATCATCCACTTCAATCACGGTATCTGATTGTGGAGTAAGGGTTTCACCTTGGCGAGAAATAGCGACAATTTTGGCTTCAACAGAAGGCATATGCACTTGTAATTGGCTTATTGATTGGCCAATCAAGGCAGCGCCTTCAATGGCTTTGACGAGGACTAATTCTATGTGTCCATTCGCAAAATCTAATACTTGTAATGCACCTTGATATTCGACCAAGCGCATGACGTAATTAATGACTAAATTTCTGGATTAATGAGGATATCAACTGCGATTGCTTTGGCATTAAATAATTGTGGATAACCAATATATTCAATGGTTCGCACACGTGCAATTTTACTCGGCGTTTTAAATAAATGATAAGCAATTTCACAGGCCAGCATATTGACCTCATCGCTCCCTGTTACCGCGATCAGCATGTCTGCATCTTTTGCGCCGGCTTTTTCTAGAACGCCAGGATAGGCTGCATTCCCCGACGATCGTGCATAGATCAAATTTTTCACTCAGGTATGCGAGCTGATTAGCACTAATATCGACCAAGGTGATGTCATTATGTTCTAGCAGTAATTGTTCAGCTAAAGTGCGGCCATCGACCGGCACCTAAAATAATAATTTTCATAATGGCTAGATTATAACAGTTAAACGAATTGGATGCCTGGTTGTAATTGTGCCTGGTGGGCATTGAGTAAATCGGCAACGGGCATACGGCATTTCCAGGCAGTTGTAATCTCGCTCACGCGTAAAATGCCACGTCCTGTTGCAATATCTAAACCCACCCGACTCGCATTAATAATAAGCCGGGTGTTTCTTGGCGTTGATCATCAATGACATGTGCTTTAAAAATACGCAATGATTATTCGGCGAATGAGGTATAGGCTATCGGCCAGGGATAAAATGCACGGATTAAACGATCGATGCTTATTGCATCTTGTTGCCAATTGATCTGCGCCTGATGTTTTTAATCAAGGGCGCATAAGTTTTTTGTGATTTATCTTGGGATTTTGCTTGTATATGTCCTTGCTCTATATCATCCAAGGTTTTTAATAATAACTGTTGTGCGAGAGGGATCAGACGATTAAATAAATCTTCAGTAGTATCTTGGCGTAAAATATCGCAGGCTGCAGTACTTAATATCGGCCCCGTATCTAAGCCTTTATTCATTTGGATAATGGAAATGCCAGATTCCTGATCACCCGCCAAAATGGCTTGTTGAACAGGTGATGCGCCTCGCCATCTAGGTAATAAGGAAAAATGAATATTAATACAACCATAACGTGGGATGGCTAAAATTTCGGCTGGCAGTAATAAACCATAAGCAACGACCACTAAGATATCTGGCGCTAAATCACGTAAGTATTGTATTTCTTCAGAACTTTTCAAAGATTGGGGTTGTCGTATCGGAATCGCATGAGCCAAAGCTAAGGTTTTTACAGGGCTGGCGGTTAATTGCCGACCACGACCCGCCGGTCTGTCCGGTTGGGTATAAACCTGAGTCACAATCCTATTGTTTGCAATCAAACTAGATAATATATCTCGAGCAACCTCAGGCGTACCTAGAAAAATAATGTTCAACATGAACCCCATATAAATAAAGCGTTATGCAAAACCCAACTGAGTTTATTCCAAACGGGTGGCCGGAGGCTTTTTCCCGCGCGCAGCTTGCGAGCACGGGAAAAAACGTAGGCAATGTCACCGTTTGGACGGATCTAAACAGTTTTGCATAACTCCACATAAAAAAATAATGACAAATGCCCCCAAGCTTAGGTAGCATAGACCGATGTTCCACTACCTTGCACACGACTTAAAACATTATCTCGCGATTTGCGCCATCCCGCAAATAGGCAGCCAACGACTTGCCTGTTTATTAACTCATTTTGATTCTATGGATGCCATCTTAGGTAGCAATATTACAGCATTAACAGCTCTAGGATTTTCCGAGGTTTTGGCAAAAGCGATATTAAATCCCGATTATTCCAAAGTAGATCAAGCCTTAGCCTGGCAAGATCAAACAGCACAACGGCGTATTATTACCCTGCTAGATCCAGAATATCCAAGACAATTAAAGGAGATCGCCACAAAACCAAGCATTTTATATGCATCAGGACATGTGGCTTTATTAAATACCCCACAAATTGCCGTAGTGGGTAGTCGCAATCCTTCCGCCAGTGGTTTAATGAATACGCAGGTATTGACCACACAATTATCACAATCAGGTTATACGATAACCAGTGGCTTGGCTTTAGGCATCGATGCCAAAGCGCATCAAGCCGCATTGGCTGTTACGGGTGCAACCATCGCCGTATTGGGTAGTGGATTAAATCAAATTTATCCCAAACGGCATGAAAAATTGGCGCAGCAAATTAAAGAAACGGGCTTATTATTGAGTGAATTTCCTATCAATGCACCGCCCCAAGCGGAAAATTTTCCAAGACGTAATCGTATCATCAGTGGTCTAAGTTTAGGTGTATTAGTAGTAGAAGCGGCGCTTAAAAGTGGATCATTAATTACAGCACGCTATGCTATTGAACAAAACAGGGAAGTATTTGCAGTACCTGGTGCGATTCATAACCCATTAGCACAAGGCTGCCACGCCTTAATCCGTCAGGGAGCAAAATTGGTGGAAACAGTGACTGATATCGTAGAAGAATTTTCGGGTTTTACGAAACGCGCAATGCCCTGTAAGATGTCAGAGACGATGACACCGGAATTATCTGCGCTTGAGCGACAAATATTTAATTTAATTCCTCATACGCCTCTGCCTTTTGATTATTTACTTGAGCAATCAAACTTAACTGTGCAAGAATTAACCGCGGTGTTGACACAACTAGAAGTGCATAAATTAGTGTGCTCAACACCCAATGGCTATATACATTTTCCGGAGCCTGCTTATGAAACCCAATGTGCTTGATATGTTAATGGATTTATTGCAAGATTATGAGCCGGGTGAACCTTTACCCTTTGATGCGCATACCCTAGAAAAATTAGAAAAACTCGGGTTTGATCAAGAAATGATAGAAGATGCCTATGCTTGGTTTCATGAATCACAAGAAGAAGAAGATATGCAGGTGATTAATGAACCCTCAGCCCAGGCCACACGTATTTATACACCCCAAGAAACAGCTATTTTATCAACCAGTTGTCGAAATTTGTTGCTGAAATTAGAGCAAATCGGTGTCTTGACGATGGCCACGCGTGAGATCATTATTACCCAGATGTTGCAGTTGGATATTGCCCAGATGGATATTGAACAGCTCAAATGGCTGAGTATTATTGCATTATCTGATCATCTTGATGATGCAACCATTACTCGGTTGTTGGATTATTTATTATTGCAGGAAGATGCGCAGGCAAAATTAGAAGTAAATTAGAGAAGAATAATGGCAAAAAATTTAGTTGTCGTAGAGTCACCCGCTAAGGCACGTACCCTGAAAAAATATTTAGGCAAAGACTATGAAGTCATCGCCTCCTATGGTCATGTCCGCGATTTAGTGCCTAAAGAAGGCGCGGTTGATCCCGAGCATCAATTTGCAATGAAATACCAAACAGTTGAAAAAAATAATAAACATGTTGATGCATTTATTAAAGCGCTAAAGCAAGCCGATGCACTTTATCTTGCAACTGACCCTGATCGCGAAGGTGAAGCCATTTCCTGGCACTTGCAAGAATTAGCCATAGAACGTAAAGCTCTTGGAGAAAAACCCGTATATCGCGTGGTGTTTCATGAGATCACCAAAAAAGCAATTTTACACGCGATGGAAGAGCCCCGTGCATTATCCATTGATTTAATTCACGCGCAGCAAGCCAGACGTGCTTTAGATTTTTTAGTTGGGTTTAAACTTTCTCCTTTATTATGGAAAAAAATTCGTCGTGGTTTATCCGCAGGCCGCGTGCAAAGTCCTGCATTACGATTAATCGTTGAGCGACAAGAAGAAATTGATAAATTTATTGCTCAAGAATATTGGACCATTGAAGCGTCTTGTGAAAAAGAAGCACACGCATTTCCTGCGAAATTAATTGAATACAATGGCGAAAAACTTAAGCAATTTACGCTCAATAATGATAAAGATGCCTTGAATGCTAGAGATACAATATTAAAGCAGGCAGAAGGCGTTTTAACCGTTAAAACGGTTGAGAAAAAACAACGTAAACGTCATCCAGCTCCGCCTTTTATCACCTCAACCTTGCAACAGGAAGCGGCACGTAAATTAGGTTTTACTGCACAAAGAACCATGCGTGTTGCGCAACAACTCTACGAAGGTATAGATGTCGGCGAAGGCGTGGTCGGTTTAATTAGTTATATGCGTACCGATTCGGTAAATTTAGCCAATGAAGCCATTGAAGAAATTCGCGCCTTCATTCATGATAAATACGGTAAACACAATGTACCTGATGAAATTAAAATTTATAAAACCAAATCCAAAAATGCACAAGAAGCGCATGAAGCGATACGTCCTACTTCTGTGAATCACGTGCCTGATGATATTAAATCGTATTTATCAGATGAACAATTTAAATTATACCGATTAATTTGGCAGCGTACCGTTGCTTGTCAAATGATACACGCAACCATTAATCAAGTATCCATTGATTTAACTTGCGAGAATCACACCTTTCGCGCCAATGGATCAACCATTGCTGATCCCGGTTTTATCTCAGTCTATCAAGAAGGCATAGACGATGAAAAGAAAAACGATGATGAAGGTCGCTTGTTGCCTGAAATGAAAGAAGGTGAATTAATAAAATTATTAAACATCGATGGCAAACAACATTTTACCGAGCCACCACCACCCTTTACTGAAGCAAGTTTAATTAAAGCGCTAGAAGAATTTGGTATTGGTCGGCCGTCCACTTATGCCAGCATTATTCAAACTTTGCAACAACGTGAATATGCAACGCTAGATAAAAAACGATTCTCGCCCACCGATGTAGGCCGAGTAGTTAATAAATTTCTAACCCAATATTTTACTGACTATGTGGATTATGCATTCACAGCAAATCTTGAAGATCAGCTTGATGCTGTAGCACGTGGCGAGATGGAATGGTTACCGGTATTAGAGAACTTTTGGCAACCTTTTATTAAATTAATCACTACAACAGAAGAAACTGTAAAGCGCAGTGATGTCACTCAAGAAAAATTAGATGAAAAATGTCCAAAATGTGGTCAAGATTTAAGCATTCGTTTAGGAAAGCACGGCCGCTTTATCGGCTGCAGCGCCTATCCAGAATGTGATTATACCCGCAATCTAGGTGATGATAGCGCACTGCCAACCCCAGAAATAGTAGAGGGCCGCAAATGCCCCGATTGTGGCTCCGACTTACAAATCCGCGTCGGCCGTTATGGAAAGTTCATAGGTTGTACTAACTATCCAAAATGCAAACACATAGAACCTTTAGAGAAACCTGAAGACACAGAAGTCCAATGCCCAGAATGTTCCAAAGGTACTATGTTAAAAAGAAAATCCAAACGCGGCAAAATTTTCTATTCCTGCTCCTGTTACCCTAAATGTTCATACGCCGTCTGGGACGAACCCATCAATGAACCCTGCCCCCAATGCGGTTTCTTAATGTTAACGGTTAAAACCACTCAAAAACGCGGCACAGAAAAAGTCTGTCCACAGAAGAATTGTGATTTTGTCGAGAAAGTGGAAGATTCAGTTTAGGTACGTATTATACAAATTCTTAAACATGTCACTTTTTTCTTACGTCTTGATTGCTGCATAAAAGTTATCATGGTTTTATCCCAGCACTAAGGAGAAACTTTCTAACTGATTTAACCGCACCCTTATCTGTCTCTTTTTGCGGATGTGGCCTATGAAAAACCGCTCGCACGTTGTTTAATAAAAAGCATACCCGGGATCCACTTCTTTCTTGCCTAAGTGCGCCTTGGGCAACTAATAAAGCTTCAATCTCATGCCAAATAATATTTATGAAGAGATTAATGAGCTTATTAATCAAAAATGAGTTTAGGCAGGATTAAGTGTCGCTTGGTTTATAAGTTCAACAACCCAAGCATTGAGACTTTTGCCCGCTATTTTTGCAGCTAGTGCAGCATGGCGATGCGCTTCAGGATCCAACCTAAGTACAAATTTTCCAGAAAAAGGTTTTTCTGGATCAGCACCTTGCTCATCACAAAAGGCTAAATATTCATCAACAGAATCGTGAAAAGCCTTTTTAAGACTACTTACTGATCGTCCTTGAAATGTAACAACGTCACGAGTAAGCAGCACTTCGCCATGGAAAATATCTGCCTCATCATCAAATTCAGCTTTGCCCAGGTAACCCTTGTATTCCATCATAGCCAATTCCCTCCACTTTACTCATTTTAAGTAGTATCAAAAAAAGATACTGCCTAGTATAACATAATTTGAATGAATATAGAATTTTATATATTATGTAACATAACCAATTGATATTATTTAAAAAATTTTAATCTGTAAGAATAAGCAATACGCATCTAATTAAAGCAAGATATGGTGAAGAGATCAGTAAGTTTGTAGAGGCTTTCAATCCCGATTGTAAAAACGGCCCGTTCAATTTTATTAGAATAAGATTCGATTTAACTTTTCAACTTGTTCTGACGTCGATGCCGCATGACATTATTTAAGGTTTCGACCATCAATGAGAAGAACAGCGCGAAGTAAATATAGCCGCGAGGGATGTGTATGGACAGGCCATCAGCGACTAAAACGGCACCGATGAGTAATAAGAAAGCTAGGGCTAGCATTTTTATCGTGGGGTATTTTTGGATAAAATAATGGATATGATCACTGGCGATGAGCATCACAATTATTGCAATAATAATCGCAATGGCCATGATCAGATACTGATCGGTTAAGCTTACGGCTGTTAAAATACTGTCTAGAGAAAAAATCACATCAAAAAATGCAATCTGTAAAACTACGATGGTGAATGTGGAATATTTTATCGCAAGGGCTGTACGTCCTGCGGCATCAATTTCTTTGCGGATTTCCCAAATGCCTTTAAGTAGTAAAAATAAACCACCAAAGAGTAAAAATAAATCGCGAAAAGAAAAACTGTGATCAAAAATTGTAAATAGTGGCTGGGTGAGTTTGATCAGCCAAACCGCGCATGCTAATAATATTAAACGGGTGACTAATGCAAACATTAAACCCACACGTCTTGCAAACTGTTGCTGTGCTTGGGGTAGACGAGAACTTAATATGGAAATAAATACCAAATTATCAATACCTAAAATAATTTCTAGAATAATTAAGGTAAATAATGAAATAAATAAATCGACCAATAGTGCAAGTTCCATTTGCTACCCTTAAAATAAATTTACAGGATCCACCCATCTCTTATCAGCAGCAGGCGCATCCGTTTGCGGCATCGTATCTGTGGTAAACAATTCAAAGCTTGTTGCATTAACACGTACAAAAGAAACATCCGGTGGTTGGGGTAACATGGCCTGCGGTGTATCTTGCAAGGCTACACGCATAAAGTCTATCCAAACTGGCAATGCGGTTTGTGCGGCATATTCATTTTTACCTAAAGTACGATTACGTTCATAACCAAACCAGACACTGGCGACTAAATTATTATTATAACCAACAAACCAAGCATCACGGTGATCATTGGTTGAACCGGTTTTGCCACTGAGATCTTCGCGCTCAAGTACGAGTGCGCCTCGGCCTGTGCCGCGTTTAATCACATCTTTTAAGATATCGGTGATGATATAAGCATTTGCAGAAGAAATAACTTGAGGAGCTGGCGTAGCATTTTCTTTTTCAAGCATGATGGGATCACATGCAGAACAAGCCAGCGTTATTTGATTGCGTATTAAAATAACACCTTTATCATCGGTGACATAATCCATAATATGTGGTGTGATTTTAAATCCGCCATTGGCAAATACACTAAAAGCTGCGGCCATTTCTAAGGGGGTCGTATCTAGCGTACCTAAGGCCAAAGACAGGCCTTCTGGCATGGTATCTGGATTAAAACCAAAACGTGTTGCATATTCAATGGCTGTATCAATACCAATGGCATCTAATAAACGAATCGATACTAAATTGCGTGAGCGCACTAAACCCATGCGCAAAGTTGTAGGTCCATAAAAACGTTCATTATCATTTTGTGGTCGCCAAAGGGATTGATGATCAGTAATAACAATGGGTGAATCGTTAATAACACTGGCGGCAGTAAAACCATGCTCCAGCGCAGCAGAATAAATAAAAGGTTTAAAACTAGAACCGGGTTGTCTTTTTGCCTGACTGGCTGCATTAAAATGATTAATATAAAAATCAAAACCGCCAACGAGCGCATTAATGGCGCCATTTTTAGGATCCATCGCAACCAGTGCACCTTGTACTTGTGGAATTTGGGCAAGACGATAGCTGCCATCATTGCTATTTTTTATTACATAAATAATGGCGCCAGGCTTAAAAATATCTCCGACCACTTTTGGATAAGCACCCACTCGGCCTTGACCTAAATCTTTGCGTGCCCAGGATAAACCATTCCAGGTTAAAGTAATGATTTGTTCATCAGGCAGCATTACGGTTGCAGAATCTGCAGTTATTTTTTGTACCAGCGCCGGAATCAGTGGCCCGGTGTTTGATGATTCTTTAAGCAGTGCTAAATCACCTTCTTGACTGATGGGGCCGCGATAACCGTGGCGTCTATCGTAAGTTAATAAACCATTTTCTAAGGCTATATTTGCAGCCAATTGTTCGCGACTATCTATGGTCGTGTAAGCCTTAAGACCATCAATATATATTTTATCGCCTAAGTGTGCGAATAATTGTTGACGCACCATTTCAGCAGCATAAGGCGCATCTACTTCTACGCGCGGTCCATGATAAGTTTCAGTCAGTGGTGCATTAACCGCTACTTCATAAGCGGCTTTATCGATATAACCGTATTCATACATGCGATCCAGCACATGGGTACGGCGCGCTTTTGCGCCCACGGGATTATTAATAGGATTTAAGCGAGAAGGCGCTTGCGGAAGGCCAGCTATCATTGCCATTTCCGGCAAGGTGAGTTGATCAAGAGTTTTACCATAATAAACTTGCGCAGCAGCCACCACACCATAAGCGCGGCTGCCCAGATAAATTTTATTTAAATACAGTTCTAAAATTTGATCTTTAGTAAATTCTCGCTCAATCTTGAGTGCTAATAAAATTTCATTAAATTTACGGGTAAAGGTTTTTTCAGGGCTTAAATAAAAATTTCGCGCAACTTGCATGGTAATCGTACTACCACCCTGACCCCGTCCGCCTTTTAAAAGCATATGATGCGCTGCCCGTGTTAAACCAATTAAATCAACGCCAGTATGTTGATAAAAGCGCCGATCTTCTGTGGCTAAAACTGCATCAATTAAGCCTTGTGGCACGTCGGCTAATTTAACCGGATTACGTCGGTATTCCCCAAATTGGCTAATTAACTTGCCGTCTTTGGTATAGACGCTCAGTGGAATTTGTAATTTTGCCTCAGTCAGCTGATCAACATTTGGCAGAGAAGCATTTAGATAGAGAGCCCCAGCCGTAAGGGTCAGGGCCATCAATACGGCTGCGGTAAATAGGATTTTTATAAAGTTAAACATCCAGTAATAATAACATGCCTAAAGCTCGCCGTCATTGCAGGTGTCTTACGAAATATTAGGCATAACGTTGGGGCGGTTATTATTGTTATTGTTATTGTTATTGTTATTGTTATTGTTATTGTTATTGTTATTGTTATTGTTATTGGACGAAGAAGCGGTTACAGGATTTTGTGGCGCTGAGGACGTCACTTGTGTAAATAATTTCTGACATTTTTCTTTAAATTCTTGGACTTCTTGCTGTTTTTTGGTATCTACTGGTAACTTTTCTAGATTTTTAAGTTCCTTGGCTGTTAAAGCAATATTTGTTCCAGGATGCCTTGGATTATTTTTCATGCTATAAATTGCTTTTATCAAGGCTTGTTTACTGTAGTAAAAGTTTTGATTGTTGGATGGGAAACAAACCGGGTCTTTTAATAAGCCATAAGTAATCGGGCAAGTGAGCGTGTCTGGAATTTCAATGGTTCCGTTATTTTCGGCCTCTGAAATTTGTACGCTTAAAAGTCCCATTTCAGGCAGTTGGACTGCATCCGCTTTTCTTTGGGCTTGTTTTTTAGCTGCTAGCGCTAGCACTGCAAGTACGAGCTGCTGTTGCCTAGCGATAGGCATCCGCCTTCTGTCATTTGGATCATCGATGATGATAAGACGCATTTCATTGTATTGGAGTATTTGACCCAGTCTTGAGTTTTTAAGTTGCGCTTGCCTTTCATTGCTTGCATTTTTCATAATATTTTCTAAAAACTGTGAGGATAATTGCCAGTCATTAGATAATACCTTAAAAAAAGCACTATCATTAACGTCACGAAGCCTGTGGATTTCTTCACATTGTTGGTCTGGTGTCATTGAAACGAAAGTGGGTGATAAAAATGTACTTACTTTTACTATAAATTCTTTTTGTTCCTTCGACGCCTTCTCAATAGTTACAGGGTCAAATAATGAATATAATGCTTTCTCCATCAGTATTAGGGAAGAGTCAACCAGCTTTTCACCTTTAGCCATAGAAACGATATCGTACAGCGACAGACTAAGCAATTCTCCCGGTCTGTTAGTGGCCTGTGTAGCAACCTTTTGCAAGAGTCTTGAGGATAAGGTCACATTACTCAATAAAAAAATTGTAAAAGCCATGTTTGTTTTGTATAGATCAACGATGGCTAGCCATAATCCCTGGCGGCCTAAACTCTCAGCCTTGGGTGGCAAAATGTTTATTAGATTCATTATGTATGTTTTTTCGTCGTAGCTTGGGTTTCTAATTAAAGAAAGATAACCACGCCAAAACTCATATGGAGTTACATTGGGTGTCCTATCAGATTGCTTTGGTGCTGGCGTGTTTGGAATGGATTCAAGTTCAGCTAGCTTAGGGAGTGTTGTCTTAGAAAACGCGTTGCTAATAACCTTGTCTTTATTAGCATCAAGCTGTAATTGCTTCATGCTATGCAATTGCCTTATGTTAGCAATATTATCACGATTGACTTGATATATATGGAAACGCCGCAATTGATCATCATTCTGTCCGTATGCATGAGCCGCATCGTAATTTTCAAAACAATTTGCCGCGCCTTGTTCTATCGTTAAGGGGCCACCTGTTACATCATTACTAAAATGAACAACATAAAAAATCATATGAAACCCCTATTCATGTTTGCTGTAATTGAACTAACATTGTAACAGGAGTAAAAATTAATGTCAACTAACTTTATACTGGATCTGGCACTCTAACATGGAGAGTGCTAAAATAGTTAAAAGCACTTTTATGAGAGGTAAGAAATGGTAAAAGAAATGCAACTCATTGATTTTAATGCTAAATCATTACAGATCCCCCTGCTCAGTGCGGCCGATGAGCTGGCATTGGCGCAGCGCTGGTTTTATGAGCAGGATTTGATGGCGGCTAAGCAGTTGATTTTATCGCATTTGCGCTTTGTGGTTAAGATCGCGCGCAATTATGCGGGTTATAACTTACCTCAAGCCGATTTAATTCAAGAAGGTAATATTGGCTTGATGAAAGCCGTTAAACGTTTTGACCCCAATTTGGGGGTGAGGCTAGCAACGTTTGCGGCCTATTGGATTAAATCAGAAATTCATGATTATGTATTACGCAATTGGCGCCTCGTGCGCGTGGCAACCACCAAAGCACAGCGCAAATTATTTTTTAATTTACGTCGCATGAAAAAAGGTTTTAATGCATTAACCACTAACGAAATAAAAACCATCGCTACTGAATTAAATGTAAAACCACAAGATGTCAAAGAAATGGAATTACGTCTGCAAGCGCAAGATGTGTTTTTAGATCGTGCGCCCGAAGAAGGCCATGAATCCCGCTATACCTTACCCACCCCACAAGATGCCGGTCTTATTTACCAAAATCCTGAGCATTTGTATATCGAACACGATGAGCAACAATTGCATACACAAAAATTACAACAAGCCCTGTTACAATTACCTGAACGCACAAAAGACATCATTTTTTCTCGTCATTTATCCGAAGAAAAATCCTCACTGTATGATTTAGCCGAAAAATATGGCATCTCTGCTGAACGAATAAGACAAATCGAGCAGGCAGGGATGCTGCAGCTACGTAAATTATTTGATTCTGAAAAGTAAGGATCTGTAGGTGCCTTATCTGAAAACTTGATTTCTATAGGGGCACATATAGACTCTAACTAACATCCATCATCAAGAGCGTGTCCTTATGCTAAAAATAAAATTTAATTTTACAGCAGTTTTATTGTTATTCATCGTAACTTTTGGTGCTTATGCAGTAGAGTCTTTGCCTCAAAACTTGATTAGTTTTCCCAGTGAAAATGGTTGGGTGTTGGCAAAAGATAATTTAAGTGAAAATGCTATAAAATTATTAGCAAATTATACGACACAAAAAACGACCACGTATTGTGGGGTTGCGAGCGCCGTTATGGTATTAAATTCATTTGGTACTGCGCCTTATGAATATTTTACGCAAGATAATTTTTTTAATAATAAAGTAGAAAGAATCATCATGCCAAATGAAGTGCAAAAAAGAGGAATGACTTTAATGCAGCTGAGTCAAGCCTTGCACAGTTACGGCTTAAAAACAGATGTTGTTTTTGCAAATAAAGTATCGCTGCTTGAGTTTAGAGACATCCTAAAAAAATCTTTGACAGATAAAAAATTCGTTATTCTTAATTTTTTAAGAACGGCGATGCAGCAACAAGGCGGTGGTCATCATTCACCAATTGCGGCCTATGATCCAAAAACCGATCGGTTTTTAGTACTTGAAACTGCTCGTTATAAATACCCAGCTTATTGGGCTAAAACAGAAGATATCTGGAATGCTGCAAATACTATGGATAAAGACGCATCGCGTGGCATAGTTATTATCAGTCAATAAGCAACCATTCTTTAATTTTCAAAGTAGATAATTCCGGTTGTTCTAACATTAAAAAATGCCCCGCATTAGGTAATAAATATAAAGTTGCTGTTTTTAATTTTTTAGCCATGGCTTCATGATACTCCGGTTTAGCACGATGGTCCAAAGCGCCGCCTAAAATTAAAACAGGATGATGTTGATGTGGCATTAGGCACTAAAGCCCACGGTCTTAATAACATATGGGCTTGTTCAATATAATGAGTTTTTTCCGTATCCAAAAGCATTTGTGATAAAATGTCATAAAGCGGATCATCCAATTGCCTATGCGGAAAATATTTTTGATAGGCGAGTTTAACAAAGTCTGACATGTCTATCATTTGTAAATTTTTTTCGACTTCTCCTAAATCTACAACCAAAGTTTCTGATGGACCTTCAAAGGGAAGAGAAATATGGATCAAACCTTTGATGCGCTCAGGTGCCTGCTGGCTGATATGTAACGCAATGGCAGCGCCTAGTGAAAATCCTAAAATATAAAATTTATCCGGTGCTTGTTTTAATACATGCAAAATGATTTCTTCTATCGTTTTATATTCGCGTAAATCTATACAGATACAATGATAATCTGAAGATAAAGCTTTTATTTGCGACTCAAAAACACGCGGCGTGCAGCCATGGCCTGGAATAAAAATAATCGTATCCATTTAAACAATCTCTTGTTGCCAAGCTAAGATGCCACCGGCAAGATTTTTCACGTCATGATAACCTTGTGATTTTAACAATTGTCCTGCCATATCACTGCGTTTTCCTGAGCGGCAATAGACCACTATCGGTTTGTTTTTAGGAATTTCATTTAAGCGTTGTAATAATTCGGCTAAAGGAATTAAATAGCCTTGAATGTTAAATGCAGCAAATTCATGCGGTTCTCTGACATCTAATAAAAAGAGGTCTTCGTTTTTTTGCAATTTTTCATGCAAGGATGTGGCTGAGATTTCTTCTATCATGGTGATTAATTATACCTCCTGTTGTTACAAACAGGAAATTGTGCTATCATTTGAGGGTACAATTTCTAAAAAAGAGGATATTATGGACACTTTTACAGTGAGAGACTTAAGAGAACATACAGGCACGCTGATCCATGATGCCGAAATCGGTAAACTTTCTTTAATCACAAAACATGGTCGGCCTATTTTCCTAGCGGTTCCCTTTAGTGAAGATTTATTAGCATTGGGACTGCGCCCTGCTCTGGCGATGAAACTTTATAAAGAAGGAACATTGACCCTAGGTAAAGCTGCAAAATTAGCGGAACAATCTATAGAAGCTTTTATGGAAAGATTAGGGCAGCTAGGTATTCCAGTGGTTAATTATGTACCGGGTGAAATAGGACAGGAGCTCAAGGATTTTGGCTAAACAAATGATAGTCGCGGATACGGGTCCACTCATTGCATTTGCACGCGTAAAGCATATTCCCTTATTGTCCAATCTGTTTGGTACTATTTTGATTCCACAAGCAGTGGCTGATGAATGTCTCAAAGATTTATCACGCCCTGGTGCTCAGGATATTCGCGGTGTAATTGATAATAAATTAATAGAAGTACATCCGAATGTAGATACAAAAAATTTTATTTCACTCTTTGATATTTTAGATAATGGTGAAGTATGCGCGATTGCTCTGGCCGTACAACTTAATTCTGGTTTGCTAATCGATGAAAAATTAGGCCGTAGCACCGCAAAAAATATGGGTTTAAAAGTTATTGGAACAGCCGGCATACTATTGCTCGCAAAACAGAAAAAATTAATCAAAGAAATATCACCGCTGATTCTTGATCTTAAATCAGCGGGTTATTATTTATCTGAAGCATTGATAAAAGAAATATTAGTGCTGGCAAAAGAATAACTACGATTCCAAGCGCGCAGTCAATGTGATTTTAACACTGGCCAATGCTTTTGATACCGGACAATTTGTTTTAACTTGTTCTGCAATTATTGCAAATTGTGCAGCATCTATGCCCGGTACTTTTGCCGTTACATCAAGCGTAATTTCTGTAATTGCAAATCCACCGGGAACTGTATCTAAACGAACATTCGCCGTTGCATTGACAGCATCTGCAACAAAACCTGCTTGTTCCAGCGTCGCAGCGAGTGCCATCGCAAAACAACTCGCATGCGCAGCTGCAATTAATTCCTCAGGATTAGTGCCTTGTTCACCTTCACCAAATCGCGTTTGAAAAGAATACGGCGCAGACCATCTTGAATTGCCAACTTCAAATTTACCACGACCTTCTTTTAAAGTACCATTCCATTGTGCGCTTGCTTTTCTAATTAACATGTGTGCTCCCTGATTTTTTCAGGAACTTCATGATCTGATCACTTTCTTTCTTGAATGCAACTTCGTTAATTTGGCTCCCATTTAACACGGTGCTCCACTTGCGTGTGTTAGCTGCAACAAATACAGCTTCTGCGATTTCACGAGCAGTGGCGCCATTTAATTTTGCTGATTCCGTGTGGAAGTATATGCAATAGTTGCAAGGAATCTGCGCTGCAACACCCAGCCCTATCAGATCTTTATATTTTTGCGGGATAGCAGAGTTTGGGCTCATATAAACGCTCTTCATATCTCTCCAAGCAGGGGCAACTGCCTCTTCGGGCAACATACGCATAAACTGCGGAACAACACCCAATGTTTTCTCAATATCTTGATACGCCATTTGCGCGGTTGTAATCGTTTGTGTTTCTATTGGCGTACTCGTGCTTTTTTGCGTTTTTTGCTGTTTCAAATAGTTCATAATTTGGTTGGTTTCAGTTTTGAAGGCTGCTTCGTCTATTTGCATGCCATTGATCCATGTGCTCCAGAACCGCGTATCGGCAGCCACGGCTATCGCTTCCTGGATTTCATTATCGGTTGCACCGTTTAATTTTGCTACTTCCGTGTGGAAGTAGGTGCAATAATTACAAGGAATCTGTGCTGCAACGCCAAGCCCGATGAGTTCTTTATATTTGCCTGAAATCGCAGTATTAGAATTTCCTGGTATTATTTTCATCATCTCCCAGGCACTTTCTATTCCTTCCTGCGGATAGGATTTCAAATATGCGGGCACGGTTCCCCATGTTTTTTGAATGTCTTGATAGGTTTTCTCTGCTTCGGGTGTTACTGACATTGCCATTACTGCACCGGAAAATAGAGGCAGTGCAAGTAACAGCGCAATCAATTTAAGAAATATATGTTTAGTCATTGAAAATTCCTCCTTGGTTTATAAGAGTATAGCATCATGCCTGCGTGCTTATCCCATTTTTAACTGCGTTTTGCCCAATTGCCAACTTTTGAATAAAAACTCTATCCATAAGGGTTCAGGAACATAGACGCCATCATCCCAACGTTTATATTGTGGGGGCAAACCTATTGCTTGAATTTCCTGTAACGTATGGCCATTCTCTATTTGTTCACGAACCAACAGTAAAGTATCACGTATCATAGCATGAAATATTTTTAATTCTTTAGTCGTCGCAAGGCCGCCATGTCCGGAAATAATTTGTGTATCACTGGGAATTACAGCAATTAAATCATGTAACGTATTGGCAAAGCTAATCGCATCACCGCCGCGGTCAAAATCAACCCAGGGAAATGTTTCAGAATAAAAAATATCGCCAGCGGCGATAACGCCTGATTTAACAAACCATACAATGCAATCACCACCGGTATGTGCACCTATCGGAAAGTGCATGATGCGCACTTCATCTTGATTAAAAAAAATAGACAAAGAGGTATCAAAGGTAATTTGCGGCAGGGCATATTCTTCTTTAGGTGGAAATTTTTGCACTTCGCCGTAAATGCCGATGAGTTCTTGATAGGTACTCAATTGCGAACGTACCACTTGATGGGCAATAATGGTTGCTGTTTTGCCAAAAAATTCATTGCCTTCAACATGATCATCATGCCAATGGGTATTAATTAAATAGTTAACTGTTTTACCGCCCAATTCTTCAATTTTCTTTTGAATAGGAATGCTGGACTCTTTAAATTGACTATCAACCATTAAGGTGCCGTCAGTGCCAATAAATAAAGCCACATTACCTTGATCAAACCGTAACATGGTGATTTTATCGGTGACGGGAATGGTTTCTAATATCTTGCCAGCTAAGGCTCTGCGATCTTTTTTCATTGTAAATCCGCCTATTTTTTTGATTAGGTATTATATATAGTTTTTAAAATTTGTGATAAATTTTTCCGCCCATTCATCCGTGATTAATGGATAAGTATAACCAAACGTACAAAACATGCCTGCATGAGTACTGCTCACCAATAACATCATATTATTATCGCCCGCTTGCCGGCAAGTACCATATCGCATAGCTTTAATCCGATAAGCGGATGATTCATGAGAAAAATGCAACAGGCCTAAATTAGAAACCAAGAAATCATAACAAAAATAATTTCGATTCGGATCCCAAATAAAATCCATAGATTTTTTTAGAACATCAAAATTATAATCAGCGGTGGGTATTTCAAAGACGCTTAATCGATTTTTTAATTGTTGCTGATATTCACTGGCCAATTGCCAAAAATCAGTTTTGTCGGAAATGTCGGGATGAACAGTATTCACAATGCCACATAAAAAAGCCATATTTTCTGCATTTACTTTATTATTGGTTAATGATAGCAAACTTACCGGTGTTGATAATCCTGCATTAAATGATTGTCCTAATATTTTCTGAGCTGACAGCAGCATGGCAGCGTTTAACATTGAAGTGACTGTAACATGATGTTTTTTGCCGATGGTACGTAATTGATTAACTTGCTCAGACGGAAAAAATTCAAATTTTAAATGTGTTTCTCTTTTGGCGATGGGTGTTGGACTCTGGTGTGGCCATTCATAACGTTTAATTTTATCAAGCTTTTTGAGAACTTCTTTACAGTTTTCATTATTTTTTAGGGCGGGTGCATAAAGCATCTCAATGGGATCTGGGACAGGAATGGTATCCATTCTAACAGAGGGATTATTAAAGTAACTCAACAGCGAATCAATTAATGCGACTGACGATAATCCATCATATATAGCATGGTGAATTGTAATCATAATATAATGATTCTGTGTTTCATGATGAGCTGGAGATAACAAAGTCGCACGCCATAAATAATGATCTTGCGGTAATATCCAGTTGACTTCCCTTTGCATCAGATCTTGCCAATCATTATCGTTTTGATAGGCTAAATAATTAATGGGTATTTGTTCGAACTCCAGATCATTCACTAAAAAATAACCTGTTTCTGTTAAACATAAACGCGAGCAAAGTTGTTGATACCGATGAGACAAAAAATTTAATGCTTGTTTGAATAAGGCTTTATCAATAGCGCCTTCTATGGTTGCTAAAGTAGTTGTTTGTGCAGTTCCATGCCCTTTGTCGTGTAATAAAGCTAACCAAGTTTCACCAACGCCAAGACGTCTGATTATATTTTTCATTTTGTGAATAAATTCCAATCATAGCTATACTCACTTTACTATAAAAAAGGATCAATTGCCATGAAACACTGTTTTAAAAAATGTCGTGAATTTGATGTTCATAAAAATATTAGCTGGATAGGCTTGGTCAGTATTTTAATTTATGTTATTACCCAGTCATTAGAGACTTTCGGATTCGTACACGTTTGTGTATTTTGTCAAACGATACGTGTCTGTATCGGCCTCATTGGTCTTATTATGATATTACCCATTTGCCCGATTTTCAGTCGATTATTTACATTTGTCATTGCCTACATGGGCGCACATGTCGCGGCCGATGGTATTTTTATTAATATTGAACGGGCAACTTATTTTACTTCATTTACCGTGTTGGCTGTTGGTGCATTAATTATTTTGGCAGCGCAAGTGATGATGATGGTGAGCTATTGCTCTGGGAAAAAATAAACATGACTACATCTGGAAAAATATTCTTATCGGAATATGGCGCCTTGTTTATTTGCAATAGTCATTGACGCTTTGGGTTTTGGTTTGGTTTATCCTGTATTGACCACGCTCTTTACTGCTGAGGCAAGTCCCATGCTTTCCGCGGATGTATCAGAAAGTTTACGCTATTTTTATTTGGGCCTTGGGTTTATGTTATATCCCTTTTGCATGTTTTTTGGTGCGGCATTTATGGCGGATTTATCGGATAATTATGGTCGAAAGAAAATATTATTGATTTGTATGGCGGGTATTGCTTTAAGTTTTTTAGCCATGGCTATTGCAGTAGAAATTCAAAGTATTGCTTTATTAATGTTAGGGCGAGCAGTTTCAGGCATCATGGCGGGTAGCCAACCGATAGCACAAGCTGCGATTGCTGATTTGAGCACGAGTCAGACTAAAGCAAAAAATATGAGTATTATTTCTTTATCGTTTTGTGTGGGCACGGTTTTAGGACCTTTTATTGGCGGCGTGACTTCAGATCCTTCGGTCGGTTGCCTGGTTTAGTTTTTCGACGCCTTTTTATATTGCAACGCTTTTATCTGCTATAGCTTTTTTGGATACACGTAGGTTTTGCTGATACCTACCAAATAACAGAACCTAAACCCGTTCACATTTTACGGCCCATCAAAATTTTTATGGAAGCTTTTGAACATCGTGAAGTGCGCACTTTGTCTATCGTTTTTCTGTTAATGCAAATGGGTTGGGGTATTTATTTTCAATATATTATTGTGCAAATGGAGCATGAATTTTCTTATAGTAATGCCTTACTCGGTGGTGTACAAACCATGATGGGTATAGGTTTTGGTGTGGGATTATTAATCGGTATTCCGCTCGCACTGAAATTTTGGCAAGTACTCACTATCGCAATTGTTGCTGGAATATTAACTGGGTTAGGACAAATTTTTGCAGCGCTTGTGACATCCGAATTATTGCAATGGGTTCTGGCCATTATAGTTGCCAGCCTTAACATTATGGCATTTAGTACGATGCTGACACTTTTTTCCGATTCGGTGGGTAAAGAATCACAAGGTTGGGTCCTGGGTATTGCCAATGCAGTCATAGCCGTAGCCTGGGCCATCACTGGTTTAATGTCTAATCTCTTAGATTTCATTACCACACGCGAGTTGATTTTCTTCGGCGGTTTTTGCTTAATCGCAGCAAGCTTATGGTTATTTAAAAAGGGTGTTGTGAAATACGAAGAACGCACTTAAAACTAGGTGGTCACAAATTGTGACCACCTCCAATGCTTAGGTTTTAAACAGGGTATTGCGCTTGACATCCAAATTAAAATAAAGTAACATAGCAAACTAATATATTTAGGTATTTGCTATGAATGAAGAGATGCGCGCAGAAATTCAAAGTGCTTTTAAAGCACATTATCATCAATATCCTCATGGGCAAAAATGGATGGCGTGTCCGTTAATTACGGATGAAGGCATGCAGCATTTAATGGATAGTGGCCAGGCCTTGTTGGAAATGGAGCCGCGGGCTACGCGTTTTGTTTCATTAGGACGCACGCCGCTGCGCATTGTACAAATGGCGAGTTTTTTAGATAACAGCAAAAAAGAATTTGGTTATATCGCTTTTAGTGGTCGTTTTATTCGTGATGGTCGCTTGATTCCAGAAAATGTGCCTAGTCAAATGCAAAGAACAGCTTATCGAGCATATCTTGAAAAATTAAATTTAAATTGACAGAGTATTATTAAAAATCATAGCAAAGAAAACCCATTGGTTATTGTAGAGGCGGTTGCAACAGCAGGTGGACTTTTATCATTTATTTTGATATTGAGCACATGGGCCCGTGAACTTGGTATTGATAATGAGTTAAAAAACTGTATTCATATTCATGTATTACGTGCTTTAGAAAGTGAATGTCAAATGCCTTTTGAACAAGATAACTGCAGTGGTTTTGCTTTAAAACAACAAATAGTCGATGCAGATTTAGTGCGTTATTTATTTGAAAGTCCGGAAGTATTCGATGATAGTTTAGGTCAATCTTATCCTGTAGCAAAATGGTCGCTAAATAATATGCCGCCAGCCATGGGAGAAAATGTGAGTAAAAATGCGCGACTGCTTAACGTGCATATCGCAGATTATGTAGCGACGCACCAACCAACAGCAAATCCTGTATTATTTAGAAGATCCCTGCGAGTGCAACCCAGTTGTTGTGAACAATTGGTGATGTTGGGAGAAAGGATAATCAATAATTTAGGCCTAGGATTTAGGCGCGATTAATTGTTGATACGCTCGCGCCATGAGCATCAGCATTTGTCCAACCATAATGCCTAATGCACAAGTGGCTAGAATAATAAAGATGCCATTCATATTATAAAAATTATAATCGCGTGCGTTCATAAAAATATGAGCACAGGCTACGTGTGTGCCGAAGAGGCCGAAAACAACCGTTAGAAATTGTGAAATATAACGATAATCGGGTAAGACCATTAAAATACCTAATAGACCAATCATCGTGCGTTGCATTTGGCAGTATGGACAATGAGCAACGTAATTGCCTAATTCTAAGCCCCAAGTAAATACGCAAATAAAAAGGGCAAGAAAGCCTAAGGGGCGTATGTAATGCATGATATTAATCATTTGTATAAACTCCTGTAAAAACGTTGTGTGCATTTCCTTTCAAAATAACGGGTTGTTTATCGCCTACCCAGCTAACAGTAAGCTCGCCACCGGGTAAATCAATTTTTACGGTTTCATCAATTAAATTTAAGTATCGTAAATAAGCCATGGTTGCGCCAGCTCCAGAGCCGCAAGCCAGGGTTTCACCTGTGCCGCGTTCATAGACACGAAGTTTAACGTGTTGTTTTGAAATGATCTGGCAAAAACTGACGTTTACGCCTTCAGGAAATAAAGGATTTTGATTAAGCATCTTGCCTGTTTCTTCAACCTTTGCATTTGTGACATCTGGCACTTGAATAATTGCATGTGGATTGCCTATGGACAATACGCCCATATTTAGCGTATCGCTTTTTTCCTTATCAAAAATCGGCACGCCGATATCTACGCTGATCTGATTTATATTTGTTAAATCAACATGGGTTAAATGATCATTTGTTGCGAGCGTGATTTTCTTATTATTCGACAGGCCTTCTTCTTTAATAAATAAGCCTACGCAGCGCGCGCCGTTGCCACATTGCTTGGCTGAGCTTGCGTCATTATTATAAATGGTATAATCAAAATCAGCTTGTGGATTTTGACTCATGCCTATCATTAATACTTGATCACAGCCTATGCCATAATGTCTATCTGCTATTTTTTTTATTAATTCAGGCGTTACAGGAATCGTTTGTGTGATCGTTTCAATCACAACAAAATCATTCCCCAAGGCTTGCATTTTGTTAAAGTAAATGTTCATGTTTAAATAAATCGCTAAAAGTTTCTCGGTCACGGATAATACGCGCACTGTCATTTTTAACGGCAATTTCTGCAGCGCGTGGCCTACTGTTGTAATTAGAACTCATACTAAAACCATAAGCCCCTGCGCTCATGATGGCAATTAAATCATTATCTTTAATTTTAAGCGCACGGCTTTTTGCAAAAAAATCGCCGCTTTCACACACGGGACCTACGACATCATACACTTGTTCAGATATATCTGCATGCTGCGTGACGGGTAATAAGGTATGCCAGGCATCATATAAACTGGGCCGCAGTAAATCATTCATCGCGGCATCTACGATAGCAAAATGTTTATCCGTTGTTTTTTTAATGTATTCTAAACGTGTGAGTAAAATACCTGTATTCGCAATGAGTGCGCGTCCAGGTTCTAAAATTAATTTAATTGAACGTCCATTTAAATGTTGTACTAAGGCGGCGCAATACGTACTAATATCGGGCGGTGTTTCGTCATGGTAACGAACGCCTAAACCTCCGCCCAAATTTAAATGTGGAATTTCAATGCCCAGGGTTTTTAATTGATCGATTAACGCTAATACTTGATCCAGCGCTTCTAAAAAAGGCTCAATAGAGGTTAGCTGCGAGCCGATATGGCAATCAATGCCTTGAATATTAATGTGAGATAGTTCTTGCGCGCGCTGGTATAACTTTAAAGCGGTTTCGAGTTCCACACCAAATTTATGTATTTTTAATCCCGTTGCAATATAGGGATGTGTTTTTGCATCTACGTTAGGATTGACGCGAATTGAAATGGATGCGATTTTATTTAAACGTTTTGCGAGGGTTTGAATTTTTTCAAGTTCAGGTACAGATTCGACGTTAAAACATAAAATGCCAATATCCAGAGCATTGCAAATATCATCTTCGCTTTTACCTACGCCAGAGAAGACAATTTTTTTAGCATCGCCACCGGCGGCTAATACACGGTGCAATTCACCTAGCGATACGATATCAAAGCCAGAACCTTGTTTGGCTAAACTATTGAGTAGGGCAATATTACTATTGGCTTTGACGGCATAGCAAATCAAATGGGGTAGCGATTTGAGCGCCCCTGACATGGCTTGATAATTAGCCAGTAATGCTGAAAGCGAATATACGTAAGTTGGAGTACCCCATTGTTTGGCAATATGCGCTAAGGGAACTTGCTCTACATACAGTTGGCTATTGTGGTAGTGGAAACTAGACATAAGCTTATGGATTTTCCTCGGGTGCTTGCTCAGGTAAATACAGCGGACCTGATTGACCGCAGGCAGATAAACAAAGTGATAAAATGATACAGATAATTTTATACATAATGTTTGTTATACTATAACAATCTTACTCATATCGCTAGATGGACACCCTGAAAAAATGAAGCAATTATTACAAATATTACCAGTTTGCCTGGTTATTTTGTGCCTTAATGGGTGTAAAGATGCATCAGAAGAAGAAACCCATGCGCGTCCGGTGCAATATACGGTTGTTCAAAGCACGGACACACAGTTATTTCGGACATTTTCAGGAAAAGTCGAGGCAGGCTATGAGGCTACTTTAAGTTTTAAAGTAGCGGGCACTTTGGCGCAGCGCCCGGTCAATGTTGGGGATGAAGTCACTGTTGGGCAATTATTAGCAAGCCTTGATAACCGTGATTATCAAATTGCTGTGCAGCAAGCGCAAGCCTCATTGGATTTAGCACAAGCACAATACCGTAATGCTCAAGCTGATTATGAGCGAACCAAAAGTTTATATGAGAATCGTAATGCCTCAAAAAATGATTTAGATGCCAAACGTGCGGGCTCTGAATCGCACAAAGCACAAGTGGAATCTGCGCAAGCACAATTAGAAGCGGCGCAATTGCAACTCAGTTATACGCAAATTAATTCACCTGATCAATGCCATATCGCGGCTCTTTATTTTGAGCAAAATGAAAATATAGGCCAAGGCCAGCCGGTTGTTCGAGTCAATTGTGGAGATTGTCCACAAGTCACTGTGTCAGTGCCAGAAACTATCATTAATCAAATTAAACCTAAAGATCGGGTTAACGTACGCGCACAAGCCTTGCCTCAAAAAACATTTCCAGCCCAAGTAAAAGAAGTAGGTGTTGCAACAGGTGTGCGCACAGCGACTTATCCCGTGCGTGTTGAAATCACTGAAAATTGTAAACAATCACAATTGCGTTCAGGCATGGCCGCAGATGTTGAATTTAATTTTAATAATTCACAAGTCGCATTTGCGAATCAGATTATCGTTCCTGCTGTTGCCGTAGGTGAAGATAAAGAGGGTACCTTTGTCTATGTATTAGTCCAAGATGAAAGCCATTCAGGTTATTGGCGCGCACAGCGGCGCAATGTACAAGTCGGGGATTTAACACGTTTAGGTTTAGTCATTACGCAAGGTTTAGAACCTGGAGAATATATTGCAACCGCAGGTGTGAAACAGCTGACGGAAAATGCGATGGTTACGTTATTGAAATAGGGCAAGGAGTTTATTTTGGACATCACACGCTTTGCCATTGAAAAAGATCGCATTACGATTACTTTATTATTTGTATTAATATTTGCAGGTATCTCTGCGTATTTATCTATGCCGCGTAGTGAAGATCCCGGTTATATAGTCCGCGTTGCCATGGTGCAAACCTTCTTTCCTGGAGCAAGCCCTGAGCGTATTGAATTATTAGTCAGTGATAAATTAGAAAAATCTATACAACAAATTCCCGAAGTTGATTTTGTAAAAAGCACTTCGCGTGACGGTTTATCGGTTATATATGTCACGATTAAAGATCAATACAAAAATATGCGACCCATTTGGGATAATTTACGCCGTAAAATTGATGATGCAAAACGTGATTTACCTGAAGGCATCGTAGGCCCTTTTGTCAATGATGAATTTGGTGATGTGTTTGGCACCATTTACACATTAACGGGCGATGGTTTTACCTATCATCAATTAAAAGAAATTGCCAAACAAATTCAAAATGAATTACTACTGGCCGATCAAGTCGCAAAGGTAGATATTATTGGTGCACAAGATGAATGGGTAGTATTGGAATATGATAATGCTCGTTTAGCAGAAATGGGCATCTCGCCAAAAATGCTGATCAAGATGTTACAAGAGCGCAATATTATTTTACCCGGCGGAGATATCCGTACCCAATATGAAAAAATAGTAATCGAGCCCACAGGTAATTTTGAATCCGTCGATGATATTGGTCGCAGCGTGGTGCATTTACCTGATTCTTCGCAAGTCCTGCGCTTAGAAGATATAGTAACAATTAAGCGCATGTACGTGGATCCGCCCAAAGAAATTATGCACGCCAATGGCACGCCCTCGCTGGCTTTAGCACTTTCTTTGCGTAGCGGTGGCAATATTGTGGAACTGGGCAAAGAAGTTGAAGCGGTGATTCAGCGTGCGCTTAAAACATATCCCGTTGGTATTAGTATTGATCAATTCATGTTTCAACCGGATATTGTGAATGACAAAATCAATAATTTTATAAGTAATTTATATCAAGCCATAGCGATCGTTGCGCTGGTGATGTTGATTTCACTGGGTATGCGCACCGGCTTGATTGTGGCCACATTAATACCCACGACCATGTTGATTACCTTTTATATCATGTCACTTTGGGGTGTGTGGTTAGAACAAGTTTCATTGGCATCACTTATTATTGCTCTGGGGATTTTGGTCGATAATGCGATCGTGATGGCTGAATCGGTCATGGTCCAAATGCGAAAAGGTAAATCTGCGAAAGATGCAGCCATTGCCGCAGGGAAAGAGTTACGCATACCGCTTTTGACTTCATCTCTGACAACAATAGCTGCATTTCTACCGATTATATTGGCAGAATCACCCACGAGTGAAAATGTGGCAAGTTTATTTAAAGTGATCACGATTACTTTATTAATTTCATGGTTTATTGCTTTAACAGTGATACCTTTATTATGTGTAAAATTTATGCGCGTTGATCAAGCAGAAGAAAATTTTAATACACCCTTTTATAAAAAATACCGCGAAGTATTATTATATGTTTTACACCGTCCCTGGAAAACGATGCTAGTGATGGGCATCGTTTTTTTTGTTGCTTTACAAGGATTTCATTTTATTCCCAGTATATTTTTCCCATCCAATGAGCGGCCAACGTTTACTGTTGAATTAAAATTGCCGCAAGGTGCGCCGATAGAGCGTACCATCGAGGTGGTTGATGGTGTTGAACAATTTGTTGCACAGCAAACAGGTATTGTTGATTTCGTGACATATATTGGTGATGGTGGACCTAAATTTGTGCTGCCTTATGCGCCGGAGCCACCTAATATTGCTTATGCTATCATGGTGGTTAATGGAAAGAGCTTAAAAAATAATGTGGATGTATTAATGCCAGAGCTTGAAAAATTTATTATTAATCATTATCCCGACGTATCCCCTACTTTACGACCACTGACCTATGGTCCAGATGCTTGGCCTCCCGTTGCGATTCGCATTTCAGGTCGTGATACTGACGAATTATTTAATATTGCAGAACAAGTCAAAGCTTTTGTAACAACGATTCCAGGAACAAAATTAGTGACCGATGATTGGGGCGGGCGCAGTAAAAAAATCGTTTTAAATATTGATGAAGCCAGAGCACAATTAGCGGGCGTGACTCACGAAGATATTGCAATTTCTACCCAAGCATTTTTAACAGGCATAGAAGCCAGTGATTATCGAGAACGTGATGAACTTATTCCCATTATGATTCGATCTGCACAGCCAGGATTAACCGGTAATGATATTACCAGTGTTAATGTTTATTCCCAAGCCACAGGACAATCTGTCCCCTTAACACAGGTCGCAACGCCAGAGTTACTCTGGCAACCTGGTAATATTGAAAGACGTAATCGTTTGCGAACAGTAACGGTGGAAGCATTGATAGAGCCTGGAGTGACGGCAAAAGAAATTACCCAACAGATTCGCCCCTTTATGGAAGAGCAAGCAAAAGCATGGCCTTTTGGTTTTTCTTGGGAATTTGGTGGTGAAGAAGAAACAGCGGTAAAATCACAAGCATCAATAGTCGCTAAATTACCCATCGCTGCTTTAATTATTATATTTATTTTAATTGCTCAATTTAATTCCATTACCCAGCCTTTAATTATTTTATGTACCATTCCCTTGTCAATCATTGGGGTTGTAATTGGTTTGTTAATTACTCGTGCACCTTTTGATTTTATGACTTTATTGGGTGTAATTTCACTTGCAGGAATCATCATTAATAATGCCATCGTATTATTAGATAGAATTCGCATTGAAATTGAAGAGCATGCACTGCCTGCAGCGCAAGCGGTAGTAGAAGCTGCACAACAACGTCTGCGCCCCATTTTGCTTACAACGGCCACGACAGTCTGTGGCATGATACCGTTATGGATAGGCGGCGGATTGATGTGGCGATCGATGGCCATTGCAATTATTTTTGGTATTTCAATTGCAACGGTATTAACCTTAGGCGTGGTGCCTGTATTATACAGCTTATTTTTTAAAGTAAAATATAAATAATATTAGAGATCATAATCCATAACAACAGGCGCATGATCTGAAAAACGTTCATCCTTATAAATGCTGACGTTTTTAATTTTATCGCGCAAGTCAGGTGTCACGATATGATAATCAATCCGCCACCCGACATTTTTGGGCCAGGCTTGGCTGCGATAAGACCACCAAGTATATTGATCAGCTTCTTGATTAATACAACGAAAAGCATCAACTAAACCCACCTCATTAAATACCGTATCCAGCCACGCGCGCTCTTCAGGTAAAAAGCCAGAATTCTTTTGATTGCCACGCCAATTTTTTAAATCAATATTTTTATGCGCAATATTAATATCCCCGCAAATAATATGACTTTGTTTTTGAGAAGCAATATTTTTCAAATGTTCTAAATAAAAATCCAATACTTTAAACTTAACCTGCTGGCGCTCATCACCACTACTACCCGAAGGTAAATACACGGAGCTTACACTAAACGTAGCAAAATCCACCTGCACAAAACGTCCTTCATGGTCCATAATTTCATGACCAATAGTGGTATGAACTTTTTTAGGTTCTTGCTTACAATATATTGCAACGCCACTGTAGCCCTTCTTTTGTGCATCACAAAAAAACGCATGATAACCTTGCGGCAAAAAAATGGGATCATCCAATTGATCTATCTGCGCTTTTGTTTCTTGCAGACAAACAACATCAGCATCTTGCTGAGCCAGCCAATCAAAAAACCCTTTCTTGGCACCACTGCGAATGCCGTTAATATTAAGCGTGATAATGCGCATCTATGCTCCTTAAATTTCCTTGAATAACTGTCACCGCCTCACCAGTCAAATAAACGCGATCATGTGCCACACGCACTTTTACTACGCCGCCGCGTTTTGAAGCTTGATAGGCGATCATGCTATTTTTATTTAAACGTTTGGCCCAATAGGGAGCGAGTTTGCAATGAGCAGAACCGGTGACCGGATCTTCAGAAACGCCGACTTTAGGGGCAAAAAATCGAGATACAAAATCGTATTTTTCATGGTTTTCACCGGAAGCTGTGACTATAATCCCACGGCAATCTATTTGATTAAGTAGATTAATATCAGGGTTTAAATTTACCACATCAGAAAAATGTGCTAATTCAATAATCCAATCATCATGCGCTTGATGTACAGCAATGGGTGTAAGGCCTAAAGCTGTGGCCAAATGATCGGGCATTGCAATGGGTGTATGTGTGTAAGCAGGAAAATCCAAAGTGATTTCATGTTGTGTACGCGAGGCTTTTAAGATGCCGCTTAAGGAATTAAAATGAATCTCCTCATGGGCAATTTTTAATTCATGCCATAATGCATGTGCAGCAGCAAGCGTAGCATGGCCACATAATTCAACTTCGGTTACGGGTGTAAACCAGCGAATATCATATTGCTGATTTGAGTGATGCGAGACAAAAGTGGTTTCGGATAAATTAATTTCATTAGCAATTTGTTGCATCAGTACCGTATCAGGAAATCGCTCGACTACACAAACGCCAGCAGGATTGCCTTTAAAAGGCTGATTGGTAAAAGAATCAATAGTCCAAAATTTCATTTTGTTTTTTCCTATTTTAAAGAGGTATAATACCTCAGAAAATAGCATAACTGGAATACTATCATGCAAAACTATCAAAAACAATTTATCGAGCTGGCATTAAACCATCAAGTCTTAAAGTTTGGAGACTTTACTTTAAAATCAGGCCGCCAAAGTCCTTATTTTTTTAATATGGGATTATTTAACAGTGGCGCTGTGCTCGCACGCTTGGGCGAATTTTACGTGCAAGCAATACAAGATGCAGGTTTAGACTTCGATCAACTCTTTGGTCCCGCCTATAAAGGCATTCCACTGGTCAGTACCACAGCCATCGCTTTTGAAAAATTAACACAAAAAGATATCCCCTACAGCTTTAATCGTAAAGAAGCAAAAGACCACGGCGAAGGCGGCATAATCGTAGGCGCTCAACTCTCAGGCAAAGTGTTAATTATCGATGACGTCATGACCGCAGGCACAGCCGTACGCGAAGCCATCAGTTTAGTAGAACAATCAGGCGCAAACGCAGCAGGCATTATAGTAGCCCTAGACAGACAAGAAAAAGGCAAAGGTGAATTATCCGCAGTACAAGAAATACAAAAAAACTACAACATCCCAGTAATCAGCATCATTAATTTAAAAAATTTAATCGATTACCTACAAACCACAAAACAATTTGAAGAAAACCTGCTAAAACGCCTATTAACCTATCGCCAACAATACGGCATTATTTAATTATTTCCAAACGGGTGGCCGGAGGCTGCTTTTATGCGCGCAGCCTGCGAGCACATAAAAGCAGCCGCAGGACAGGCCCCGTTTGGACGGATCCAACAGTTTTGCATAATCTACTTAAAAACACGACCCAACAAATGAAACAAAACTACCGCCGAAGCAAACCCAGCCAAAGCCACAGTAAACACTGCGCTAAAAAACACAATACCACCCATAGGCGCAGTCACAAAATCAATAAGCCACAAAAAACCCGCAGCAGGTATAAGGTATAAACCTAGCGATGCAACTGCTGTAAGCTGTTTCATGTTCTTCATCAATTGCGTAAATAATAATGTCATCTTAATTTTCCTTTGTAAGACATATCTGAGGTTTCATATGTCTATTAGAGCAACAGTTGCTTAAGATTATATTAAAATCACTCAAGAAAAAAGCCCCCCCTTATCTTGGCTCGTAATGGTTATATGTCATATAAGTTTTTGAAAACAAAAAAAAATTTAACAAAAAAAATAAAAATTAGGTTCAAGGTCAAGGATAAGATTTTTACCATAGGCTTGTAAGAAAATGCCTACGCAGCTTAATCCAAGCACCAGGCTATTTTTCTGGCTATAATCATTGGTTATTAACTAGGAAAAAATAATGTCGATCGAATCGCTATTTGCAAACACACCCATTATTCCTGTAGTCACACTACACCGTGTTGAAGATGCTGCACCACTCGCACAAGCCTTGCTTGCAGGCGGTTTAACGGCTGTAGAAATCATGTTACGTACGGATGTTGCCTTTTCTTGCTTACAAGCCATGCGCAACGCCTGTCCTACCATGCGTGTGGGTATTGGTAATGTTTTGCAACAAGAACAACTGGATATGGCTAAAAAACAGGGTGCGGCCTTTACTTCAAGCCCAGGATTTTCCCCCGAATTGCTTCAGCTAGCCAGTGTGCTAGATTTACCTTATTTACCCGGGGTTATGACAGTTTCTGAAATGATGCAGGCACGTGCTTTACAAGCAAACGTTTTAAAATTCTTTCCTGCAGAAGCAGCCGGTGGCGATAATTTCTTGCGTGCTATGCAAGCCGTGTTTTCTGATTTAAAGTTTATCGCCAGCGGCGGTATTCATGCTCAAAATTTACAACATTATTTAAGTTTGACCAATGTATTGGCCGTAGGCGGGACGTGGATAGCACCGGTTGATTTAATTGCGGCCAAAGATTGGACGGCTATTACGGAATTAGCCGCATCCACTTTGACGCGCGCAAGACGATCAGAATAATTGATAAATAAAGATGGCAAAAATCGCTACAGGCGAAATATAGCGAATAATAAAGCGCCATAAATTAAACAAAGCATCAGGCAGCCGCAGCGTAGTTTTTACAGCTTGTTTACTCATGATCCAGCCGACAAAAATCGCAAAACCCAAACCGCCTAAAGGTAAAATAATTTTTATCGGAAGTTGTGTTGCCAAATCAAAAAAAGTAAATCCAGCTATCTTTATCTCAGCCCACAGATTAAATGACAATAATACACTGATACCTAGTATCCAGGCCGTAAGTCCAACTATCCATATGGCCTGTATGCGCGTTAAGCGCATGCGTTCATTTAAGATGGCCACTAAAGGCTCTACTAATGAAATAGAGGAAGTCCAAGCAGCGAATAATAAAAGCAAGAAAAATAAACTGCCTAATATTTGTCCTGCGGCCATTTGCGCAAAGGCAGTGGGCAGTACCTCAAACATTAAACCTGGACCTTCTGCGGGTGATAAACCATAAGCAAATACCAGAGGGAAAATAGCAAGTCCTGCCAACAAGGCCAGCAAGGTATCAAACCCTGCGACGATAAATAACTTAGGGGTAATGCGCTCATTCTTAGGGACATAAGAGGCATAGGCACAAATACAACCTGCACCTAAAGCCAAACTAAAAAATGCAATGCCCATGGCTGATAATACCGTTTTGGCGCTAATCTGACTAAAGTCAGGATAAAATAAAAAGCGAACAGCTTGCATAAAGTCAGCATTAATTGCGCTATAGGTGACTAATACTAATAAAATGATCACAAACGCCGGCATCATAATTTTTGAAGCACGCTCTAAGCCCTTTTGTATGCCTAGGGCAATCACGCCCATGGTCATGCCCATAAAGATCGTATGCCAAACAAATAATTCCCAAGGATTAGCCATAAATTGGCTCCAGATCTGACTGACCTTTACGGCATCGGCATTGGCAAATACATTTTGTAAGCTACGGGATAAATAACCCAAAGACCAACCTGAAACTACACTATAAAAAGACATCATCAAAATAAGTGCAATCGCACCAAAAACACCAACCAGTGGCCATAAACGCGAAGCTTTGGCTGATTTTGCTAAGGTCGCTAATGAGGTAATCGGATTTTGTTGTCCTTTTTGGCCAACAAGCGCTTCGGCCATCATGATCGGCACGCCGATGAATAAAATACATAATAAATAAATTAATACAAAAGCACCGCCACCGTTCATGCCGGTAAAATAAGGAAACATCCAAATGTTACCTAATCCCACAGCTGCGCCGATGGTGGCCATAATAAATCCAAGTGAAGAAGACCAGTGTCTAGGATTTTGATGCGTTGTTTTCATGATGATCCTTAAAATTACTCAGTAATTACACCACAAGCAATACGCGCAGCGCCGCCGCCAAGCGGTAGAGGTTGATCGCTATAATTATCACCACCGGCATGTATCATCAACGCTGTATGATTAATTTCATTCAAATGTTTTAAGCGGGGTGCAAGAACGGGCGTTTGTGCAATACCTTGCGCATCGACGTATAATACGGGCAGATCACCTAAATGACCGTTACCAAAAGGTCCTTCATGCTTACCGGTCTTTTTGGGATCAAAATGTCCGCCGGCAGCTAATGCAGCCATTTGTGTATGATCATGTTCAGCAGCATCGCAACTGCCATGTTCATGAATATGAAATCCATGCACACCCGGCGGCAATTGTTGTAAATCAGGCGTAAATAATAAACCATAAGACGTTTGGGTAATTGTAACAACGCCTACAGACTGGCCCACACCACTAGGCGTGGCTAAATACATAGGCACTTGCACGCTGTGTTGCGTATGAGATTGACAGGCACCCAGCAACAAACCTAGGATTAAAATTAATGTTATTTTCATGATGTTTCCTCAAGGTAAGCTAATACTATGGGTTAATGTGTGTATGTCTTTATTTATAGAGTAAGGAATGACCCCCAGCAAGGGCGCTGGGATCCATTGTTGGAGTGTAGCAATATTTTCAGCAAATGCCTCTTGCACCGCTTCTTGTGCTTGATTAGCCACAAAACCAGCAATTGTTAAATTTTTATTTAAAATATGATCGACGCTCAAGAGTGCATGATTAAGACAGCCCAAGCGCATGGCGATCACAATAATTACTGGGATATTTAAGTGTTGCACCACATCCGCCATTGTTTCGGTCGTATTAATGGGCACTTGCCAACCTCCAGCACCTTCAAAAAATAAATAATCTACAGGGTAGCGATAGGCACGTTCACATGCAGTACTAATCGTGCGGGCATCCAGCTGAATCTGTTCACGTTGTGCAGCAATATGGGGACTTATCGCTGCTTGTAATAAAAAAGGATTAATGATCTCATAGGGTAATAGGATACTGCTTTCTTGTTGGAGAAATGTAGCATCACCTACGCCTGCAGCAACAGGTTTTATTGCAAGCGCTGTTTGTGATAATTGTTTTGCTTTTGCTAATAATAACCGGGTAATCAAGGTTTTACCGACATCCGTATCTGTACCCGTTATAAAATATTTTTTCATGTAATAGCACTTACCGGAATATAAATCGGTTCAGGTGCAGGTTTAAATTTAACCGGTGTTAAACACGGTTTAATGGCATGACCATAAATGACTTCATAAGTAGCGGGTAGTACACCTTGTGCATTACGGTATTCTTCATAGGCATGATACATGGCATGCACTTTATGTTTAGAAACAAGGGTTTTTTGATGTGGACCCAGTACGGTATGAGACCCTGTATATTTTAAATCTTTTAATAAATTTTTGACATATTGATAAGTGAGGGTAATATCTTCTCTATCGATAATAGGGTCAGCAAACCGGGCATGAAGTAATAAATCCCCCACATCGTGCATATCTTTAAAAGTATTCACATGTGAAAAATCATCGACCTTTTCCCAACTTTTGCGTAATTCGATTAAAGTATCAGGTCCTAGTGTTGAAAAAAATAAGGCGCCACCGGGTTTTAAGACACGAAACAACTCGTAAAAAGTCATTAATAAATCAGGACACCATTGCAAAGTCAAATTAGAAAAAATCAAATCAATGGATGCGTCTTTAAAGGGCAGGGCTTGTGCATCGGCACACAAAAAATGTTGGCGTGAAAACCAAGCTTTTTTTGCTTGCGCGAGTTGTAACATCTGCTGCGCCAGATCAACGCCAATAATTTGTGCGCCTTTATATTGTGTTTGTAAAATGCGCGAGGCATATCCCGTGCTACAACCTAAGTCTAAAATAACCTTGGGTTTAATTCTAATAAATTCTAAATTTTGTAATAAACGACGATTGACTTCTTTTTGCAAAATGGCATATTGCTCATAGGTATGCGCGGCCTTATTAAAACCATCGGCAATTTTTTGTTTTTCTTTGTTAAATAATAATGGATTCATTTATATACTGATGAATAGTGGTTAAACATTCACTTACGTGAGACAATAACAAGACATGCCCCGCACCTTGCATTGTGACATTTTGCGCCCTTGGCGACAAGCGTTTTAATTGTTCTATGAGTGTCACCGGTACTAGGGGATCATCTGTGCCCAATAGGTTAAGTTGTGGCACAGTAAGCTTGCTGAGCATTTCACGTTGATCGGTGTGAGCTAATAATTTTAAACCTTGCAGCAACACGTCCAGTGGCAGTGATTCCATCTGTTTTTTAAGGATTTGTAGTGTGTTGCGATCGCAGCGGTTGAGCCCTTGTCCTTGTAGGGTAAAAAAACGCGTCAGTGCTTTATCCGAGTGATTCATGAATAATTGTTGTAGCGCATGAAAAGCATCCTGGTTTATTCCACAAGGCCAATTATCGTTGGCCACAAATTTAGGGTTAGATGCAAGGGTAATAATGCCTTGTGTGTATTGGGGTGTTTGCTCGGCTAATGTGCGTGCAATGATTCCCCCTAAAGACCAGCCGACCCAAATCACAGGTTTTTTAATTTGTTCAAGCATAGGTGTTGATAGTCCATAGCCCGGCAAATCGATGGCTCGTACGGTATAATCTTTTTCTAATTGAGCGGCTAATTTATTCCAAATGGTTTTATTGGTCGCAAATCCGTGAATCAATACTAAATGAATATTTTTTTTATTCATCAAGATAAAAACTCCGTAAATAAGCGATCAATATCGGCCAATTGGTGCGCCGCATTTAAAGTAATGCGCATTCTAGGACTGTCTTTAGGGACAGTGGGAGGACGTATTGCATTGACCAAAATATTTTTTTCAAGAAGTTTTTGAGTCTTTTGTTGCAGGCTGTGTATATCAGGAAATACTAGCGCTTGAATAGGTGTAGACGAAGGTAAATGATTTAAAGATAATCGTTGTGCTTGCTCTTGAAAATAAATAATTAATTTTTGTAAATGCTGACGTGCATCTTGCGCATGTTCGGCCATATCAATGGCCGTGATACTGGCACTTGCTAAAGATTCGGGCAGTGTCGTGCTAAACATATAAGGGCGCGCAAACTGTATAATGGATTCTATCATCAGGGGATTTCCTGCCACAAAAGCACCTAAGGTGCCTAAGCCTTTGGTAGAGAGCCGATCACTAAAGGTGTTTCATGGCTTAGATTCCAATGCGCGATAGCGCCTTGACCTTGAGGCCCTAAAATACCCGTGCCGTGTACATCGTCAACGATGAGCGTTGCCTTATGTTTTTTTGCAATCTGCATTAAACGATTTAAATCGGCCAAGTGACCTTGCATGCTAAATACGCTGCTGGTCACAATAAAACGTAAACTGGAGGTATTATTTTGTAAAATATTTTCTAAACGATCGTAATCATGATCGGCATAACGTTGCCAAGTGGCTTTGGTTAATTGTATGGCATCAAATACGCTGGCATGACATTGTTTATCTACGGCAATAAAATCTTCACAACCTATGAGTGCAGTCAGGCTAGCCAATACGGCTAAATAACCGGAAGTAAATACCAG
Source organism: uncultured Gammaproteobacteria bacterium (assembly GCA_963798975.1). GTDB lineage: Bacteria > Pseudomonadota > Gammaproteobacteria > JABCZS01 > JABCZS01 > JABCZS01. Next base: position 53,029 of record CAWCVU010000025.1, read on the forward strand.
CGCACGAGGATAATTTAGCCAGAGTGCAAGGCGTAGTTCTAAAGCTTGATGTGTGTGGGTATAATAAGTCACTGGCGATCCCGATGCACCTAGATGCGAAACCGGCGTCATTTTTGGATGTTGCGTGAGTGCTAAATAATCATTGCTCGTAAAATCCAGTAGATGACTAGCAGCACGGATGGTGCGTTTTCGCGTTAATTGCGCGGTTTCATGTTTGTTTAAACGTTGCTGTAACTGTTGCAACAGTTCAGGCGACATCTTCAGTTTCTCGTAGCACGGTGGTAAATCCCAAACGTTTAAGCAATTGTCTATCTTTATCTTGCTCAGGTAAGGGGGTGGTGAGCAAAGTTTCGCCATAAAAAATAGAATTTGCACCGGCCAAAAAACACAGCGCTTGTAATTCATCACTCATATCATTACGCCCTGCTGAAAGACGAATACGTGCACGCGGCATAATCATGCGTGCTAATGCAATAGTGCGGACGAAATCAAAGGGATCAATACTTTTGTTATTTGCTAGTGGTGTGCCAGGAATGGGTACTAATTTATTAATTGGCACGCTCTCAGGATAAGGATCTAAATTGGCTAATTCTAATAATAATTTTAAACGATCGGTAGTGCTTTCCCCTAAATTTAAAATGCCGCCACAACATACTTTAATACCCGCTTGTTGTACTTTTCTTAACGTATCTAGACGATCTTCATAAGTGTGGGTGCTGATAATTTCTGGATAATATTCGCGCGAGGTATCAAGATTATGGTTGTAATAATCAAGGCCTGCTTCTTTGAGTTGTTGTGCTTGGGTGTCTGATAACATACCTGCGGTAAGACAAGTCTCTAAACCGAGGGCTTTAACATTGCGTACCATTTCTACAACTTTAGGAAAATCTTTTTCAGGAGGCGAACGCCAAGCGCCACCCATACAAAAACGATGTGAGCCATTTTCTTTGGCTTGTTTGGCTCTCGCAATTACGGTATCTTGCTCGAGTAAAGTTTGTTTTTCTACGTCTGTTTTGTAATGGCCGCTTTGAGAACAATACTTACAATCTTCTGAACAACGACCGGTTTTAATACTTAATAAAGTAGAAAGTTGAATATCATTATTGGCAAAATGTTGCTGATGTACTTGTTGCGCTTGAAATAATAAATCATTAAAAGGTAGATGATAGAGCGATTCAAGTTGCGTCAAGGTCCATGTGGTAGCCGTGTTCATAGTTCTTCCTAGTTTGATTTTTTCGGAGTCTAAGAGGTTTTAGTGAGCATGTCAAATTTATCTAGGCTAAATTATAAACATATGTACAAATATGTTACAAATTTATGGGTGAAACCGGTGTGCATGCTTTGCCAACAATCTTTGCCAGATTATCAACGGATTTGCCAGTATTGTATAAGGCAATTACCTTGGATTACTGAGGCCTGTTGGCAATGTGCGCAACCTTTATCTGGCGGGCAAACGCATTGTGGTGTATGCCAGAAAACACCGCCGCCTTTTGATAGACTTTTTGTGGCTTTGGATTATGTCTCGCCCATAGATGGATTGATCTTGGGCGGTAAGTTTTCTCAGCGTTTAGCTAATTTAAGTTTGTTAGCGGAGTTATTCCTGATGCACTGGCATAAACAATCCGCTAGCTTGCCTGAGGTTATTATTCCTGTGCCTTTGCATGCGCAACGTTTGCGTGAGCGGGGTTATAATCAAGCCTTAGAAGTGGCACGATTGATTAGTCGCGCACTGAATATTCCTATTGATTTTCAGAGTGTAAAGCGCGTTAAAACTACCTTGGCTCAGGCGAGTTTGCCGGCAAATTGTCGGCGGGGGAATGTTCAGGATGCTTTTGCTTTGACGCGGGCTATAAATTATTCTAGCGTGGCGATTGTTGATGATGTGATTACGACCGGGAATACTCTATATGCTATGAGTAAATTACTGCTAGATGCAAATGTTAAACAAATTGATGTTTATTGTGTGGCGCGTGCAGCATTAGATCCGAATAGGTACTAATATTGCATGGTAGTCACTTACGCTAATTTGCGCGTTCCCGTCCAAACGGGGCCTGTCCTGCGGCTGCTTTTATGTGCTCGCAAGCTGCGCGCATAAAAACAGCCTCCGGCCACCCGTTTGGAACAAGTTCAGTAATCGGATAGGATAATTATGAAAACAATCATAGTATTAGGTGGTACGGGATTTGTGGGGCAACATTTGTGTGCGGCTTTGGCTCGGCTGGGGCATCGGGTGCGTGTGCCTAGTCGTAATCCTGGGCGGGCTAAAGGGATGACGGTTTTGCCGACGGTTACTGTTGAAAAGGTGGATGTTTATAAACAAAATGAATTAAATGTTTTGTGCAAAAATGCGGATGTAGTGATTAATTTAATTGGAATTTTAAATGAACAAGGCTCACGTGGATCGGGTTTTCGTCAGGCGCATGTTACTGTTGCGCAAAAAGTGATTACGGCTTGCCTGCAAAATGCAGTGCCGCGATTATTACATATGAGTGCATTGAATGCTGATCCGACTAAAGGGGCTAGTCATTATTTACGTACGAAAGGTGAGGCAGAAAGTTATGTGCATCGTCATGCCAATGCGGCTACGCATGTGACTAGTTTTCGGCCTTCGGTTATGTTTGGCATGGGCGATTCTTTTTTAAATCGGTTTGCACAATTATTAAAGCATGCGCCTGGGTTTATTTTTTTACCAGCACCGGATGCCTTATTTGCACCTATTTATGTGAATGATGTGGTTGCTGCGATGATTCATGCCCTGGATAATGCCAAGACTTTTGGTCAACGTTATGATTTGTGTGGTCCACGGGTTTATACTTTAAGAACTTTGGTCGCATATATTGCACAAATAAAGCATTTGCATCGCACCATTATTGGCTTGCCAGCTTTTCTTTCAAAAATGGCGGCTATGGTGATGGGTTATATGCCGGGCAAACCATTTTCATATGATAATTATTTGAGTATGTTATCACCCAGTGTTTGTAAAGAATCGTTTCCAGAAATTTTGGGGGTGAGCCTAACGCCGCTTGAAAGTATTGCGCCAATATGTTTAACTCCTGATCCTAAGCAGCAATTATTCGATATTTATCGTAGGCAAGTTGAGTGAAAATATATTTAGTTGGCGGAGCGGTGCGCGATCAATTATTAGAGCGCACGGTGACAGAGCGTGATTATGTGGTTGTAGGCAGTACACCCGAAGAAATGTTGGCACAACATTTTAAGCCTGTGGGCAAAGATTTTCCTGTTTTTTTACATCCAAGAACTAAAGCTGAATATGCACTGGCACGTACCGAGCGCAAAACAAGCGCCGGATATACCGGTTTTGCATTTCATGCAGCACCTGATGTTACGTTAGAGCAAGATCTAGCGCGGCGTGATTTAACGATTAATGCCATGGCGCAAGATGAAGACGGCCATATTATTGATCCTTATCATGGACAAGAAGATTTACGTAAGCGCTTATTACGTCATGTATCCCCCGCATTTGTTGAAGATCCAGTACGGATTTTACGCTTAGCGCGTTTTGCTTCACGGTTTCATCATTTAGGTTTTACCATTGCACCTGAAACGATGGATTTAATGAAAACCATGGTTAATAATGGCGAAGTGAATGCGTTGGTAGCAGAGCGTGTTTGGCAAGAATGGCAACGTGCGTTAACTGAAACAGATCCAGAAATATTTATTCAAGTTTTACATGAATGCGGCGCCTTAAAAATATTAGCACCGGAATTGGATCGCTTATTTGGTACACCCCAATCTAAAATTACCCATCCTGAGATTGACACGGGAATCCATACTCTTTTGGTATTAAAGCAGGCAGCAATTTTAACACAAGATCCACTAGTCAGATTTGCCGCTTCTATGCATGATGTCGGCAAAGGCGCAACGCCAGAAGCACAGTTACCCAAACATCCCATGCACGAAGAAAATGGTGTGATTTATGTAGAACAACTTTGTGATAGGTTTCGTATTCCACGCGCATATCGCGATCTAGCGGTTTTAGTGACGCGCTATCATGGCCTGGGTTATAAAATAATTGATCAAGAAAGAAAAGATCCCGAAGATATTTTAAACTTATTTGAATATTTAGATGTATTTCGCCGACCTGAACGCTTATTACAATTTAGACTCGCCTGCCTAGCCGACGCCCGCGGTCGCCCGGGCTATGAAAACAAACCCGACAACAGCACATTTCTAGAACAAGCTTTTGAAGTTGCCAAAAATGTACGCGTGCATGACTTAGGCATAAAACATTTATCGGGCGATGAAATTAAAGAAGCTCTACGTGAAGCACGACTGATGGCACTTACAAATTTTCTTACTGATAGGACTTCATTTTAGGGAGTGATTTTATTTTGCTGCGAAAATAAAACAAACCGCCTAAAGACATCAATATGATCACAATTGACATGCTGATTACGCCCATAAATAACAAGGTGGATAAAATACTGGTGCTGGCAAAAGCGATGAAGGCTTGAATGCTGCCGGCCAGGCCTGCAGCGGTACCAGCAAGTTTTGGAAATTGGTTTAAAGCGATCGTCATGAAGTTGGGATATAAAATACCGTTGAGTAGGGCCATGATGCTAAAGGGAATAATAATTTGTAGGGCATGATGTAAGGGCGATAATACAGTCATGCAAAATAATAGTAAGGCGAAAAATACAAAACTGCAGAGGCAGTGCCACATGATTTTGGGGCCAAAGTAATCGACTACTTTTTTGCTGAGAAATCCGCCCAGCATAAAAGCAATGGTTTGTGGTATAAAAGATAAGCCGATAAATAGAGCGCTATAACCCATCTGTTCTAAAATAAAGGGCGATGCGGTGAGGTAACAAAAATAAGCGCCAGAGGTCATTCCAATCGTGCACACATGTCCCATATAAATAGGTGAATGTAAGAGTGTTAGGTATTTATTTTTAATTTCTTTGAAATTAATTTTTGATTCTGCCTGTGCCTCTTGACTGATAGTTTCTTTTAAAAAACAGGCAACACAGATGAATAAAGTAAGGCCTATTATTCCTAAGGTCGCAAAAATAGCTTGCCAAGGGTAGTGGGTAATAATAACGCCGCCTATGGTGGGTGCTAGGGCTGGCGAGAGTGCGAGCATAGGGAATACGATGGCAAATACTTTATGAGTGGTTGGCGTATCAAATTTATCAATCACGATCGCTTGCCAGATCACCATGGCCGAGCAAGCGCCTAATGCTTGCATCAATCGCCACAGAATAAAAGGAATAATATGGGTGCTGTACATACAACCCAGCGATGCGATGAAAAATATCAATAAACCAAAGATTAAGGTTTTTTTACGTCCAAAACGATCCGATAAGGTCCCATAAAATAATTGCCCAACCGTGATGCCAAACATATAAATACTAAAAGTAAGCCCGATGGCCGTTTTGTTGCTGGCAAAATACTTTTCTAGCTCCGGCAGCGTGGGTAAATACATATCGGCGCCAAAATAACCCAGGGTGCCCAGGCCGCACAGGAGAATAATGTAGGGAATCATATTTTGTTGTTAACCTTAATTGACGCTCAAGAAACAGTTGTGTAGTATGAACGTTTTTACATTAAGCCGCCAGTCAAACCAGTTAAACATCTAGCATAGGAGTCACCCATGTCGTCAAACGCAATGAAAATGATTAAAGAACACCAAGTCTCTTTTGTAGATTTCCGTTTTGTCGATAGTGTGGGTAAAGAACACCATACCGCTGTATCTGCCAAAATAGTCGATGAAGATTTTATCAAAGGCGGGAAAATGTTTGATGGTTCTTCTATAGCAGGTTGGCGAGAAATTAATCATTCCGACATGATGTTGACCATAGATGAGTCCACCGCGGTTTTAGATCCCTTTACGGAAGAACCCACCTTGATTTTACGTTGTAATGTGGTTGATCCTGAAAACTTGCAACCTTATACCCGTTGCCCACGTTCAACCGCGCAACGTGCTGAAGAATATTTAGCTTCAACAGGAATTGCGGACACCTGTTATTTTGGTCCAGAACCTGAATTTTTTATTTTTGATGATGTTCGTTATAACATTGGTCTTAACGGTTCTTCTTACCGCGTAGATTCTGAAGAAGGCGCTTGGAATTCCGATAAAACTTATGAAGAAGGCAATACGGGCCATCGTCCCGGCGTAAAAGGTGGATATTTCCCCGTTCCTCCAGTAGATTCTTCACATGATTTGCGTAGTGCCATGTGTTTAATTCTAGAAAAAATGGGCATGGAAGTTGAAAACCATCACCACGAAGTGGCGACCGCTAATCAAAATGAAATCACAACAAAATGTAGAACCTTAACGCGTAAAGCCGATGAAATGTTAATGTTCAAATATGTGATTCATAATGTCGCACATGCTTACGGCAAAACCGCAACTTTTATGCCTAAACCTTTATTAGGTGATAACGGCAGTGGCATGCACGTGCATCAATCATTAGCTAAAAATGGCAAAAATTTATTTGCCGGTAATGCTTATGCAAACTTATCCGAAATGGCTTTATATTATGTGGGCGGCATTATGAAACACGCGCGTGCGATTAATGCCTTTACAAATGCGACAACCAATAGTTATAAACGTTTGGTTCCTGGTTATGAAGCACCGGTTATGCTCGCTTATTCTGCACATAATCGTTCAGCATCGATTCGTATTCCTTACACCAATTCTGATAAAGCGCGTCGTATTGAAGTGCGTTTCCCCGATTGCGCCAGCAATCCTTATTTTGGATTTGCAGCGATGTTGATGGCAGGATTGGATGGCATACAAAATAAAATTCATCCGGGCGAGTCTAATGATCAAAATTTATATGCCCTACCTAAAGAAGAAGCGTTACGCATTCCTACAGTTTGCTCTTCATTAGAACAAGCTTTAGAAGCACTTCATCAAGATCGGGCGTTCTTAAAAGCAGGCAATGTATTTAGCGATGATTTAATTGACGCGTATATTGAATTAAAAATGAACGAAGTGGACAGATTTCGCATGGCGCCACATCCCATTGAATTCGATATGTACTATAGCTTGTAATTGTTTAATATCATTCTCTATCAACCTGAAATTCCCCCTAATACGGGGAATATCATTCGCCTGTGTGCCAACACAGGTTGCCATTTACATTTAATAAAACCTTTAGGTTTCACCCTAGAAGACAAACAATTACGCCGCGCAGGTTTAGATTACAGCGAATGGGCTAGCGTCACCCAGCATGATGATTTATCATTTTTTTCTGAAAAAAATATCTGGGCTGTTACCACAAAAGCCACAACGCATTATACTGATCACAGTTATCAAACAGGCGATGCTTTTTTATTTGGGCCAGAAACGAGAGGTTTGCCAGCTGAAATCTTAGATACTTTCCCAGAAAATAAAAAAATCCGTATCCCCATGCTCCCGCATTCCCGCAGTTTAAACCTTTCTAATGCTGCTGCAGTTATAGTCTATGAAGCCTGGCGGCAGCTTGATTTTGCACGTTAGTCTACTTTAGACGTAAACTGTAAACATTAGAAGTTTCTACGCTAAAATAGGATCGATCTTGATCTGTCACTAGGTGGATAGTATTTTGCTGGTTAATAAGCGGATCTGCAAACCTAGATATTTTAAATTCGTTATTATTTGGGGTCATTAATAAATGTTGCAGGGGTGAAACGTTACTGATTATCAGATGTATGTTTATGTCAAATTGAGTGCAAATCATGGTTGCTTCTAATTCAAAACTATCATACGTTTCCATGCCATCAAGCAGTAGATTGCGTAGCAATGTTGGAACGGGTCCGGCTGAAGGGGTTTTATTTAATGCTTGTGCAAGGGCAGCAAGAAATCGACCTTCACCTTTATGACAAAGATTTTGAGCATTATTATTTGAAGTATTATTCCAAATTAAATTCATTGGAACTGTAGTTGCAGAAGCTGTAGTTCTAAGTTTTTTATTCTGAGGGTTTGGCTCAATAATACAGGATGCATCACTTGGGTGTGGACGATTTTTCTTAGAGCGATGGTTTAATAATATGTCCAAGTTTTGTTTTTTTACGTGATTATAATCTGCCTCATCGTCGTCATCATCATCTTTATTATCATCAATTGTAAGTTTTAATGCATATATTAAGGGGTAAACCATCTCTATTGAATCTTCGTTTTTTACTTTATTTTTATCCAAAAAAATATATTTTACGATCGCGTAGAGTTTTTCAATTTTATGTGGGTTTTTAGGTAATAGGATAGGTGCGTTTTGATCGTTGCATGACAGGACTTCTTTAAATGCTTGTAAGGTGTCTTGAATTTTTGTATCACCCTCAGCGCTTTCATAAATGGCAAAAACTACATCAAGATTATCTTCAGTAAATTGAAATGGTTGCAATGTTTTAGGTGATTTGATTTTAATTTTAGGGATATTATTCATTGATTTGGTTTCAAACAGATCGTCAAGCACAGATTGATTAAAATATGGCGCTAATATATTTCTATAATTTTTAAATTTATCTTTAATTACATTTTTGAATTTTTTTCTTTCAAGAAGAGTTTCTAAAAAAGCAACGGGATAACTAGCGCTTAATTCATCTTGTGCAAGTACGATTTCGCAAAAATCTAAATAAATATCTAGCGTCTCCTTGCCAACAAGCATAGCTGTTCTAAAGGCTAACTCCCTTTGAGCCTCTTCATAAGAATTCTCATCTTCATCTTCAACGATATCTAGGTCATTTGTTTCTTGCTCTAGCGCTATAACGAGTTCTCTGATTAATGGTTCTACATAGGGTGGTAAGGTTTGTAATTGAGACATCAGTTCTATGATGCAGCGGTGGACAAAAAGTGGTGCGTAAGATGATATTTTTTTCTCAAGGAATACTTGGATAATCTTTTGATTAAAGCCTTGATCGACGAAGGATGGAAACACACGATTTACATTATTGGGATTGGGATCCAAAAGACTTAATGCAAAATCTTTGACAGAGTTTTCGTTGGAATCAAGTAAATCAAATAAAGCATTATCGCCATGTTTGTCCTTGATAGCTGATAAAATGAGGCCATAGTCCGGGCATGCTTTGTGATCTTTAGGAAAAAGATTTCTAATTTCATTAGAAGTGATGTATTTTTCTAGGTCAGGATTGGGCATGATGCACTCTTTTTAATTAAGTCAGCAAAATTATAAAGGGTAATTCTTAAATTTAGCTTAAGGATGCTATTCTTCCGTGGGTGAGCGCTCAAGTAGGGTTTTTACGGCTTGTTTTGCATTTTGGTGGTTATAGAGAATATTGTAGATTTGCTCAGTAATCGGCATGGGGATGTTTAATTTTTGACAGAGTTGATAGACCAGTTTTGTGGTTTTCTCGCCTTCAATGACTTGGCCTATGGTTTTTCTTGCATCCGCCAGATTTTGACCTTGACCGATGGCGACGCCAAAACGACGGTTTCTGGATTGATTTTCGCTGCAGGTTAAAATTAAATCGCCCATGCCAGATAATCCCATTAAGGTGTTATCTTGTGCACCCATGGCACGACCTAAACGTAATAACTCAGCAAAGCCGCGGGTCATTAATGCAGCGCGGGTGTTGCCGCCAAAGCCTAAACCATCCGCTATGCCTACGGCTATGGCTAAAACATTTTTACAAGCACCGCCTAATTGGGCGCCGATGATATCATTGCTGGTATAGACGCGAAAATAATCATTATGTAATTGTGTTTGCCAAAAATAGGCTGAATCATCTTGGCTGGCACAAGTGATGGCCGTGGGTTGTTGTTGTGCGACTTCGATAGCAAATGAGGGACCGGATAATACGCTAAGCGATGCATGTTCACCGAGTAATTGATATGCAGTGCTTGATAATAAGGCTGCATCACTGTTTAAACCTTTAGTGCCCCAAGCGATTGGTAAATGCTGTGCTTTACAGTGAATGATTTTATTTAAAATATCTGCGAATGCATCGCTGGGCACAACAATTAATAAACCTGCGGCATTAGTTAATGCTTCGTGAATATCATCGCAGACCTTAATTAAATCAGGTAATAAAAAATCAGGTAAATATTTATTTTTTCGGCTTTGTTTTAAGGTTTGCATCGCAGCGGTGTCATGTCCCCACAGATTAACGGGCACACCATTATGGGCTAATACCAAAGCTAAAGCACATCCCCAGGAACCTGCGCCTAAAACCGCAATGGGAGCTGTGCTTATGGCTGTCATGATTTATACAATAACTTCTTTAGTATCGTTAGTTTCTTTTAATTTTTTTGCATGTTGCGCATAAAGTGCATCAAAATTAATTGGTGATAAATAAAGTGCTGGGAATCCGCCGTGTGCGGCAAGACTTGAAATCACTTCACGTGCATAGGGATATAAAATGTTGGGGCAAAAACTGCCTAACATTTGATTGCGTTGTGTGGCTTCAAAATCTTTTAGGGTAAATAAACCGGCTTGCATGACTTCAATTAAAAAAGCAACGCCTTCTTTGTGCTGTACGGTTACTGTAACTTTTAAATTAACCTCATAGAGTGGATCATTAACCGGTTTGGCATCGGTATTGATTTCCATTTTCACTTCGGGCGTCCATTGTTCACTAAACAATTGCGGGGTCTTGGGTGATTCAAATGAAATATCTTTAGTGTAAATACGTTGTATTGAAAATTCCGGTTTTGCATTTTCAGCCATGAGCTTATTTCCTTATATAGTGAGTAGTTTATCAAGATCACCAGAGGCTTCTAGCGCATAAAGCGCATCGCAGCCACCGATGGGTTTATCGTTAATAAAAATTTGTGGAATGGTAGAACCCGCGCCACGTGTTTGCATGGTGTCACGTTGACTGGGTTCTTCATCAACATTAATGAGCGTGTAATTAATTTGTTTTTCGTCCAATAATTGCTTAGCGCGCCGACAATACGGGCACCAGGGTGCAAAATAAATTTCTACTTTGGTCATCATTATTTTCCTTTGGTCAGTAATAAACCGCTGTTTACCCAATTATCAAGGCCGCCTGCGAGGAAATAGACATGTTCAAAACCTTGCTTGCGTAGTTGCCGCCCTAACGCCGGTGATTGATAACCGGATTGGCAAGTCAATAATATCGATTTATCTTTGCTAGGTAATTTATCATAGCTTAAAAGATGAGCGGGCAACACGTGTTTGGCACTGATAATATGGCCTTTTTTGAAAGCTAAATCATCACGTAGATCAATCACCAAGGCATCTTCTTTATTCATTAATAAGGTGGCTTGTTGTGGACTGACTTTAGTCGCACCACTGATTTTGCTGCGCATTTCAGAAATGATGAGCAATATTAATAAAATGACAAAAGCCGCAACTAAGGGCCAGTGGTTAGTAATAAATTCAAATAATTGCATGTACTTTAGTTCTCTTTGTGATATCGGTAGAGGAAAATGATATCATACTTTATACTGGCCACATATTTTTTGAATATACAAGGTGTTAAATGCGAGCAAAGCCTTTTTTATTACTGATTTTAGACGGTTGGGGTCACCGTGAGGCGGCTCCTGATAATGCAATTACCCGTGCCAATACGCCGGTGTGGAATCGTTTATGGCAGGATCACCCGCACTTATTATTATCTGCCAGCGGTGAAGATGTGGGGCTACCCCCGGGTCAAATGGGTAACTCAGAAGTTGGACATATGAATTTAGGCGCTGGCCGTATAGTCTATCAAGATTTTACCCGCATCGAAAAAGCCATTGAGACTGGCGAATTTGCAAAAAATCCTGTGTTTCATACCTTATTTGAAAAATTAGTTTCAAATAAAAAAACCTTGCATTTATTAGGTTTATTATCATCAGGCGGTGTACACAGTCATGAGCAACATCTATATGCTTTATTAGCAGCGGCAAAAAATGCAGGTGTGACTTCAATTAAAATCCATGCTTTTTTAGATGGTCGAGATGTATCTCCAAAAAGTGCTGCAGCTTCTTTGCAAGCTTTAAACGCAAAACTACAAGCATTAGGCGTTGGTGAAATTGCAACAGTGATGGGGCGTTATTATGCCATGGATAGAGATTCACGTTGGGATCGTGTAGCCCTTGCGTATGAAGCTATTGCCAAGGCCAGTGCACCACATGCAGACTCTGCACAGATTGCTTTAGAACAAGCGTATCTGGCAGGGTTAAGTGATGAATTTGTAAAGCCAGTCATCGTCGATAAAAATTACTCAGGTTTGCAGCCAGGAGATGGTATTATTTTTACTAATTTTCGTTCTGATAGAGCAAGAGAATTAACACGTGCGATTATTGATCCCCAGTTTACCGGCTTTTCAAGACAAATTGTGCCTCTGTCTGGGTTTGTGACCATGACCCAATATGCCGCAGATATTGCAGCCGATGTGGCTTTCCCAGCGGCTAATTTATCGCCGGTCTTAGGTGAAGTGTGGTCAGAGTTTGGATTAACACAATTACGTTTAGCTGAAACCGAAAAATACGCCCATGTGACTTTTTTTATTAATGGCGGTGTCGAAGCACCGTTTACAGGTGAAGAACGCGTGCTTATTCCTTCTCCCAAAATTGCAACTTATGATTTAAAACCACAAATGAGTGCAATAGAAGTGACCAATGCGTTGGTTGATGCAATTTTATCGCAAAAATTTGATGGCATGATAGTGAATTATGCGAACCCTGATATGGTAGGACATACCGGCGATTTGTTAGCCGCGATAAAAGCGATTGAAACCATAGATCAATGTTTAGGACGTGTGGTGGATGCGTTGCAGCGTGTCGGTGGCGAGTGCATCATTACCGCTGATCATGGCAATGTTGAACAAATGTTTGATAAGCAAACGCAACAAGCACATACCGCACATACCTGCGAATTGGTCCCTTTTATTTATGTAGGACATGTTGTCAAGGTTTTACAACAGACCGGTATATTGGCAGATGTGGCGCCGACTATATTATATTTAATGGGATTACCCATTCCTGCACAAATGACGGGACATGTATTACTAAAATGAGACTATTTTTTTTAGGACTTTTATTATTTTCTTGTTTTGCGCATGCGAATGAATTTGCAGATTCAAAGACCCAATTGCAAGTGGTGCTTGAAAAAATTAAAGATCTTACTACACAATTAATGGTCGATGAACAACAAGAAGCACAATTACAAGAAGACTTAAAAGAATTAGATTTAAAGGTTGCGCAATCGGTAACGCATTTAAAAGAAACAAAAGAACAATTGATACAAACCGAAAGTTTATTAAAAAAACTGGCCATTGAATATGAAGTAGGGATTAAAAACTTAGCCTTACAGCAAACAGCATTGCAGGAACAAATTCGTGGTGCTTTTTTATTGGGGCAGTTTGACAGCCTCAAGTTATTATTAAATCAAACCGACCCTCATGCCGTGGGTCGGTTATTAACCTATTTTGATTATTTTAATGCGGCGCGTGGCCGGGTGATGCAACAAATACAAGCCGATGTTGATACACTAGAACAAACAAAAGCAAAACAATTGTTACAACAGAAAAAATTGCATATATTACAAACTGAACAAACTAGAGTTCATGCCGAACTTAACGAACAAAAACAAGCACAAAGTAAGTTGGTTGAAACGTTGTTGGCCAATATCTCTGAAAAAAATCTAAGTTTAGAGACCTTGCAAGCCGATAAACAAGCGTTAGAATCAGTGATTGTGGAACTAGAAAGTCAGCCTCACCAACCGTTCATCGGCAATACCGATAAACCGCTACGGGACCATAAAGGACGTTTGTCATGGCCAGTACAAGGCAAGGTACTCCATCATTTTGGAGAGGCATTTGTGGGTGAGAATACCTGGCAAGGGATATTGATTGCAGCACCCGAAGGGATGAATGTGAGAAGCATCTATAAAGGTCGTGTGGTTTATGCGGATTGGTTGCGGGGTTTTGGCTTGATTATTATTGTGGATCACGGCGATGGGTATATGAGTTTATATGCACATAATCAAAGTTTATACAAAAATGCAGGGGATGTGGTAAATGTAGGGGAGCCGATTGCGCAGGTTGGAAAAAGCGGACCGGTTGCAAATACTGGGTTATACTTCGAAATACGTTCTAAAGGCGAAGTACAAAATCCGATGCCTTGGCTTGCACCCATGGCGTCAAAATCTTAGGGGTTTTTTAATATGGCTGTATCGAAATTTCTTTTGCGGATGATAACTCTTTTATCGTTTAGTCATTTATATATGATGTGTGCCTTTGCACAGCAAGCCTTGCCTGCAGAAGATCTGAGAAAATTTACTTATGTTATTGATGAAGTACGTAAATATTATGTAGAACCGGTCTCTGATCAAGAGCTGATTGATTATGCGATTAGCGGCATGTTGGCCGGTCTTGATCCCCATTCTGCTTATTTAGATAAAGAAGATTTTAGTGACCTACGTGCTAGCACCGCCGGACAATTTGGGGGCTTGGGTCTAGAAGTCACCATGATGGATGGTTTTGTAAAAGTGATCAGTCCCATTGATGATACACCGGCCGCTAGGGCTGGAATAGAAGCAGGCGATACCATAGTCAAGATTAATTCTACCCTGGTAAAAGGTTTGACCTTACGAGAAGCTGTGGATTTAATGCGGGGCGAGCGAGGCAGTAGTGTAAAGCTGACTATCGTGCGTGAAGGTAATTCTTTACCCGTCGTCAAAGATGTGACGCGTGATATTATTAAAGTACAAAGTGTCCGTTATGAAATGTTAGAACCGCATTATGCTTATTTACGGATCAGTCATTTTCAAGATCAAACGATTAAAGATGTATTAGCGGCCGTCAATGACATTAAAAAAACTGCGCAAAATGAATTATATGGCGTGGTATTAGATTTACGCAATAATCCAGGTGGCGTATTAGACTCTGCTATAGCCGTATCTAATGTATTTTTAGATAGCAGGAAATTGGGTCATGATCAGGTGATTGTTTATACCAGGGGCCGTCTTCCCGAAACTGAAGTAAAAGAAAAGGCAGTTGGACGTGATTTATTTGAAGGTACGCCGATGGTGGTATTGGTCAATGGTGGTTCTGCTTCGGCTTCAGAAATCGTTGCAGGCGCCTTACAAGATCATCGCCGGGCAGTGATTATGGGTGAGAAAAGTTTTGGTAAAGGTTCTGTGCAAACTGTATTACCTATTGGTAATGAGGGTGCCTTGAAATTAACCACAGCGCTTTATTACACACCTGCCGGACATTCAATCCAAGCGCAAGGCATAGTGCCGGATATTGTTTTAGAAGATATTAAAGCTACGCGCATCAAAGAAGAAATTATTTATGAAGAAACACGCGAAGCGCATTTGACTAATCATTTAGATAATGAAACGGCCTTAGAGGAAGAAGAAATACAGGTAGTTGATGAGGCTACAGAAGAAGCGGGTGAAGAACTGATCGATTATCCGCTGCATGAAGCCGTCAATGTCTTAAAAGGCATGCATGTATTGAGAGATTGATTTTTGTAAAAGACTCGCGTTATGATAAACGTTTTTAAATAAGGGGTAAAACAAATGGGGCATATACAAGCCGTGGGTGATGATGATTTTGATAGTTTGGTATTGCAGGCTGATAAGCCGGTTTTAATTGATTTTTGGGCACCTTGGTGTGGTCCTTGTAAGGCAATTGCGCCAGCACTTGAAGCGATAGCTACCCAATATGCTGATAAAATCCAAGTGCTTAAAATGAATGTCGATGATCATACTCAGACACCAGGACAGTATGGTGTGCGTGGGATCCCTACTTTAATGTTGTTCAAAGACGGTGAAGTGGTTGCGACACAAGTCGGAGCACTAACACAAGTGCAATTGACCAACTTTATCGATACGCATGTCAAGGATTGATCTTGGGTAAAAAAAGTGTTATTCTTATTAAATCTAGAATTTGAGATGTCTAAGACTGCTCTTTTTTATCTGAGTTTAAATCACAAAATAATTATTCGTTAACAACAACTTCCCATCAGGAAATTCACCTTACAAATATGAACTTAACAGAACTGAAAAAAAAACCAGCCGCTGAGCTGATGCAGCTTGCTGCAGATGAAGGGGTAGAAAATTTTGCCCGTACCCGTAAACAAGACCTCATTTTTAATATCTTAAAAAGCCATGCCAAGAAAGAAAATATTTCTGGCGATGGCGTTTTGGAAATTCTCCAAGATGGCTTTGGCTTTTTACGCTCTGCAGATAGCTCTTATTTAGCAGGTCCCGATGATATTTATGTTTCTCCGAGTCAAATTAGACGATTTAATTTGCGCACTGGTGATACCGTTTCGGGTTTGATTCGCCCACCCAAAGAAGGTGAGCGTTATTTTGCTCTATTGAAAGTTGATGAAATTAATTATGAACCGCCAGAAAATTGTCGCGATAAAATATTATTTGAAAATCTTACCCCACTTTTTCCCAACGGATCGTATTCGTATGGAACAAGGCAATGGTTCTACTGAAGATATTACCGCGCGCGTTATTGATTTGGCCTCACCGATTGGTAAAGGGCAACGTGGTTTAATCGTTTCACCGCCTAAAGCCGGTAAAACCATGATGCTGCAAAATATGGCGCACTCCATTGCACAAAATTATCCTGAGTGTCGTTTAATTGTCTTATTAATTGATGAACGTCCTGAAGAAGTAACTGAAATGGCGCGCTCAGTCAGAGGCGAAGTAATCGCCAGTACTTTTGATGAACCCGCTACTCGTCATGTGCAAGTGGCAGAAATGGTCATTGAAAAAGCGAAACGTTTGGTTGAACATAAACATGATGTTGTTATTTTATTAGATTCTATTACTCGTTTAGCGCGCGCATATAATACGGTTATTCCTGCTTCTGGTAAGGTATTAACCGGTGGTGTGGATGCCAATGCCTTGCAAAGACCTAAACGTTTCTTTGGTGCTGCGCGTAATATTGAAGAAGGCGGTAGTTTATCTATTATTGCAACCTGCTTTAGTTGACACTGGTTCTAAAATGGATGAAGTGATTTACGAAGAATTTAAAGGCACCGGTAATATGGAATTGCATTTAGATCGCCGTATTGCCGAAAAACGTGTTTATCCTGCGATTAATATTAATCGCTCGGGTACACGTCGTGAAGAGCTTTTAACAAAACCTGATGAACTGCAAAAATTATGGATTCTGCGTAAATTATTACATCCGATGGATGAAATTGCTGCGATGGAATTTTTAATTGAACGTCTTAAAGCTAGCAAAACTAATGAAGATTTTTTTGACGCGATGAAACGTTAACCAACGGAGCTTCGCGGGGCCTGTCACAGGGCTGTATTTTTCGTGCTCGCATGCCTTGCATGCTGCGCGCGTAAAACACACCCCTGTGCCACCCGCTTCACAACTTTATCTTGATATTTTCCATCGTCTTGTCATCCCTCAAAACTGCGTTATCAGTTCTAGTTAGAAAACATATCTTTCCCGTAGTTTTGTGCGGGGTCTGGAAATAAAATTACTTAGTGAATTTGTTATTTTTCAATTACCTGGTATCTAGGGGCTAGCTTTTTTTAGCGTGATTGGGCAAGATAGGGTATTGATTGGCTAAGGGGTTTATATGGGTTCAAATGCTTATTGGGTTCATAAATTTGGTGGGACCAGTGTTAAAGATGCTTCGCGGTTTAGTGCGATAAAGGCGCTGATGGCAGGTGAAGAGCGTCCGATAATTGTGGTTTCTGCGACGGCTGGGACGACAAATGGTTTACAGCTTGCCTTGGATGCGGCCAAAGATAAACAGGCTTTTGATGCGATCATTGACCCTATCATTAACGCCCATGAAGTGATTATTGATACCTTGTTAGTAAAGGATGATCAAACGCGTTTGCGTGAATTAGTCGTATCGGATGCCAAAAATATAAAAAATATTTTATCAACCGTGAGTGTCGTGGCTTCGTATTCTGATCAAATTCGCGATCTTGTTTTAAGCTTTGGTGAATTATGGTCTGCACAGATCTTAGCCGCTTATTTGGCGCAAGAAAAGCCAGCTATTTATTTAGATGCGATGGATATTATCCATACTTATTTATATCAAGATACTTTGGCGATAGCTTGGGAAAAAAGTCGGGAGCATCTTGATGCTTACTTGGCACAATATCCTGATAAAATTTTTGTGATTCCTGGTTTTACGGCCCGTGATGTTCAAGGTAAACGGACTATTTTAGGGCGTAATGGCAGTGATTATTCGGCAGCGATCCTTGCAAAATTAGTGCGCGCAAAAGAATTAATTATCTGGACGGATGTTGATGGTGTTTACAGTGCCGATCCGCGCCTGGTGCCCAGCGCCTTTGTGTTGGATGAATTGTCTTATCAAGAAGCTTTAGAACTCGCCTATTTTGGCGCCGGGGTTTTGCATCCTAAAGCCATTGCACCTGCGATTGAATATCAAATTCCAATTTTAATTCGCAATAGTTTTAATCCCAAAGCGCCAGGTACACTGATTCATCAACACATTAAACCACCCGCTCGACCCATACGCGGGATTAGCAGTATTGAAAATATTGCGCTGATTAATATTGAAGGCGCGGGCATGATAGGCGTATCGGGTTTTGCGGCTAAAGTATTTGGTATTTTGCAAGCAAAACAGATTTCTATTATTCTAATTTCACAAGCCAGTAGCGAGCATTCAATTTGTTTTGCCATACCAAAAGCTCAATCAGAGGCGGCATTAAATGTCTTAAATGAACAATTGCAATTTGAAATTAAAGAAAAAATTATTGAAAAAATAAACTGTGATTTAGATTGCAGTATTCTAGCCATAGTCGGTGAAGGCATGATAGGCACACGCGGCATTTTGGCAAAGTTTACGCAAAGTTTATTTGATGCGAATGTAAATATTCGTGCCATCGCACAAGGTTCAAGCGAGCGTAATGTGTCACTCGTCGTATCGGCTCACGATATAAATCGCGCCTTGCGCGCGGTACATGGTGGATTTTATTTATCGAATAAAACAATTTCCATTGGCGTTATTGGCAGTGGTTTGGTCGGCAGTGCGTTATTAAAACAAATTGAGCAAACGCGTACGCATTTGGCTGAACATGAAGGTATTAATCTTTACGTGCGCGGCATTGCGAATTCAAAACAAATGCGGCTTTCAGATGGTGAAGAAATACCGACGGATTTAAATGTGTTTGCGCAGCATATTATTGCAGAAGATATTCCACATGCGGTGATTATCGATTGTACAGCGAGTGAGCCGATTGCTTTGCAATATATCAATTGGATGCAACACGGTGCGCATATTATTACGCCTAATAAACGTGCAGGCTCGGGCGATTTTTCCTATTATCAACAGCTAAAAGCCTGTAGTAAAACTTATGGTCGGCATTTTTTATATGAAACCACGGTCTGCGCCGGTTTACCTGTGATTAAAACCTTGCAAGATTTAATTCAAACCGGTGATGAGGTTTATAGTATTGAAGGCACTGTTTCAGGTACCTTGGGTTATATTTTTCATGAATTATCACAAGGGCATAGTTTTTCTAGTGTAGTCAAACAAGCCAAAGTCTTAGGTTTTACCGAACCTGATCCACGGGATGACTTATCCGGTATGGATGTTGCGCGTAAGATGGTGTGTCTGGCGCGGGAATTAGGTTTTGCTACAACGCTTGCCGATGTTAGCGTTGAAAACTTAATACCTGCTGCATTGCGTGAGTGTTCAGTCGAAGAATTTTTAGAAAAATTACCCCAGTTTGATAATGATATGCAGCAACGTGTAGATGCGGCTAATAAACTAGGTGAAAAATGGGTTTACGTGGGCGCGATAGAAAATGGCAGCGTGCGCGTTGCAATGAAATCATATAAATTAGATCATCCCTTCGCACGTTTATCAGGCGCAGATAATATGTTATGTTTTCGCACTAAACGTTATGATAAACAACCCTTGATTATTCAAGGCCCAGGCGCCGGCGCTGAAGTAACAGCTGCGGGTATTTTTGCAGATTTATTACGTTTAGTGTCCTTGATTGCATAAGCATTTCAAGACGATCGTTTAAATTTTAAAGAGTAATAATATGATTGCATTAAATAATTCCACTCAAATCAGCGCCTTTGCGCCAGCGACTTGTGCTAATGTTGCTGTTGGCTTTGATCTGTTAGGCTTTGCCCTTGAAAATGTCGGAGACATTGTTACCCTGACACGTCGTGATGATCATCAGATTATTATCGAGGCTATAGAATCTAACGAAGAGTTACCGCTTGATCCTGATAAAAACACGGCATCAGCGGTCGTCAAATATTTCTGCCAAGATTTAAATATTAATGCAGGTTTTTCAATTACCATTAAAAAGGGATTGGCACTGGGTTGTGGCATGGGTGGATCTGCTGCATCGAGTGTTGCCGCACTCATTGCTGTACATGGTTTTTTAGAAAAGCCCTTAAATAAAGAACAATTAATTAAATATGCACTACACGGTGAAAAGGTAGCCGTGGGCAGCGCACACAGTGATAATGTAGTTCCTTGTTTATACGGTGGACTTACTCTCACACAATCATTAAGTCCCATTCGCATCTTAGAATTACCGATTCCTGATATCTGTGCAGTGATAGTCCATCCGCATATGCGCTTAGATACAAAAGTCTCGCGCCGCGTATTACCTCAGTCTATTTTATTAATTGATCATATTCAACAATCTGCTTATTTGGCAGGATTTATCAGTGCTTTATATCAAAAGGATTTAAGTTTATTAGCAGCCTCATTACATGATAGTATTGTGGAACCAAAACGCGCCGCATTAATCCCAGGATTTAATCAAGTCAAACAAGCGGCTTTAGCCCACGGCGCACTCGGTGCATCTTTATCGGGTTCTGGACCTAGTATATTTGCTTTTGCAAAAAATAAAGACGAAGCAATTAAAATCGGTGCTGCTATGCAACAGGCGTTTTCTGAAAATAATCTAAGCAGTGATATTTATGTTTCCCCTATTAGCCCCATCGGCGCGAGGATATTATGAACTATGTCAGTACACGTGGACATGATTTAATTAATTTTGATGAGGCTATACAAGCAGGTTTAGCCAGCGATGGCGGACTTTATGTGCCGCAAGATTTTCCTAGTATTGATGTATTATCCCTTTTGGGAAAATCGTATGTGGAAATTACAGAAAATTTATTAAAACCTTTTTTTGAAAACAGTGCTATTAAAATGCAATTACCAAAAATTTGTGAACATGCTTTTGATTTCCCTGTGCCGATTACACAGTTAAATGATAATACGCAGTTATTAGAATTATTTCACGGCCCAACCGTAGCTTTTAAAGATTTTGGCGCACGTTTTTTGGCCGAATGCATGAATCGTTTAGCTAAACAAAAAATGACTTTGATGATAGCAACTTCCGGAGATACCGGATCAGCCGTTGCCAGTGCTTTTCATGGTAAAGAAAATATTCAAGTCGTTATTTTATATCCGGAAGGTAAAATATCAGATAGACAGGCGCATCAAATTACCTGTTGGGGTGATAATATTTTACCTCTGGCTGTGACAGGTACCTTTGATGATTGTCAACGCTTAGTCAAAGCCGCATTTCATAATGAAAAATGGCGCGCTTATACACATTTAAGTACTGCCAATAGTATTAATATTGGCAGGCTGTTACCACAAATGGGTTACTACGCTTATGCCAGTTTGCACTATTGGCAACAATATGGCGTAGGCGCACGCTTCATAGTCCCATCGGGTAATTTAGGCAATGTCACCGCAGCTTTTTGGGCACAAAAAATGGGCTGTCCCATTGCAGAAATTGTTGTTGCTACCAATGCTAATTCTGTTGTACCTGATTATATTCGTACAGGACTCTATCAACCTAAACCCAGCGTTGAAACCCTGGCTAATGCCATGGATGTAGGACATCCGAGTAATTTTGAGCGTCTGCAATATTTATTTAATACCCATGATGTTTTTGCGCAAAACATGCCAGCATTTTCAGTCAGTGATCAGCAAATTACAGAAACCATCAAAGATATTTATAAAAATTATCATACGGTTATATGCCCACACACGGCAACGGCCTGTTATGTAAGAAATCAACTTTCAGATAAACCTTGGATAGTTGTCGCCACCGCGCACGCCAGTAAATTTGCTGATACTATAGAACCCATGCTGAGTATTCAAATACCCATCCCACCGGCATTGCAGTTATTATTAAATAAACCCAAAAGTTCTATTCCAGTTGATGCGGACGAAGATATTATTTTCACTACCGTAAAAAATTATTTTTCAAAAGTTAGTTAAAAAATAGTTTTATGTTTTGAAGCTAAGTGCTTTTTTAAATTCCGCAGCAGTGGGACGATCCTTGGGTTCTAAGGCCCATCCTTTTTTTATTAATTCTTGATGTTCGGGCGGTGCAATAGTATCTGTAAGATTAGGTCGTGTGTAATTTTGATGCAAATTCTGGTAAGCCTTTTCACGTTTGTCGTTTATCTCTTGAGTCTGTGCTTTATCAAAACATTTGCTGTAAGCATGATTGCCAGAAGATTTTTTAACTAGATCATACATGACTAATGTTACTGAGTAGACATCATCTTTTTCATCTTCAGGTTCGGTGCCCAATAAACTTTTTGGTGAGGCATAAAAATAAGTGGTATCACAGGCCGAGGATGAATAGTTTTCATGTCGAGCAGCACCCCAATCAGCTAATTTTACCGTAAGTTCTTGGTCGTCATTTCTATTTAAAAGAATATTTGCAGGTTTTATATCGCGATGGATGATGTTCAAGTTATGTAAAAAAATCAATGCGGTGAGAAGTTGGGACATTAGATCGATATAATTTTTTTGAGCTATAGGCTTTGTTTCTGAATGAGTGATAAAATTTGCCAGATCCCCAGCGTTGGCATATTCTAATATTAGCATGATTTGGGTAGTGGCCAAATAGGCCTCGTGCAATCGAATTATTTGCGGCGGTGGATTTTTGCCAGCTAAAAATTTCAAAAGTATGGTTTCTCTAAATGCTATTTCAAGTAAATTAAAATCATAATTGAATTTATCTTTATCGAATTTGAATATTTTTTGAGCGTATATTTGTGTATCGGTAGTAAATTTATAAACCTGCGAATATAATCCTGCACCTTTACTCTTGCTAGAAGAAATAAGCTCTCTTTTCCCTGTGGGGTTTTGGGTGAGCAAGGCAGGCGGTTTTATGCCTAAATTTGGATAGCGCATATCAATTAATTTTTGCAATAATTGTTCTGCTTTTTGTGGTTCTGAGTCAATAACCGATTCAATAGCCAAGTAAACGACAGCACCATCAAAAAGAGCGCTAAAATTACTTTGAGGATGATAGGTAAATATATAGCGTACGAATTTTTCGATTAACAAGGGGCTTAGCTGAAACTCATTTAACTGATACATATAGCATAGGCGATCTTCTAGAATGGATGAGTCTATGAACTCTGAAAAAGGGGCTAGTTTTTCTGGATTACGACCTTCTTGCCATCGAACTTCATTTAGTAAAGTCATAAATAGTTCTAAATCAGCACCCATGGTTTTCATATCCTCAAATAAAAGTTATTCTACTTGATTTATTTTATTAAAGCAATTACTTTAAATAACTCACCCATTTCCTGTGGTGCTGTTAATGTAGTTATTTGTTGCGCAGTTGTAAAGTCCGGTGTTCGTACAATATCAGCTAATCCACTTTCTAACAAGAACTGCGCTTGATTCGCAAAGTATTCAACCTCTAAGCCTGCAGCTAGAGCTGCTCGGGCAAGCGCGGTGAAATCAACGTGGGCGGTAATGTCTTGTAGCCCTGGATAGAAAAAAGGTTCGGTATGGGCATAATGACGATAATGGCACATGAGGGTGCCTTGGTTACGGTGTGGATGATAATAGGTATTTTCATCAAAACCATAATCGATAAAAATGATTAAACCCGTCTTTAGTGCATCACTTAAACTATTTAAAAATCCAGGAAGTTGTAAATTAATTTCAGATAAATAATCTATTTTATTATCGATGGGCAAAGTTTCAATTATTTCTTCAAATTCTGGATTTGCTATTTTATTTTTATAAATAAAATAATTATTTTCAAGACTTACGCCTGTTTCAAATAATTCATTATTTTTATAATGAAATAAATGTACAGGCATCGCATCTAATACTTCATTAGCTAAAATAATTCCAGTAAATTCTTTGGGTAAAGTATCAAGCCATTTAAGGCGTGGATATAAATGCGGAATTGCTTGTTGCAAATAATTTTGCTGACGTTCTCGTAGGTCCGCACTGACTTCTAAAATAAAATAATATTCAGGTAAGTGCTTATGTTTTTCTAAAAACAATAAGATATCTTTAGCCATAACGCCTGTGCCAGCGCCTAATTCCAGTAGATTCGCACCCGGCAAATGATCCATGCAAAAATTGGCTAAACATTGTGAAAATAGAGGTGAAATCATGGGCGCTGTCACAAAATCACCCTCGCGACCTAATTTATGGGCGCCGGCCGTATAATAACCCAAACCCGGTTCATATAAAGCCATCTGCATATAATCAGCAAATGAAAGCCAATTATTTTCATGCGCAATACGTTCAATAATTTTTTGCGTTAATTTTTGACTATGTGCGAGCGCATCAAGACTGGGCTCTGGCAAGTGTGCCATTTACACAAATTCCCGTTCAATGACAACACCCACGGTTTTAGCCTGACTAATAGCACCGGGTTTTTCCAGTGATAATTTTAATTGGGTGATGGGATAATGTTGTCTAATAAATTCAGCCATTTTTTGCGCCAAGGTTTCAATCAAATCAAAGCGCGCGCCCTTAGCATAGGCGATTAAATCTTCTGACATTTGAGCATAATTAATCGTATCGATTATCGCGTCGTTGATACTGATTTTTTGGCAATCAATGCCCATCTCAGACTGACCACCACTGTCTGCAGGATTTGCTTTTCCCAAGTTAGGCAGCCTATGGTTGTTTCCAGCCGCAGGTCTTGTATGTATAATTTATCCATATTGCCTATATTAACATAATAGGTTTTTAATAAGGAAGATTTTATCATGGCTGAATACGGAATTTGGATCATCATCGCCTATTTATTAGGCTCGGTTTCAAGTGCCATAGTGGTGTGTAAATTATTAAATTTACCGGATCCGCGCACGCAAGGCTCTTTAAATCCTGGTGCTACGAATGTTGCAAGAATGGCAGGGAAAAAGGTTGCGGCCATCGTATTGCTAGGAGACGGCTTAAAGGGATTTATTCCCACATTTATGGTACATCTCTTGTTTCAAATGCCCTTATTAACGGGATTAACAGCACTGACTGCTTTTTTAGGACATCTCTACCCCGTATTTTTTAAATTTAAAGGCGGGAAAGGAGTGGCCACAGCTTGGGGTGGTTTATGGGGATTATCGTGGCTATTTGGTGGCTGCTTTACGGCGGTGTGGTTGATGTCTTGGAGCTTAGGGCGGGTATCATCATTAGCCGCTTTAGTGGCCACTTTTGTGACCACGATTTGGGTATTTTTCTCTGAGGGATTTATAGTGAGTCTACCGATTATTATTATGGGATTATTGTTATTTTGGCGGCATAGAGAAAATATTAAACGTTTACGTGGCGGAACTGAGACTCAAACTTAATGCGTGTATTAGGCATAGAAACTTCTTGTGATGAAACCGGCGTTGCTATTTATGATGGCGAACAAGGTTTATTGGCCCAGCAATTATACAGTCAAGTAGCCTTGCATGCGGAATATGGCGGCGTGGTGCCAGAATTGGCCTCACGGGATCATGTATTAAAATTATTACCCTTAGTTGAAAAAACCCTACAAGAAGCACAATTAAATAAATTAGATATTGATGGCATTGCCTATACCGCAGGTCCAGGTTTAGCGGGTGCCTTATTAGTCGGTGCTTGTTTTGCGCGCTCGCTTGCTTATGCCTGGAATATTCCAGCCATTGGTGTTCATCATTTAGAAGGCCATTTGCTCTCACCACTGTTAGAAAATCCCCCACCTACATTTCCTTTTTTAGCTTTATTAGTGTCAGGTGGGCATACTTTATTAGCCAGTGTACAAGCAATCGGCGATTATAAAATTTTAGGTGAATCTTTAGATGATGCAGCCGGAGAAGCCTTTGATAAAACCGCAAAAATTTTAGGTTTAGGTTATCCTGGAGGACCCGCATTAGCCAAACTTGCGCAGCAAGGTGATAAACAGGCTTATCATTTTGCAAGACCCATGACCGATAGACCTGGACTTGATTTTAGTTTTAGCGGCCTAAAAACCCAAGTGTTACATACTTGGCAAGCTAGCACGCAAGATGCGCTGACGCAACAAAATATAGCCGCAAGTTTTCAGCAAGCGGTAGTCGATACTTTAGTCATAAAAAGTCTGCGTGCACTTGCGCTCACACATTATTCAAGATTAGTTGTGGCCGGCGGCGTAGGTGCTAATTTATCATTGCGTCAGCAACTCACAGAAAAAATAACTCAATTAAAAGGCGAAGTCTTTTTCCCCGCATAGAATTTTGTACCGATAATGGTGCTATGATCGCGTATGCGGGTTATCAGCGTTTAAAGGCAGGCTATCATGAGCCTTTGGCCATTATCATTAAAAGTCGTTGGCCGCTAGAAGAGATTTAAGGCTTAATATTAAATTAATTTTAATCGAATATAATGCATTTTTAATTTAATAGGTCGCCACATGTACCCAGAATTTTCTAAAAATCCAATTCACAGTGCTTTTTTAAAAGCACAAGAAGATAAGAGCAAAGAAAGTGCACTTGCATTTAAAGAAATCTTGGCTCAGAATCTGAAAATTATCCCTATAGAATTTATTAAACAATATGTCGCTTATGCCTTTTCACAAGTATTTGATGAGACGAGTGGTAATGCGCGCGTATATGATGATATTCTTGATATAATCATCGCTGCTAAAAATATTTCTGATGCACATAAAAATTCTGTGATGCTGATTTTTAAAGAAAAATTAATTGATACATATCAAGACAAAAGCAGTGAAAAATACGCTAAATTATTAATATCCTATTTGTTATATTTGCCGCCAAATGTGCATATATCAGTAGCATTTTTTATGCAACTGGTGAAACAATATCCCAATCACGTAATTCTGCAAACAACCGCACTTAAAAAAATAGCAAATTTTGAATTTGAGCATTTACTTGATTGCGATAGTGCATGCATAGATTGTTTAAGTATTTTTAAGAAAATACCAGATATTGATAAACCAAGAAACTTAGTAAAGACTTTCGAGAAATTGCGTAATACAAGCAACTTAAGGTCATTTTTAGAATATATTGCAAACAATGAATATTTGCTAAAATATTTAGCAAATAACTCCTGTAAAGAACTGGCACAAGTACTTTTAAAAACAGCACCACAAGCGCATGCAATAAATGCAAGCACCCTCGGCACACTAGCCCATAATTTTATTATGGAATTTACGTTTTTTAGCAAAGACCCAGACAGTGTATCCATCGCAACCCAGATTCGATTGTTTTGCCAAAACAAGCAAAATTTATCCATCACAGAAAAAATAGAATTTTATCATTTAATCAAAAACTATATGCAAAAAAATACAGGCCATGACCTCCATGCCAAACTCTTGCCATGGTATGGCTTATTAAAAGAAGATATTGAATCGCTTGCGCATTTGCAGGTGCATTTAGAGGTTTCAAACCTTAAAGTTTTAAAATAATGATATCCTATTAAGCTTTAGGTTTTAGTGTGACCTGGAGGAGGTTCCTTGCGCGCATCAGATTCCTGCGTTATTTTCTTATCTTCTTTAATATTCATCGTTGTATAAAATGGCGTAATCAAAGATTGTTCAGTATGGTGGTAATAAACTTCAGATCCAATGGCACTGACCTGGACAGCTGAGTACACAATTAATGCTTCTTTCAAAATCGTTAAAGCACCGAAAATACCAAGAGGTCCACCTAGAATCCCTAAAACAATCAAACCAATACCCGCTAAAATTGTCAAAGACCAAAGCGTATTACGTAAAATATTGGCATCACCCAAATAATCATTTACAAGTTCTTGCGCCAATTTTTCATAACGCTGATCAAAAGGGTTTAGATAATAAGCAATAATGGCAGCAGGCATTTGCTCAAGTAAATCTTCCCTTACACCAGGATTTTGTCTTTTACATTCATCAATTTGCTTGCTAAGAAAATCCAAGATTTTTAGATAATAAGAAATCTCATTATTGAGATAGATGAGGTCTTCATTTGAATCAGCCTCTTTAGCTTCTTTTTTAAATTTAATTAGGATCCTCTGATACTGTTCTGGTAATTTTGCAATCTAGTTCTTTAATTAGGTTTTGATTAATACTAAGATGTGGTAAATGAATTTTTAGTTCAGGCTCTTTCTTTTATTTTGGTTAAGAGGAAGGCTATTTTATATATCAGAAGTTGCGTATTAGGTAGGATATTTGATGATATATTCACATCTTGAATATTTTTCTCAAGATTATGTAAATAAGTATTTAATCGTAATACTACCTCCCCGATTTCACTAGCGCTATTGGACTTTTTAGCTTCATTAGCAGCGGCTTCAAGTATTGTATTTGATAATTTATCTTTATATTTTTCTCTAATTTCTTTTATTTGATATAT
The DNA here is from genome assembly GCA_963798975.1 of uncultured Gammaproteobacteria bacterium. Lineage (GTDB taxonomy): Bacteria > Pseudomonadota > Gammaproteobacteria > JABCZS01 > JABCZS01 > JABCZS01. The sequence goes on from CAWCVU010000025.1 coordinate 81,511, forward strand.
GACTGTAGAGTAATAACTGACTTGTTTATAATATTCTATCAGTTGTTTAACCTGAACACCCGGTTTATTGCAAAGTCTTTGTACATTTTCTAAATTTTCGATGTTTTCAGCAGGATATAAAATTTTAAATAGTTCTATTTTATTAATAATGGTAGAACGTATTGCTTCGCATTCGGTGATTGTATCTTTTTTATTTTCAATGTTTTTAATCCCGGGGTTTACAATTATTTCTAACACTTTTTTGTAATAATTATCTAATTTATTCTTGTCGTAAAAAGACGATTCAGCTCTAGAGTATAATATTATCTAAATTATTAAGCTCGATATTTGGATAATATTTTTTAAATTCATTTATCTTAAAAATAATTTTATGATAAATTTGCAAGAGTTCATAATTTTCATCAATCTGCGTTTGAGTTGTATCAAGACTTGCAAGATTCCCGCTTATTTTTTTTAGAAATTCACTGTCTTTCATGCTCGGAAATGACATTATAATTTGTTCTATTTTATCTCGTACCCTAAGCGTCTTGAGGTTTTTTGTGAGTGCTTCATTGTGTTGTTCTAGCGCACTTGCATTATCTTGATCATCTAATGCTTTTTGTGCCATTGTGTTTAGGAACGCGAGATCTGCATTAGGAAAGGATTTATATATTTTATTTATTGTTTTATAAATGGATTTGAGCTTGTCATTTTTTCTCATGCTGTCGATTTTTGCATCCAATTCGACATTCAATTTATTTTCATTAACGATGTCTGGATACGTAGGATTTTTTATAAAATGTTCAATGTACTTATTATCTTTAGGTATGTTTGCCAATATGCTTACATATACTATTCTTGCTTCTTTACAGTCTTCCCGACTTGTAGCACAGTCGGATTGTCTTTTAGAAAAGATTCATAGACTAGATCTGAAATTTCTTTAGGGCTAGGCAAACTAACATTATTTATTACAAGCAAAGTGCATAGCTGGAATAGTTTTTTCCGCTCATCAACAACATTTTCTTTATTCCGCCTGCTTATCGTTTTTGCAAGTAATGCGATTTGCTGTTTAGTCGCGTTTATTTGTTCTGCTGTGGGTGGAAGCATACTTCAGCCTATATATGTTAGAATTCAAAGTGTTATACCTTTAATCCTATCAGATTTAAAGTTAGGCGTCCATATTTATAGCAAAAATAACATATTGATTATTAAGGAATATTTAAGATTTATAGGTTTTGACATACTGCTATTGGTCTAGATGGGCCTTTAATTGAGATGAATTTATTAAGGACCAAAGGTAAAGGTATAGATTTCTAGGCCAGGCTCAGTTGCTGTGAGCTCTACAATGCCCTGTTTAGGCTCAGGCAAATCCACTAGGGTATAAAGCGTGTGATCGCTCACTTGAATGGTATTTTGTAAGACCCCATCTAACCGTATTTCTACAGGAATAGCATGGCCTGCATGCTGGCCCATGACAGCGAAGACTTTGCCGGCTTGAAAATGAATTTTAATTTTGGCCGCTTGGCTGGTAGCAATTTTTTCAGGTGTGATGACCCAATCACCCTCGAGCGCCCAACTATTTAGTGGCAGATTTTTAGGGTAATGATATATACCCGCTGCATTGCTGAAAACTTGTCCATTATTTACAAAACTATCTGCACGTGCATAACCTAAATAAGTCTCAGGTGTTTGCAAGATGGGATTAAATGGTGCGGGGCTTGCTTGTGGTAATTTTTCATTCATGCCTAATAAGAAGCGAATATTATTTTCAGTGACATCGTAATCACCTTCACCAAATTTTTCATAAACAATATGACCATTTTTATCAATTAAATAATGCGCAGGCCAATAGCTGTTATGAAAATTATTCCAGGTTTCAAAACGATTATCCAAAGCCACAGGGTATTTAATTTGATCTTTTATCACCGCCGCTTGTACATTTTTAAGATCCCGCTCAAAATCAAATTCAGGACTATGCACGCCAATAATCGTAAAGCCCTGCTCATGGTATTTTTCATACCAAGCATTTAAATAAGGCAAAGTGCGTATGCAATTAATACAAGAATAAGCCCAGAAATCAATTAACACCACTTGACCTTTAAGACTCTCTAAGGTAATCGGGGCAGTATTAATCCAGTCAGTAATGCCCGCCAAAGCCGGCGCAGGATAAGGGTTATGAACAGGATTGATAATAGGCATGGCTGGCGTATAGTGCGTATCGGTAATGGGAATGTGTTTAGTAAACGGCGCTGCCATACTGTTACTATACATCATATAACCGACCGTGATAATCACAATCAAGCCTAGTAGTTTACGTAATAATACCGAATGGGTTTTAAACAAGGCCACCGTGCGTAAAATTTTTCTACCCATAAATGCAATGATTAACATCGGCAGCGCTGCGCCAATGCCAAAGGCCAACACCGTAAAAAAACTATTCCATGTGGTTGTTTGAATCACAGTTTGTACTATCACCGCCGCTAGAATCGGCCCCGCACACGGCGTCCAAATTAAACCAATTAAACTGCCTAATACTAATCCACTACGAAAACCTTCACCCTGATTACGCAGTGACACTTGAGAACCCACATTCGCAAGCCGCCCAGTTAATTGCGCAAATTTTTTCGGATAAATAACCCGACAACATAATAAAACCAAAAAATAATAATAAAATAAATGATACTTCACGCAAAATATTCAAATCAATCCCAGCGACTTCCACTAATTTTCGAGAAAATAAAGTAAACAAGGCAAACACGGTCACAAAGCCAATCACTATCCCAACCGGCCGTTTTCTACTACCGCTTAGCGATCCTGACAAAACGATCGGCAATATCGGTAAAATACAAGGCGAAATAATCAGCGCAAAACCTTCTAAAAAAGCCAGGCCGATGTTGATGATGGGTAGCGACATAAAATTCCTTTGGGTTAGCTGGATGTCTGTTTATATATTCTAGACTATTTCAGGGCAGATTTTCTTTACCAGAAATGTTGCAAAACAGGAAGTTATAAGAAATTTTAATACAAGCTTGATTCTTATGATATTTATGGATGAAATAACCAAGATTACCAAGTTAGAAGGCCTTGGACTTCATTCATAAATAAACATTATCTTACTATAAATATAGCTAATATCTCACACAAAAATCATTTCCCATTGATCTAATTAATAAGACTCGCTTAAAATCAACTTGTAAGCAATTAACTTGAGCATTAAGAGGTAAGCATGCAAAGAGATAAGCAGTACTATGCATCATTATTTGAAAAAACTCTGTCACAATTTACTACAAATGAACAGGTCATACTTCGAGACTTTAACAATCATTTAAATCAAATTATTTCAGGTATCCTAGGTGCATACAGCAGTATCGCCAGTGAAAAGATAGCACCACAACAAGGCTTGGTGACCAGCCTTTTTTTATCAGTATGGAATATTATCCCAGAGGTCGGTACTTACATCAGTAAAGGCTTGACCATGGCTGCCAATAAATATGAAGAAGCTAATGCACAGCGCCTAAATAGTATATTGGGTAATTTTGCCCATAAAGATGTTACGGCAGAAATATTCTGTCAACAAGCCATTGTTTATCATCACGCGCATATTCTAGATAATCAATTAGAGAGCACTCATACAGAAGCAATGTTTGCAAATGTAAAAGCAGCCGCAAAAGCTGTTATTGCAAAATTTTTACCTGAAAAAATTAAACTCTCACCCGCTCATGAAGCACTCACCAGTGAACTACTCACAGAGCTCATGAAGAGCTTAAATTTAGCAGTAGATGCATATAAACAAGGTGATTTAGCAATTGAACAGTTAGGCGATTTTTTAGCTCAGAAATTAGTAGTAGTCAATGATGCGCCACTCACACCCGATTTTAATTTTAAAGGAAAGTTTAATCAGCTTATTCCAGACCAACGCTACCCTATTGCATTGGATGCATTGCGTTTATCATCTCTAGCTTATGAAAATAAAGCGCTCATTGCCTCGCATGCCAAACACTGGGGATACGATCTTAGAAAACCCGAATCATTTTATTATCAATTTAAAAATGGTAATCGTTGTATAGTGCTAGCTAATCAAGATACGGTCTTATGTCTATTTCGCGGTTCATCAGAATTATTAAACGATGCACCCAGTGCATTAAATATGATACATGCTGGATTTAAAAATGCATTACATGAAATGTGGGACGGGACACAAGGCTTAGGCGATCGCCTCTCTTATCATGCAAAATTTCCACCCAAACGTTTTATTTTTGTCGGCCATTCAACCGGAGGCGCCATTGCTTTATTAGCTGCAGCACGCTTTTATCAGCAATATCAAAAGCACCAAGATAAAATAAGTGTATTCACATTTAGTCAACCACGCGTAGGCAACAATTTATCGAAGTCATTTGCAGAAAATGTTTGCCGATTTGTTCATCCCAATGATCCCATCCCCAGTCTGCCCCCAGAATCTTTAGGCTTTGAACATATCGGCACAGAATATTCATTGCCTGATGAAACTGAAATATTTAATTGGGAAGATAAACATGTTGAGTTTAATCTTTTAAAAATAGATAGAGAAGCATATCAATTAACAGCTTACCAAGCACGATTAATTGCTCATGCAAAAAGCCATAGCACTACTGCCTTACCCGCATATTTAGCGCAAAGCACACCAGAAATAAATGCAGAACTATACCAATTAGGCGAAACAGTATTTCATGATGCATTTAAAACAAAACCCACAGAAGACCAATTAAGCACCTTACGTTTATTTACGCGTGTTCTTATACAAGAATTATGTCAAGCCGGCGGCAATGGATTTACACATCCTATAAAAAACCATTTAGCGCGATTAGATTCATTATCGCACGATTATACTCAAGATAATAAAACTGAACACATCATTGAAATAGAGCGTTTGATTATCTGGCTTAAGCTTGCTGCCTATCAAAAGCAAGATAAAACAAGTTTAAACAAATTGTTTAAAATGTTATCAAAAATGTATAAAGATACACAAAACAAAGAGTTTAGCAGAAATCTAGCAGGACATCTTAAAACGCTAGGAACTAAAGCCCAATTTGCATTAGGCAATGAATCTTTAGCACCTTTGATATTAATAGATGCTTTTATGCAAATGCCCAATCCCCCGTTACATGCTATAGAAAAATTACGAGACATATTAAGCACCCACCCGTTGATGCACTATATAGTACGCATACGTTTATTAGAATTATTACTGCGTCAGGCACAAGTGACCCAAGACATTTCGCTTATACTCTTAGCACCTGATGAGCGCATTGATTTAGCGCGTTGGATATATCGTCCATTACCTGCGATTCCAGAAGATAAACAAGTTAAAGATTATTTACAGTATGTCTTAAATCAATTACTAGTGATAGAACAAGATAATCCGATTGTACAGGCTTTAATTAAAGCCAATCAATCAACAACTGCATCTAGAGAAGCATTCCTAAATACTTTAAAAGAAATCAGCGAGGATGAAACGCGGACGCCGCAAATACGCCTTCATGCATTACAAATAAGACAAATTGTACAGTTGCTTGATTACGCTCAACAACCGACTAATGCATTGGCCACTAATGATGAAGCCATTGATATTACGCCCACTAGTATGCAACTAACCTATGAAGATCATGTTAATTTAGGAGAGTTAGCGCTACTGGCAGAAGAATATGCATTGGCAAAAAAAGCATATATACAAGCCTATCACTGCATACAAGCGTCTGATGATAAATCAACATTGGCAGCACCACAACAACGCATCATGAGTAAAATTAATTATTTACTCTGGAAAGAAGCAGGTGAAGCAACAGATGCATGGTCCAAGACGCTTATTTACCAAGAAATTTTAAAATTTGATCCAACTAATCAAGCAGCCATAGCCGCAGTATTTGAACAAGGTTTAGGTGATGTTTGGCATGATTTTGAAAGGCATTTACAAAATATCGGCACAAAAATAACTCCAAGTGAAATAGAAACGCAACTAAACGCTAAAGCTGTATTATTACAAACCCCTTTTAATGGTACCTGGGTTTTAAACCAGCAAGCCATTAATGCATTTAATAAACGGCAATCTATTCGCGGCAGCATTCACAAAGTCGCAGCAGTTGGCCCCTTACATATCAAAGAAAATCCTGGCGCTGTTGGTTTAGCATTTGCCGCATGGGCTTTATCGCGTTGGTTATTTTTAGGTTTACCTAGAACAGGAGAATGGGGTTTTGTCCTGTGCAACCCGCTAAAATATTAATGAAAGATGAACCAGTAATTGTTGTGCAAATTAGCCCAACGGTAGAAGGCGATAATCTACAAACATTATTAAGCCAAAATTCAGATCCGGTACAGTTAACACAATTAGATCCAACACATTTTGGCGCACAAGTTATCGCTAGCATATTACTGAATATGGGCGATGCAAGGGATGCCAATTTTATTTTACACAGCACAAAATTGATTAGTATAGATAACGATCATGTGCTGATACGCGACGAAGTAGAATCAGGTCTGTTAAGTTCACAAATCATCATAAAAAATCTAGTATTTTGCTTATCTCAAATGCAAAACAATATAAGCCCAGACCTGGCAGCTCATTTAGCAAAGCCAACATTCTCACCCTTATCACGCATTCGCGCCTGGCTTTATAGCTTACATCATTATAATCAAATGATAGAAACACAAGTATTTAAAGATAAATTAGAACATCAAAAATTATTCGAGCGCGCAAATGAAAACGAACAAGTCGTATTACCGGTATTTTTTGACTCTCAAGGTATATTACAACCCTGCACAAAATTAATGACTTTATGCAGTGCACTAAGAAAAACACCCGAAATCACTCATCAAGAATTATTCGTAAAAGTGCGCAAAAAATTAGCTACACACTATGCAAGCGCATTTCAAAACACCAAAGGCAAAACACTTTTAGGACGCATGGAAATTATAGGTGGTTTAACAGGATGCTCATTATCGACTACCGGAAAAATTATAAGCCAAAATATAGGCAATTCAGTAAGAACACATAAACAATTTATACAAACCCAGCATAACCCGAAAGACGTATTGCAGGCTTTACGAAATATCAAAAAAATGATGATTTAATCGATAGCATTGCACAAGAAATATCTGAAGGTAATATAAACACCTTCGCCCGTGAAGAAGTGATGCAAGAACTGGTATTAGAAAAACTTAATGAAACTCATTATATGAGTAAAAATTTTACACTTCAAACGCATCAAGCATTGATTTCTAGCCATCCTCCACAGTTAAGCGTCTCAAGTTTAAATACAATCCATATCTAACAGATGAAGATTTATTGTCTTTGATACGCCTGCCAACACTAGAGCACATCACCCTAATTGCTTGTCCTAAAATTAAGGGAACTTTTCCAAGGACAGGCGATCTTGCAGGTGTGTTACCTAAAATTAATTGGCTAGAACCTTGGTTAGCTCGAACAGGTCCAAAAACATTAGACCTACAAGATTGCGATGCAATCACCCCTGAATTTTTATCCCTAATGGCATTTTTAAATGTACAAAATGCAACATTTACCGGTTCATTTTTTAGCGAAAGTTATAATACACCGCTTGGTGAATACAGCTATCTTGCTATTTCTCATCTTCACTGGGGGTTGTTGATACCTCCTTTAATTTTCCAACCGAGGTCATCTCCTATTGCTATCTTATATGATGATGATCTTATAGGCTTGACTGCCTTGGCTGGATTGCCTAACGGGGGTTTTATTGGTGCTTCATGTGTACGAGGATGGGTCAAACATTGGCAGAGGCAAAGAAATACATGGGTGTGTGTGGCAACATTGCTGGAAAGTAATGTTTCGGCGCTAGCGGCATTTCCAGATGGGAATATTATTACGTGGCTCTGATAGTACTATTAAACATTGGTCCTGGCAAAAAAAACAATGGATATGTATTGATACTTTGCACGTATCTTGTTTTAGGTTAGCTGTATTGCCAGATGGAAGTTTTCTAAGTTTTGCACACGCGATTATTCAGCATTGGCAGCGCCAAAGTAATAAATGGATATGTATAGCAACTTTGCAAAAAGGTTGTGATATTTTTGCATTGCCAGATGGGAGTTTTATTGTTGGAGATAGGGGCGCAGCATGGGAACACTGGCAGCTGAAAAATGGGAATGAATGGAAATGTGTGGCTATGTTGCCTAAAGAACCTAGTGCTGTGTTGTGGGATGGTAGTTTTATCAAATATTCCTAGGTGGGGTGGTGAAAAGGGTAATATTCAATATTGGCATCGTAAAACGAATCAATGGATTCAAGGTAAAACCTGGCAAGTAAAAGTAAATGATGGAGATGAGATTGAAGCGTCAGTTGTATTATCAGATGGTAGTTTAATCGGTGGTTTATATAGACATTCAATTACCCAATGGCAAATTTTTTCTCCTGGGCTTGCGCCAAATTTAACAGGTAAACGCGAGCGTAACTTATACAACGCCTTGCAGTTATTGCAACGAGGATTCTCTATATCCTCCACATGTGCCGCAATTTTTCCCTGATAATTTAACTACATTAGATGTTTCAGACTCATGCATAACAGAAGTTTTATTAATCGCTATATTAAAGCACTGCCCTCAATTAACTTTAGATAATATACAGATTCTCAATTGTGAGTGGCTGAGTGAAAAAATTAAACTTTTACACACTATAAAAAAACAAGCCGCTCAATCAGAGTTGTTTTTTGAAAATTTGAAGTTCAATGACGATGATTTTCTGGCTGTGCTGCCTGAGTGTACATTTATTCAAGAATTAACCCTAAAATCTTGCGCTGGTTTTCAAGGTAGAATTTTAAAAGAATTGCAAATTAATGGAATAAAAAAACTCACTATTATTAATTGCCCGTCTTTAGATTTTTCTGCTGTATATGAATTTAGAAAAAGGCACAAACAAGTTTGGTACTAGATTGCGTGTATCCGGCAAGTGAAAACTATTTAAAGATACCTGTGCCGAGTATTTTTTCAATCAGCATGGCGCAAACCCAGAACCACATTACTGCTCAGTTGCATTACCAGACGGCGATCTATTAAGTGGTTCACAGTTTGGTCCTATCCAGCGTTGGCAGAGGCAGGAAAATAGATGGATATGTATATCAACTATTGTGGAGGACTCATATCGAAAATTCTCAGATTGCTTAGCTGTGCCGGTGCGTGGCTTAGCTATATTGTCCGGATGGAGTTTATCGTGCATTCATTGTATGGGTATATATACCAATGGCATCAGCAGAAAAATAAGTGGGAAGGTAGCTGGATTGTAAGTAATTCTAAGAGATGTTGTTATACGCTGGCCGTATTTTCAGATGGGAGTTTTATTTGTTCGTATCGGTTCCATGCCATCCAATATTGGCAGAAGCAGAAAAACAATTGGGTGTATGGCAGAATTTCGAGGGCACGAAAGGAAGTTTATATTTTGGCTGTATTTCCTAATGGGGATTTTATCAGTGGTTCAGGAGATAATACTATAAAGCACTGGCAACGAAAAAAATGAATGGGTTTGCGCTGCAACCTTAGATGGTCACAAAGATTATGTTTTGCGCCCTATCTATATTTGCGGATGGAAGTTTTATCAGTGGTTCAAAAGATAATACTATCAAGTATTGGCAGCGTTATCAGAATAAATGGATTTGCGTTGCCACCTTGGAAGGACACAAGGGTTGTGTTAATGTTCTCACCATTTTATCTGATAATAGTTTTGCCAGCGGTTCACAAGATAATACACTAAAAAAGTATTGGCAACGTCATGAGAATACATGGGTTTGCATTGCAACACTAACGGAACATGAAGGACCCGTGCGTGCTCTTGCGGGATTGCCTGATGGTAGTCTTGTAAGTGGTTCATGGGATCATACTATTAAACAATGGCAAATTCTTCCGCCTAGTCCTGCTCTGACACTTCCTTGCAAGGAGAGTAACGTAAACCATGCCTTGCAATTATTACAAAAAGGATTTTTACACCCTACCCTTGTACCCAAGCTAATTCCCAACGACTTAATTACCTTGGATGTTTCTAACACGCGCATCGCTGACCCATTGCTTAAAGCTATTTTAGATCAATGTCCCAATTTGACAGAAATTAAAATAGAAAATTGTATTTGGCTTACGGATGAAGGGCGAAGTTTGGTTGCACAACGTGCGACAAAACATACTCAAGCAACGGCATTAGCGCAATGGTCACTGACTCCTCCAGTTCAAAATGTTTTAGTAAATAATCATTCGACGCTAGGAGTACAAGAAAATTCTACCATTGTAATGAATAATTCAAAATGAAAAAGCTAGTTGAATTCCCTGTGAATGGTGAGCTACTTATGCGGCGTATGATACTATAATTTAACTATAGAATTATTTTATCATAAACATAAAATAATTCAGCTGGCAAAGATATTTGCATTGTGATAGGTTGATTACTAGAGCAAATATAAATAATTAAATCGTTTGGAGAAGGACAAGAGATGTTTAGTAATTTTTTTAAAAGTTTAATGGGAAATGGGGAGCCCGCTCCCTTGACAGATGATAAGACGTTTAACTACTTACAACAAGCCCATACTGATGGAAACTCGGGTGAATTTCGTGCGATTTTAGAACTAGCCGCGACCGAGTATGCATTAGGCTCAGGTAAGGGTACAGACGGCCGTGTAAAATTAGAACAAGAAATTTATAGTTTTGCCTTAGCTGAAATAAAGAAAGTATTGGCTAAACATGAAACCAGTACTAATGCGAGTTTGCTTAAATTAAAAGAGCTGTGGAGGCTTATGATCAGCTCTCAACTAAAAAAAGATTCGATATTATGGCAGATGCTGAATTAAAAAAACAATACGCTCTGATGCCTAAAGATTTTCAAGGCTGGCTGTTGAGGGTGAGCACCGTTTTAGAAGAATTAGCTGAAGCATCATCGATAGATAATGAACTATTAAAAGATATGACGCGATTAAATAACACTCTGATCAAAAAACAAGTCGAATGTTATAAGGGTGCATTACCTTTCTTTAGTCTACGTGAATTTTTAGAAAAAAATGCTAAGGCCTTTGAGGACGTCAATACTAAATTAAAGACTGCAGAGTCAGAGCTGGAAAGGGAGAAGAAAAATAGACCCGCCTCCGTGACTACAGTCAATACAAAAACTGCGGAACATTTAAATGTGCGTATGCGTTTAAGTCTGGTTGGGGAATTCATCTCTGAGCCACGTGCACTATTGGTTGAGCTATTAATTTGTCATTTAATGCAAAAATTACCACCAACAAATTATATGCCGGATACAAATGGCAGTAGCCATTCAAATGGTACAACACATAGTTATCATCGCGAGGGCAACGCGGCTGCATATGCAAGAGAATATAAAGGCCATATTATGCAATGGATTAAAGCGTTAATATATTGTCAAAAAAACCTGAAGAAATTATTGAAGAGATAAAATCTAAGTTTCAAATTGTGTCCAGTAAATTTATTAAGTCTTTGGGAGACGATGTAGTTAGGTATGCTGATTTTTTTCCAACAAAAGAAGATGGGCATCCAATTGATCTGAGTCCTGAATTAACAAAAATACATTTTCAAAGCGATGAATTAGAATGGGCCAAAAGTTACGCGGCACGACTAGTGAATTGGCTTAAATGTTTAAGTGATACCTATGGCTGTGAAACAAACACAGAGTTTACCAGCCTGTATACCACGTTAAATAAGAAAGCGACGTTCTTAAAGGCAGAATTTGAGAGGGCTGAATCTGGCGACGGAAATCATCATCAGAATGGACACATGACGATAAATAAAGGCAATGGATTGTCCCAATTTGCTGTTTAAATAATATGTTAAAAGGGGATAGAAAACATGGGTAATTTTAATGCGGCTTCATTGAGTAGTGAAACAAAACGCTCCTTGAGTCAAGAGGCAAAGGGTTCTTCTATGTAATTCATGATGGTGATAGCGAAGGACAAGTTCTTACTATAACGCGCATGTTTTTTTTACAAGATAAAGAGAAATTTGATCGTAAATTTGACGCTCAGGAAAATGAAGTTAGAAATATATATAGAATATCTTTGCTTGAGGTTGTGAAGAAGTCACGACTGGTTTTTGAGTGGATCTCTAGTCCTCCTGCAAAATTTGATAAAGAATTTTATGATGAATTGCATGTGCCCTTAGATGGAACAAGCAATATTTATACAGAGCTAGGCAATCAAAGTGGGGAAATAGCCCAGCGCAAACATGGTTACTCAGCCTTGCTCCAGCTCCTTCAAAAAATATGGCTTTTTATAAGAACGAAAAAGATTTGGCCGTTTCAGAACTAGTCATCCAGTCAAAAATAGATCATTGGTTAACGAAAAGTAAAGACATCATTGATGCTCCCACTGCCGCACACCTCGGTCG
>CAWCVU010000026.1:0-13520 GCA_963798975.1 uncultured Gammaproteobacteria bacterium
TTTTTTTTTTGCTACTGGTTCAGTTCGTGTATTGCTGTTTATGGGTACAAACAGTGGGCGTGGGCCTGGTTTTATATTCAATCGGTGGATTCCCTAAGCTTTATTTGTTTAATTGTGGATTTAATGTCGGTTGGTTCGGTCATATCTTTGGCATTTTTAGGCATGTTATGGCTGATTAATTTATATAATTTTATCGACGGCATAGATGGCCAAGCCGGCATGCAAACCCTGTTTATTGGCGATCAATTTAGCAATGATGGCTTATTTGCTAATTTTTATAAGCTTAAGCTTGGCTGATGGTTAGTCTTGGTCAGCGAGCATCAGCGCATTTTTATGCTGGAATTGGCAGCCCGCAAAAGTATTCATGGGCGATGTGTGTAGTTGTTTTTTGGGATTTTTATTTGCATCCTTAATGGCATTACACTGCGCATGATTGATCCGATTCCCTTGATGGTGCTGGTTAATATTATTAGCCTCTGCCGATTATCGATATGAGTTATACCTTATTGTACGTTTAATCAAATGGTTATTCCTACCATGAAACACATTGCATGCCATGCATTTCAGCACGCAGTTGCACGTTATGGCTGAGTCATCAAGCCGTCGTGCTAAGTGGATTAGCTATTAATTTATTTTGGCTCGCGCCCTTTGCTTGGTTAGCATTTTTATTCCCACAATATGATTGCTGGTTTTGCTCTTAAATTAGCGGTGCCGCCAATATTTTATATCGTGATAAAATTAAACGCAGGACAATCGAATAAGATTTTTTTAAATATAATGCGTCTGATGATTGGCTCCCAGGGACAGGTTCGAACTGCCGACCAAGTGATTAACAGTCACCTGCTCTACCACTGAGCGAGCTTCTTACGGGGAGAGACTATTCAGAAGTGGTAATATTACGTAATTGTCTTTGACTCAGTGAACTAAAAACTCTTGCTACAATGTCTTTTGTCCATGTTAGTATGATTTCTTTTGTAATTAAAGAAACTAATAAGACTTAATGAGGATAAGAATGAAGGAAGTACAATTAGAGCAAGTCCAAGAATCGTCTCCAGAGCAAGTACAGAATTTGCTGCGCAATTGCAGAAAAGACTAGAGGGGTGGTTACCATGGGTAATCGCCACAAAGACTGGGTATTCAAACCCATGTATGATTACGATGATGAGATTGCCCTAAGAAGGGTGAAACGTAATGAAGAAGCTGAAGAGTTATCGCAACTACGCTCCCAAGGTGATGACGAACTCTTAGATAAAGGGCATAACTATGATGCAAATAAGCGAACGAGACGGCGTGTTTGCAGCTATAGGGGTCAAGATTTCACTTTTATTGAAAGAAATATAAATCCAATACGCCACTGCCATTTAAAATATAATAAATTGTTAACACGGTTATAGCTTAAGCCTACAATAGTTTGACTTAATGGCCTCATTTCAAAATTTCCATATTGGTCGCATACGATAAACGTAAATAGCCCGGCATGCCAAAAGCGCTGCCAGGCACTAGGGCCACATGGGATTTTTCGATTAAATAGTTGGCCAAGTCCGAATATCATCTTTCATATGACGTTTAGCAATAAAATCTTCTGCATGAATAAAGGCATAAAAGTGCGCCTTGACCTGGTATACAGGTGAAGACGCTGGGATTTCGTTAATGGCTCTGACAATATAATCATGTCGTTGTTTAAAAATTTTCACCATGTCTTGAACTTGACGTTGAATCCATATTGAATGCCTCAACCGAGGCTTTTTGTGCAATGGCGCAAGGATTCGAGGTACTTTGCGATTGTATTTTATTCATCGGCTTGAATCAACGCCTGCAGGCCCTGCCGCATAACCTATGCGCCAGCCGGTCATGGCATAAGCTTTACGCATGCCATTAAATCACAACAGTGCGATCATACAATTCAGGACAGGCATTTAAAATATTGGCAAAGGGTTGATTGCCCCAGTAAATATGTTCATAAATATCATCGCGTGGCAATAATAATATTGTGGATGTTTCTTTTAAAACTTCAGCCCAATGGCTTTTAATTCATGCCAAAGTATAGGTGACGCCGGTAGGGTTAGATGGACTATTTAAAAATATCAGCCGAGTGTTGGGTGATGGCCCCACAAGTTGCGCAGGCGTGATTTTAAAATCTTGGCTAATATCGGCATTGAATAAAAACCGGCATCGGCATCTCCGAAAGTCACAAATTCAGGGTAAGAGACCCAATAAGGCGCTGCGACGATGACTTCATCACCCGCATTCAACAATGCTTGGGTTAAATTGTATCCCAAACTGTGTTTAGCACCGACCGATGCTTAAACCCGTTTAGGCGTAATAATTGAGATGATTATCCCGCTTTAATTTATTCAATAATGGCTACTGTTTAAGATCGGGTATTCCGATCTACGGGCGTATATTTAGTAAACCGTCTTGTATAGCCATAATCGCGGCATGCTTTAACAAGCTCAGTGGCGGCATCAAAATCCGGTTGACCCAGCCCTAAATCAATGATATCAATCCCTTGAGCACGTAACTGCGCGGCCCTTAGCCGCAACCGCAAGCGTCGCTGAAGGTTTAACCCGTAAAGTACGATCCGCCAATTGAAACGACATAAAAGAGCTCCTGAATGGTATACAAGTAAACACTCAATTAAAAGAACTAGAGCCGCTAAACAAGTGGGAAGATTATTTAAAGTGAATGCGAAGTGGATATTTACATTAACGACTAGAGTGATGTTATTGTGCAACATGGCGTTAATTTTGTGAGCACCATACATTTAAAAAAGTTGCCGTACGGTCGGACCTAATGTAATTGCTGCGAGACTTAGTGCGGATTTTGCCATTAACTCTTGAGTGCATTAATATCTGCGAGGCGGGGTGCATAATTTTCTACAAGACATTTTTCAAATTGAACCGCAGTTATAACTGGGGATATTAAAGGTAACGTAAGTTTTCTCCTAAATCCAATTTTGGTCTGGTAGTTGTGTGATCGGTATTGAATTAGCGGCACCGAGTTATTTAGATGATTTGGTATTAATAGTTTGATTATTTGAGTCGTCGATATAAGAAATATTGACAGGGACATCATTGTTCATTGGAGTACTAATCATGCTACTTTTTTTACTAGCACAATTGTAGATGATAGGGTCGTAACTTGTATTGAATTAACAGTAACATTTTATTCTGTATAATAGCTTGCAGCAATAGTCGTTTGAGTTAATCTTCTTTTTGAACCCTTTGAAAGAAATATTTTTGAAAGGGTTTAAACCAGTTGCATCTTTAAAGAACCGCTAATACATAGAAAATCGCGCCTATGATTCTATGACAAGGTGTTCGGTAGATGATGCGATGCTGCTAGAAAAATGAGGCTAAAATGCGCAAAAAGCGATAACGTTTAGAATAAATGCTAAATAATTCAATGAGTTATAAATAGTATTTATCTTCCATGCGTATATGCTGTGTGCAATTCAAAGCATAAGTGTCAGTAATGAATTGCAGGGATATTGTACTAGTATGTCAAGAGAAGTACTAAAAAATTTATAAACAATACTCCCGTTTTTAGTACAATTCATCATTAAGCCATTTATTGGCTTAAATATATTCCTATTCTAATGCGGGAGACAATAAAGTTCAAAAAATAGTTTTCCTGAAAGACAGTTTGATGTCATAATTTCCAATCATTTGCGTTGATGTAATTATGCAACAAGGGTGATGCGAAAATTGATTCGTTACACGGCAGTAAATGAGGGTTGCTCATTAGTTAGGGTATCGTAGCTCGGATAAAAATTCAAGTCTCGACATTTCAATATCTGGTTTATCTGGATGTATTATAAACAAGTTCAGTCGGCGATGCTATTGTCAGAGCGTATAAACACGTTTGTATAGTGGGGGCTTCGACAGTGAAAGATGATTTTCAGTTGCATTTAATTGCTAAATAAAACCGAAAGTTCAGTAGTAAAAAGCCATTTTAAACTTGATTAGTTTGACCGTTATCTAAATCGGGCATGTCTTGAACGATAACTAAAAATTCTTAAGTGCTCGTTAAATTCCTCGCGTAATTAGTGCCTTTGGTCACCTATGTTCGAAGACCAGGAGAGTGAGGATTTTGCGTTAGAAGTTATAGAATTGAATACAGTTACACCTTGATTTTTGGGAAAAAGGATAATAGTCTCATGACTATCGCACCCTTTCAACTAGAAGCTAAATTCCATCCCGCTGGCAATCAAGTTCAGGCAATTAAGATTGTTAACTGAAGGATTGGATGATGGTTTAGCTCACAAACCTTATTGGGTGTAACAGGTTCGGGTAAAACTTTTACCATTGCGCATGTGATTGAAGCAATGCAACGACCCACGTTGATTTTGGCACCTAATAAAACCTTAGCGGCACAACTTATATGGCGAAATGAAAGACTTTTTTCCGAAAAATGCGGTGGAATATTTTGTCTCTTATTATGATTATTATCAACCTGAAGCCTATGTCCCGCCTCGGATACCTATATTGAAAAAGATGCTTCCATCAATGAGCATATTGAACAAATGCGTTTATCAGCAACAAAAGCCTTATTAGAACGACAGATGTCATCATTGTAGCAACTGTTTCTGCTATTTATGGTTTAGGTGATCCTGAATCTTATTTAAGTATGGTATTGCATTTAATCGAGGAGATAAAATTGATCAGCGCAAAATTTTGCGACGCTTAGCAGAATTGCAATATACGCGTAATGAATTGGATTTTCATCGCGGCCACTTATCGTGTGCATGGTGATGTCATTGATGTTTTTCCTGCAGAATCAGATGAAGAAGCGATGCGCATTGAATTATTTGATGATGAAGTTGAAAACATTGGCTATTTTGATCCATTAACCGGTGAAATGTTGCAGCGAGTGCCACGCGTCACTATTTATCCCAAAACCATTATGTCACGCCACGTGAGACAATTATTAGAAGCCATCGATATGATTAAAATAGAATTAAAACAACGTTTAGAAGAATTACAACGAGCAAATAAATTAGTGGAAGCGCAACGTTTAGAACAACGCACGCAATTTGATATTGAAATGATGTTAGAGTTAGGTTATTGCACAGGAATTGAAAATTATTCACGTTATTTATCCGGACGAAAAGCAGGCGAACCACCACCGACTTTATTTGATTATTTACCCAAGATGCATTATTAATTATTGATGAATCCCATGTGACAGTGCCACAATTAGGTGGCGATGTATCAAGGCGATCGATCGCGCAAAGAAACTTTAGTTGAATATGGTTTTCGTTTGCCTTCGGCTTTAGATAATCGCCCTTTGCGTTTTGATGAATTTGAAGAACGTTCGCCACAAACTATTTATGTTTCAGCAACGCCAGGCCATTATGAATTACAACATTCTGATGAGATTGCTGAACAAGTGGTGCGTCCAACCGGATTAGTTGATCCATGAAGTTGAAATGCGTCCTGTAGCAACTCAAGTGGATGATTTATTATCTGAAATTCAATACGCGTAGCGGCACAAAATGAACGTGTTTTAGTGACGACTTTAACCAAACGCATGGCAGAAGATTTAACCGAATATTTAGCTGAACATGGTGTAAAAGTTCGTTATTTACATTCAGATATTGACACGGTTGAACGTGTAGAAATTATTCGTGATTTACGCTTAGGTGAATTTGATGTATTAGTTGGAATTAATTTATTGCGTGAAGGTTTAGATATGCCCGAAGTTTCTTTGGTTGCAATTCTCGATGCTGATAAAGAAGGTTTGCGATCGGAGCGATCCTTAATTCAAACCATAGGCCGCGCTGCGAGACATATTAATGGTCAAGTGATTATGTATGCTGATCCCATGACCGGTTCGATGCAAGGCGCTATCGATGAAACCGACAGACGCCGTGCAAAACAAATTGCCTATAATACAGCTCATCACATCACACCCAAAATATCGAAAAAGCCGTACATGATGTCATGGAAGGCGCCCGCTTTATCGTTCCTAAAGATAAAAATAAATTTGAATATTCTTATGACTATTCAAAAATGAACACTAAAGAACTCAACAAAAAACTACAAGAACTCGAAGAAAAATACTTCAACCACGCCCAAAACCTAGAATTCGAACAAGCCGCTCATTTACGCGACAGATCGCTAAAGTCAAAGAAGCGTTTATTGAAGTTTTGTAAAAATGCTTGCACCCTCTTGTTTCTTAGCTTAATAACTGGCATAATAGCTTCTACATTTAGTTAAGGAGCAATATTATGGGGTTTATAGCAAAAAAGAAGGGCACGAATGCCGCAGCTATTGCAGCTTTGCAAGATTTTGCTATAAATATCAATGCGCTAATTAAGGCAACCCAGAGCCCATCTTATAAAGACGTCTATTCAAAAAATGTGGTCAATAAGCAGGCTGTTGATGAAATATTGAATCAAGTCGTAGGCCTTTTGGATATCACAGGCGAAACAGATCCTATTTACGAAATCATTGGGCAAATAGTGAGTGAAGAGGGAAAAAATCAGGCAAACTTTCAAGTATTATTTGAAAGAGTTAAGGAGGGTATTAGTATTCAAGCGCTTCAAGCTGTAAGCAAAGCAGCCAATTTTTGTAACGCTGAGATCGTTCAGCCCAAAATCAGGCCTGGATTACATGGCAAAGTCAAACAATTGATAGCTTACCCGTTCGTGCTCAAACTATGCAAGAATCGCATTAAGAACAAAGACGCTGGCGCCTTAACAAAGATAATCGATAAAATATTGACAAGTACCTTGAAAGACCTGAAAGGTGAGGAATTAATTACACTCCATAACGCGTTTAATGAAGCAGAACTAAAATATAACGAAAATATTGTCGAAGAAACATATAGGCGTTTTGCAGAATGTATCGTTCAGTTAAGGAATGTAAACCCTAATCATAGCCGCTTGCAGATGCTAAAGACTTTACTTAAACTAGAAGACCATGAAGCAATGCTGTTGGATGTCACGCACTTGGTGCTCAAGTCTTATGAACAAACACTAGATATTATTGCCGCTGAAGGCTTGACGCAAATCATGGAAAAAGAAATCCTAGCCGCCTTGGGGACCCAAAAACCCCTTGTAGACTTTGCGCAATTGCTTATGGAATTTATTGAAATTCACGCTGAATTTAAGGTGTATTTACAAGGTCATAAAGGAAAAGATAAAATCAATTTTATTCATCCGGATGATATAGTGTATGAACTCAAATTGATGCTTTATCAAAATGATGAGGGTGTTGACACTTCATATGGCACACTAAAAGAACTATTTGAACCTGCTAGCGGCGAGCAAACTGAAACTATAAAAAATAAAATGATAGCTAGATTTAATAAATCGAATCTTTCTTCATCGACTGTGCAAATGGCATCTGTAGAGATTAGAAAAACATTAAATGGCATGAAAGCCATTTTACAAAAACCCACCCAAAATTATGTGATAGATTTTAATAAAATATATTCTGAGGATGACGATAGTCTAGCCAGCAACTCAAGTAGCAATCATTTGTCCGCTGCATCATCCAATAAAACCATCGAGTTTAATTAGCCAATGTGCATCAGCATTAAGCGCTGGTATTAATCTTAAAGCTTCACCGCCTGCGTCGACCCAAGTCTTTTGTGCGCGCAGGCCTATTTCTTCGAGTGTTTCTAAACAATCGGTAATAAATGACGGGCAGCTGACTGCGATACGTTTAACGCCTTGCGCTGCTAAATCTTGTAATATCTTTTCAGTATAAGGCTGAGTCCACGTGAGGCGTCCTAAGCGTGATTGAAAACTAGTTAAGGTTTTCGTTTTATTTAAAGATAATTTTTGAGTGATTAAGTGTGAAGTTTCATAACACTGTGCGCGGTAGCAATAGCGATTTTGTGAATTTATTGCAGGGCAGGGCTCAACGATACAACTTTTGCAAACATCTCCTGATGTTTTATACAATTGCCGCATCGGCAGACCATGATAACTCAATAATAAATACTCTGGCTTAAACTCATCTAAAGTCGCCTGTACTTTGGTGGCCATAGCCTGAATATAACTTTCTTGATTATAAAAATCTTTGATGATGTCTAAACGTCTATTTGTTAATGATTTAATTTTATCTAAAATAGATTCGGTCACTGCACTAGAATATTGTGGGAATAAAGGCAGAACAATTATTTTATTACAAAGTTTTAACTCATCCAGCGCGCCTGCAATGCTAGGCTCACCATAATTCATTCCTAAACTAACGACATAATCAGACCCTAACAAATCCTGCAGCGCTGCTTTAAGCGCTACACTATGCACCATTAAAGGCGATCCCTCTGGCATCCAAATTTGCTGATAAGCATGCGCAGACTTTTTCACCCGAGTCGGTACTATCAAACCCTTTACCAATAAACTACGCCAAGGATTAGGAATATCTATCACTTTCGGATCAGTTAAAAACTCATTCAAATACCGCTTAACGCTAGCAACATCCGCTGCACAAGGCGTACCTAGATTTACGAGTAAAATGCCGGTGTTTACATTCATGCTCTACGCCGCGTCCTATCAATAAAATCACCTTTTAATTGTCCGCAAGCGGCATCAATAGTGGGGCCTCTGGTTTTGCGTACAAAGGTATTTAAACCTTTGCTGCGTAAAATGTTTTGAAATTTTAAAATATTTTCAGCGCTCGATCGTCCATACGGACTGCCAGGAATAGGGTTAAAGGGAATTAAATTGACTTTGGCTGGTACACCTTGCAATAAAGCTGCTAATTCATGGGCTAATTCTTGGGTATCATTTACGCCGTCAATTAAAATATATTCAAACAAAATTTTACGTTTGGGATGGGTGAAATAATTTTTGCATGCTTGGATTAATTCGGTAATAGGGTATTTTTTATTAATCGGCATTAATTGGGTGCGTAAAATATCATTAGGTGCGTGGAGTGAGACGGCTAGTGAAACATCGGTGTGCGCAGCTAATTGCAGCATTTGTGGGACTAATCCTGCGGTACTCACTGTAACGGTATGTTTAGATAAATTATACCCATTATCATCGAGTAAAATGTTTAAAGCAGGAATCACTTGTTCTAAATTTAATAAAGGCTCGCCCATGCCCATAAACACGACATTGGTTACTGGATAGTGGCGCGCCGCGACCCACATTTGTGCAATAATTTCAGATGTTGATAAATTGCGATTAAAACCTTGTTTACCGGTGGCACAAAAATCACAATTCAGCGCACAGCCCACTTGAGATGACACACATAAGGTTCCACGCGTGCGCTCAGGTATAAACACCGTTTCAATGACATTGCCATCATGTAATGAAATCAACCACTTATGAACTCCATCTGGCGCTATGCTTTGATGTAAAATCTTAGGTGCTGTGCAACGAGTTGCAGTGACCAATAAATCCCGTAAAGCCTTGGGCAAGTCTCTTAGCTCAGAGAAATCCGTTAACCCACCCTTATGAACAGCCTTAAATAAAGTCGCCGCATGGGCGGTTTTAAAGCCCTGTTCAGCTATAAAGGCACGCAACGCCGATAACGTTGCGCCAAATAGGTGAAATGGGGGGGGAAGAGATAGTTTCCATGGCCTATTCTAACACAATAAATTATATGTTATCCTTCCCCCTGCGGTTCTTTTTGGTCCCCGAGCGACGTTAGGCTGTAAACCCTGTCAGATCCGGAAGGAAGCAGCAGTCGCAGCTGATCGGGTGCTAGGCAAGGCGATTAAGGACCGCTTATACATTTCTCCACTCGATACTCAAAGAAAGTAACTATACTTAATAATGTTTTAAGGTTTGTGTGGTAAAAAAGGATATTGACCATAACTTTAGGAATTTATCATGTCGAATGAAGAACTTCTCCAGGGCCTCTGTGATTCGGTAAAATTAAATAATTATTACGGCGAAAATCCTTTAGATGAAACAAAATTTCTGGCGGATATCGAATCGGCATTTCAAGAATATACATGCACATTTGTACTTGGAGTCGAACAAAAAAAAATCGCATTTATTAAAGAGCTGGTAGCGCACCTTAAAAAACATGCCAAAGTTTATTTCAATGAATATGGCTGGACAGAAGCTCGAAAACTTGAAGCAATAAAGAGATATCAAGCTGCTTATAAAGTAATCTGTAACTATGCCCTTGGTTTAAATCTAGATTCAGAGATAAATTTAGCAGTAGCTGCATTAGAGAATACAAATGAGGATGACAATAAGGAAAAAATCTTTACACCCATTTGCGATGCTATAAAATTAACCACCTACATGGGCGAAGAGCCACCCTTTGATGTACCTGGTTTCACCACTTTTTTAGATAAAAAATTAGGTGAATATGTATTAGATTCTAAATTTCAGGCACAAGATAAAAAGAAACAGTTTATTTTAGAACTTGTAGCTGTTTTGAAAGTCCAATCTTGTGAATATATGGACAGCTCTTTTTCGACCACTGAACGTAAAAAAGCAGCTCTTGATAGATATGCGGCTGCTTATACTCAACTTGAGATATTTGCAAAAGACTTAGCGTTAGACGAAACAATAAGCGATGCAAAAAGAGCGTTAGATAAATATAAAATTCAAGATGTAGTGGATGCGGGTCAAGCTTCTGTGCCATCATTGCTAGATGTCAGTATTAATACGCTAATTGAGAATATTAAAAATGGTGTGGTTTTTGATCAGGATTTGGTAAATACAACTTTTCAATTACATGCTACTCACAGTACACATAACAAACAACCGGTCAATCAAAGCTCGCCTAGTAAAGCAGAAAGAGATGAAAATGATATACAAAAAATATCATTTTTATCTGATTTATTAAATCCTCATGACGATCGTGAGGTTTATAAGAAGCAATGGGGTGTTGAAGCTCCAAGTGATCTTCATGCTAAACTCAATAAATGCTCAGTGTTTAATCGGTTTTTTCTAACAAGCTTGAATAAGGCTTTTGAAGATAAAGAAGATACAGGCGTTAGTAATTTTAACGAGGCAGTAAGAAAATATATTGCTGCTCGTAACATATTATCGTTATTTATAGAAGGCATTGCCAATTCAACATTTATAGAAGGCATTGCCAATTCAACGATTCGTGAACGTGCGCAACATTTCATTGGTAAAGATAATTTATTTGTATTAGCTCAAGAAAATCTTGGAATTCAACCTGCGGGTATGGTACGCACAAATGGTGATACCGCTTTACATGTTGCGCTACAAGATAAACAATGGGAAGTTGCACATGAGATTCTGACGAGTGGTTACGTCACTGTTGCAGATCTTTTAATTGCTGACAGCACTGGGAATACCCCTCTTTCCCATGCTGTTTTAAATCAACAATTTAACTTGGCAGTGGTTATTCTTGAGATACTGAAAATAAATCAAACTAAACTTAAAATTGTTTTATTAGAGAAATATAATCAAAAAACATTGCTGGAAATTGCTAAAGAACATAACGATGTTGCCATCGTATCACTTTTAGAAGTTCAAGATAAATTACTGAACCCTGAAAAATATTTACTTATTCCTGCGAATAACAACATTAATAAGGCTATTAATATCGAAGGTGACGATGCAAGCACTGGTGGTAAGCTGACCGGAAAACAAGATGATATCCAAAATCAATACGTTGTTATTGTTCCTGGTTCCAATCATGCCAATGCTAACTCTTCAGTCTCGGAACCCTGGCTAGCCACGCTTTGTTCTCCTGAAGCGTTACGCATCGCAGCCCGTGGATTTGCGGGGTTTATGGGTGTTGCCTGTATTCTTGTAGGTATTGCTATTATTGCGGGTACGATAATGGGAATGATTGCTACGGGTGGTACTTCATTGACTGTATCAGGCCATACTTTGGATATAGCTTCTGAGCTTATTATTACGGGTTATTCAGTATTATCTGCTGTTTCTTTGGGCGTAGGTGCAACGGGCGTTTTTTATAGTGCTAAAGGGCGCTTGCCTAATATTGAAATGTCAGATTTAGCCTTTTGTTCTTCAACAAAAAAGCTAACAACAACGTAAGCCTCAACACATTAGAAGACTCAAGCGGGATTTTCCTGTTATAATCTTTTTCATGAGTTACCAAGTCTTGGCCCGCAAGTGGCGGCCGCAAAGCTTTGCCGAAATGGTGGGGCAAAATCATGTGTTACAAGCGCTAATCAATGCGATTGATAGTCAGCAATTACATCATGCTTATTTATTTACCGGGACGCGCGGTGTGGGTAAAACGACCGTGGCACGGATTTTGGCTAAATGTCTTAATTGTGAAACAGGGATTACCTCTAAGCCTTGTGGCATATGCAGTGCCTGTTTAGATATTCGTGATGGTAAGTTTGTTGATTTAATTGAAGTGGATGCAGCGTCGCGTACTAAAGTCGAAGAAACCCGTGACTTGCTGGAAAATGTAGCCTATGCACCCACCCGCGGGCGATTTAAAATTTATTTAATCGATGAAGTGCATATGTTATCCACGCATAGTTTTAATGCGCTGCTTAAAACCTTAGAAGAACCGCCCGAGCATGTAAAATTTTTATTGGCAACAACAGATCCCGATCGGTTGCCGATGACGGTATTATCCCGCTGTTTACATTTTAATTTAAAAAACATGTTGGTTGAAACGATAAGCTTGCAATTAGCACATATTTTAAGGCAAGAAAATATTGTTTTTGAATCAGCCGCTTTAGATTTATTGGCCCATGCCGCCCAAGGCAGTATGCGCGATGCTTTGAGTCTATTGGATCAGGCCCTGGCCTATGGCGCTGGACGTATTGAAACGACTTTAGTGCGAGAATTATTAGGACACAGTGATCCCAAAGCCTTATTACAAATTTTACAAGCCTTGCAAGATAAAAAAGCGGATGCTTTATTGGCAGCGCTTAATGTGTTATTGGCACAAGGCGCGGATCCGCAAAGTTTATTGGATGAATTGATAGAAGTTTTACATCAAGTCGCTGTATTGCAATTGATTCCTGAATCTGCAGATAATGATTTAGCCTTAAAGGCATTTGCGCAGCATTTTTCAAAACCAGATGTGCAATTGTTTTATCAAATTGCAGTCAATGGTAGACGTGATTTACCCTGGACGGCGAATGCGCGTTTGGGATTAGAAATGGTATTATTGCGTATGTTGGCGTTTTATCCGGGTGAAGTAAAACCTGTTATACAGGATAATGCAAACCCAGTTTCCGTCATTGCGAGCAAAGCCAAGCAACCCAGGCTCGATGCAAAAACAAGCACTGAACCTGGGTTGACGCGCACAGCGAATAATGACGCAGATGTACAATTATCTGATAAATCTTGGGCTGAGATCGCAGCTGAATTAGGCTTAACAGGACTGGCCATGGCGCTGGCTTCGCATTGTGTTTTAAAATCTTATAATGAACAACAAGTTTTATTGGCCCTAGCACCGCAACATGCGCCTTTATTAAATGCTTCTTCAGCACAACGTTTACAAGAAGCTTTAAGTACTTATTTAGGGCGTAAAATTATGGCTAAGATTAACCTAGAAGACACTGGCCTTGAAACACCGGCCTTGCAGCAAGCGCAAAAACAACAAGAAGCACAACATCATGCAGAAGAAGGT
>CAWCVU010000027.1:0-29812 GCA_963798975.1 uncultured Gammaproteobacteria bacterium
GCATGAATTCATCATACAATCCCGGATTTATGCGAAGGTGCGAAGGGAAAGAAAATTCCCACACCTAAATCAAAACCATCGAGTAAGACATACAAAAGAACAGCCGCAGCAATTAATATGCCCCAGATAAGCGCTAAATCAAGATGTGCTGAGAAATCAAACATGATCTGCTCCTGCTGTGTTAATTTTGCCAGGAATCCCTTTACCAATTAACTTCAAAATATAATAACTGCCCGCACCAAATACCAAGGTATACATCACCACAAAGGCTAACAGTGACCATGCCACTTGCGGGCCTATAATCGCTGGTGATACAGATTCTGCCGTGCGAATAATGCCGTAAGCCGTATAGGGTTGGCGGCCAATTTCAGTGACAAACCAACCTGCGAGTACCGCAACAAAACCAGATGGCATCATCAGCATCCACCAAGCTTTTAAGAATCGAGAAGTAAATAATTTGCCACGGAAATAATAAATGGCACTCACAAAACCCAGCAAGATCATTAATAAACCAATGCCCACCATGACCCGAAACGACCAAAACACCCAGGCCACCGGTGGTCTATCTTCTTTGGCCCATTCTTTTAAACCTTTAATTTCGCCATTCAGATCATGGGTTAAAATTAAACTTGCCAGTTTTGGAATGATAATTTCATAATGATTCATTTCCTTGTCTTGATCCGGCCAAGCAAACAAGCGTAAACCTGCGCCTTTTTCTGTATCCCAAACACCTTCCATCGCAGCCACTTTTGCAGGCTGATACTCAAGCGTATTCAGTCCATGTGCATCCCCAATAAAAGCCTGAAGCGGCGCAACTAATGCCGCCATAATTGTGGCCATGCCTAACATAATTTTTGCCTGGGGTAGATGACGTTTATGCCATAAATAGAACGCCCCTACTCCGCCAACAACAAATGCAGTCGCTAAATAAGCAGCCGTAACCATGTGCGCGAAACGATAGGGAAATGACGGATTAAAAATAATCTCTAACCAATTTGTAGGATGAAGACGTCCATCTGCTGCAATCATAAAACCTTGTGGAGTTTGCATCCAACTATTCGCCGCCAGTATCCAGAATGCAGAAATCAAGGTACCCACCGCTACAATACAGGTAGACACAAAATGCATACGAGGACTCACACGTCCCCAACCAAATAACATGATGCCTAAGAAAGAAGCTTCTAAGAAAAATGCAGTTAAGACTTCAAAACCCAATAAAGGTCCTAAAACATTAGCCGTTCTATCCGAGAAAATAGACCAATTAGTACCAAACTGGTAAGACATCACTACGCCAGAAACTACCCCCATACCAAAAGCCACGGCAAAAATTTTAATCCAAAATTTGTAAATCTCGCGGTAATGTTCATTCCCTGTTTTAAGCCAAAGACCTTCTATCACGGCAAGATAACTGGCAAGGCCTATGGTAAAAGCGGGAAATACAATATGAAAGCTTATCGTAAACGCAAATTGAATACGGGCAAGTAATATGGGATCTAGTTCTATCATGACCTACTCGGGTAGAAATATGAGTGATACGTATTCTAGTACATTAATCTCCTCATAGCGAGCCCCCCTTGCTTTCCCCATTTTTCATCTAAACTTACCATATGAAAATAATCAGCGTCATACTATCAAGTGCACTGTTGGCTGCTTGTGGTCTTAGTACTGGATATACACCCGATCATCAAGAACAAGATATTCCACAAACATGGCATGCCAGCGATGCTTACTATACGAATACCGAACAGGATCTCATTCATCTGCCTTGGTGGCAGCAATTTGATGATGCAACTCTCAATGAGCTTGTTGATAAAGCTTTGCGCGAGAATAATGATCTACAAGTCGCGATGGCCAATGTTGAAGCGGCCGAAGGAGAATTAAAGCGCGTGCAACTACAATGGATTCCAGAAGCCGATGCAGTGGGTGGTTATTCTTCATGGCCAGATTTAGGATTTCCAGGCGTGGTCGCATCGATAGTACCTCGATATGCCCTCAATATTTTTAAACAGATAAAAGAGCAAAAAAAGCCGGTTATGAATTAGAAGCAACTCAATCTATGCGCGATGGAGTCCGTTTAGCCGTGATTGGCCAAGTCAGTGCAAGCTATTTTAATTATATTAGTCAGATAGAGCAATTAACATTAGTAAAGACCTTAGAACAAGATTTTGCACAATTAGTAGACATTTCACAAAAAATGAATGAAGGTGGCTTATATGCGCTAATTGAAGTAGAACGCGCACAAAGTGCATGGCAGCTTATCAAAGCTAGAGAAAAAGTCATTTCGCAAAATATCGTCATCAGTCAAAACGCACTGCATTATCTAATCAATGAAGCGCCGGGAGAATTGACAATGACGCGCACTTTTGATCAATTGAGTGGCGAAGAGATGATTATCGGGGCCCTACCTTTTAATGTCCTTGAAAACAGACCCGATATGCAACAAGCCGCACAGGAATTAGCCGCATCGAATGAAAGCATAGGCATTGCATTTTCACGTTTATTACCCACAATAGAGTTAAGAGGTGCTTATGGTGACATTGCCACCACGCCTAATGGTTGGGAGATGGGCCAATATTTCGATTTTAATGAATTTTTATTAGAAGTTCCTGTTTTAAAGGCGTCGGCTTATGGCGAAATTGCAAAGACTAAAGGATTAAATAAAGCTTCTTATTATCGTTATACTGATACGTTGCTTAGAGTACTGCGAGATGTCAATAACGATTTATCAGCGCACGATTTATATACGAAGCGCTTAAGTAACATATTGGCAGCGCAGAAACACACACATGAAGTGTACTCCCTCAATCATGATTTATACCAGCAAGGTATTATAAGTTATCAGGCCTTAATTAAAGAGCGGATTTTAAATCATGAACTGGCTATTGAAGTGAATCAATACAAACTGGACCAATTTATGACTATTGTCAATCTTTATCAAGATTTGGCCGTGGGTTACAATTATAGACCTGATTCTAATGGACTAGAGGTTAGCGATGCAGAAGATATTTAAAGTAGCAAAAAATAAAATAAATTTACCGATTATTGTCATTGCCATCAGTGTGATTATTTTTATTTATTACATTTTTTCTTATTTAATACCTTTTACAGGGCATGCTTTTTTGGTGACCAATGTCACGCCTATAGCAGCTGATGTATCTGGATTTATTACAAAAATATATGTGCAAAATGGTAGTGTAGTCAAAACTG
Source organism: uncultured Gammaproteobacteria bacterium (assembly GCA_963798975.1). Taxonomy (GTDB): domain Bacteria; phylum Pseudomonadota; class Gammaproteobacteria; order JABCZS01; family JABCZS01; genus JABCZS01. The sequence goes on from CAWCVU010000027.1 coordinate 3,208, forward strand.
ATGATCCTTTATTTGAAGTTTACCAACCGCCCTATCAATTAGCTTATGACAGTGCAAAAGCAAAACATGAAGAAGCCATTGCGCATGTGAAAGTCATTGAGCTGCAAACTGAAAAAACCAGAACACTGCTTAAAGTTGCTAAATTTGAATTCGAGCGTGCCGAATATGAATATAACTTAAAAAAAGTGCAAAGCGTAGAGCAAGCGCTTTCTAAATTAGAAGTCAAAGAATTACATTATAATTTGCAAGCGCTAGAAAATACTATGGACTCATTTAAAAAACAAATTGCAATCGAAGACCAGCAGATTGTTCAACAGAAGAAATTAATAGAAGTACTAAAAGCACAAATGGATAATGCAAAAGTAGATTTAGATCTCACTGTGGTAAAAGCACCAGCAGATGGCGTCATAGATAATCTTTACATTGGCGTAGGAACGCCAATTAAAGCCCGTGAAGCCCTATTTTCATTTATTGACACTTCAAAATGGTGGGTACAAGCTAATTTTAATGAAACAGACTTACGCAATGTACGCGTTGGTGATGACGCTACCATTATATTACGAACCTATTATTTTGATAGAGTATTTCACGGCAAAGTGGTTAATACCATGTGGGCAGCAGACCGAAAAATGACTGATCCCCGTACGCAGCAACAAAAAATTAACCCAACTAATCAATGGTTATTAGAACCTCAACGTTTCCCCGTACAAATAGAAATTCTAGATCCCGATCCAGACTACCCTTTTAACCCTGGTGCCAGTGCGTATGTTTATATCAAAACTAAATGAGCATATGGACGCTTATGATCCTTATGGCGAACAACGCGTTAATGGGGTAAAAGTTGTTTATCTAGTCCTCGTCCTGTTTGCAGTAAACTTCATATTACCAATACCAAATCCTTACTTTTACTTTTTCTTTGCTCCCATTTTCAGTATGATTGCCGAAATCGCAGGTACATCCATTAAAGAAAAATATCGGAATATGATCAGCTGTATGATAATTTCAATTATCACTGTTTTCATTTTTAATTATTTTTCTGCATTTTGGTTTGTTTTTATGCTGGTGTTTTTTTATTCCTTGATACTGTATTTATCGTTTATCAATAAACAAGTTTTTGTGGTCTCTATTATACCGATTTCCTTGGCCATGGGTGCTTATTCATTATTATATGAAAAAATTAATACCGACTTTTATTTAATCTTTAATAATAGTTTAACTCAAGTGCTCGCTATGCTGGTTATTTTAGCTGCACTTATATTTTTTCCACTGGATTATTATTACCGTTTGTGGTTAAGAGCCTTGTTATTATTGACACAACAAGTGATTGATCACGCAAATATCATACTTAAACATCAACAAATTATATTTGACCCGGTAAAAGGACACACTACACGATTATTTCGTTATGCATATATGTTACCCCGTAATTTTCCTTATCATTCGATCTTGAAAATCAGTTGTTTAATAAATGATCTGCACCTAAAAGTTAGCGTGCCAGAACATGATGAATTACTTTTTGATGAAGATAAAATTAAATTACTGATCGAAACATTAACCACGCTCAAAACTTCAATTGAACAAGAAAAAATTTGTGAATTAAAAGCTACGCCGTTTATCGAAGTCAATAAACTCATTAAATCATGGAATTATGTTTTAGATAAAGGGGTCAAAACATGAGAGGGTGGAAGCGCGGATCGAGTGCAGATGTCGAAAACTTAGCCAGCCAATTTGCTGCACAATTTCAAGGCTCATTTACATTGGATTCAGATCAAGGCCTAAAAATTGCTGATAAAAACGTTACAGAAACTGATATTGTTGAAACATTTTCAAAAAGTCACGACTGCATTGCAACTGTGTTTGTAAAACGTGGGGATGAATTCATTAGAATTGCAACAACAGTAAGACAGCGTGATGGTTCATTGGCACTCTCGACAATATTAGATCATGATAATCCTGCCTACAACAAAATTAAAAATGGTGAAAGTCTTAAGGATATAGTCAATCTTTTTGGTATAGAATACTTTACCCAATATAATCCGATTTATGATAGTCATCATAATCTTATTGGCATTTTGTTTGTAGGGCTTCGTAGAAAATCTTACAAAGAAGCGCGTGCATTTCAGATTTGCATCGTTTTTTCTGTGACCCTATTTACGCAATTATTAATTCAAAATCCACATGTTGCTTGGATAGGGTTTACAGTTATGCTGATCTATGCAGGCTTTGCAAAAGGTGCGAGCTTACAGCGCACTAGAGAGCGGGTATTGGGAGTGATTTTGGGCCTATTCATGGGGTATTTTATCTGGGTACTCGGGCAAATTGATTATCGGTTTATTATTTTTATTGTGCCCGGGCTTGTTTTTATGACCTTCTTTTTCGTGGGTAGGAGTTTTGCTTTTCTATCTGCTTTTATTGTCGCTTTAAGTGTGTTGGGTGTTGATTATTATCGAAGTAGTGATAATGCCATAGCTAATTTTCTATTCGATTACCTGGTGTTTACGTTAGCAGCGTTTGCAATTTGTGTCATATTTGATCACTTGATATTTAAAAAAACTAATTTATCGCGTAAATTTTATTTTGACTTACAAGAAAAAATCATGGTTCACTTAAATGAACTTTTTAAGATAGTCACTCACCAACCCATGCGACGCAGTCATTATTTAAAAGAAAGCAACCAATTTAATGTGAGCGTACTCGATTTATATGAATTTATTAAAGCGGAAAATTATGATATTGAAAATGAAAGGCTAGAAGATGAATCCATAATGTTCAGAGAAAATACGCAAAAAGCTTATCATAATATCAGACGATTGTTTCTCCAAACTTCAATAGAAAATGATCAATTAATTATAGAGACAAAGCAACTGCTCGAGGAACTGGAAAAATCTGTTTACAGTAGCTAAATTCGTCAATTACTGTTTCTCTTTAGTTGAGTTTGACAAATTTTCCCTTAAATCTAAACTGATTAAACTCAGTGCAAAACAGGATAATAAATGAGCGCCAATCGAATATTACAAAAAACGCGTGTGGGCGCACTTACGGATGATATCTACGCAGTTGCAATGACCATTATGGCTTTTAATCTACCGCTACCGGTAAATACCGATCCTGCTCATTTATCTGAGCTTTTAATGACTAATGTACTGCGCGATCTATGTATCTTTATTGGCAGTTTTATTATTCTTGGTACGCAGTGGGTAGCGATCAATTTTCAACATGGTTTTCTAGTGTCAGTGGATAGAACCTATTGTTGGTTAACCTTAGGAATTTTATTATTAGCATGTGTAGTGCCGCTTTCCGCTAGTTTATTAATGGAGTTCCCTCATGAACATATCGTCATTTATATATATGCAGGAAATTTGCTTTTATCACAACTGTTTCAATGGGCCACTATGACCTATTCTACACGTAACAACTTGAATGACGACCCAGGCGGTATTGGACATACCTTAGTTCTCAGAAGGGTTATTTTAACTCCTTGCTTTTACGTCAGCGGAATTATAATAGCGCCATATAGCGTAACTGTTGCATTCATTGTGCTAACACTACCGCCATTATTTTATTTATTACCTAGTGCATTAGATAAATATACTCAAAAGTAATGTTTTTGGGATATTTTGTTTTAGGATAAAGTTTGAATAGGCCTATCTATAGCTTGTTTAAATATAAGCTATGGCCAGCATCAGAGGTTAAATGTGTTTTAAGTTTTTCAAGATAAAGCACAACTTGTGTATCTTGTTTAAAATCATATTTATGATAAGCATCATTACGTAGGGTAATGAAATAATGCTTTACATCAGCTGGTATATCAATATGGGCATACCTAGTGTTTCACCGATTTGTGCAAGAATGTCATCATTGGCACGTACGGCAATATTTCTCATATTCACGGGCATTTTTTCTATTGCAGATAATTCTTCAAATAACCTGCTCAATTTCTGTTTTGCAGTTTCCTCGGGAATATGGATATTTTCCCATCGACGGTTTAGATTTAAAAAGTTACTATCATATAAATTGAGCTTTTTAAATAGTTCTTCCAATGAAGTTATATTGTTTTTAGTTTCAGATATTGAATTTAAAATATCAGACAAATAGACGTTTAAATCTATTGGGTTAATTTGAGTCATTTTATTCCAATCATGGCAAAGTCCATCACGAATATTAATAAAAATTTTCCGTGCATCTGGTTTAAGTTTAGCAAGTGGCGTTATGCTAAAGAATCGGATAATTAAAAATTTATATGCAAGATTAATCGGGTGTATGTACTGGTTTTCAATATCACTGAAGCGCTCATAAATATAGGGCTCTAGACCAAGCGCCTCGCCTACATATTTTTCATTGATTGTCACAGTGATTTTATTTAACGCCACTTGGGTGTCGCTGGAAACATTATTCTGGGTAGACTGTGTCTCTAACGCGGGTATTTTCATTTGTTCATTTGATTGCTGTATTGTGGTATCAAATAAGAAATTTGGAAATATTTTATCTTCATCATCATTTTCATATGAATCAGTATATGCAAATGTGAAATCTCTTATTATTACCGGAAACATAGTATCTAAAGCACGCACAGTGTCTGCGTCTAAATGAGTTTTATTTTGATTAATAAAATGTCTCGCATTAGCATGTTCCGTGCCATTGATCCATGAACTTTTATTATCTGGGTCGTAGAAATCATTTACTAGTCGCACGTACTTTTTGTTCTTTATTACTTCTAACAGTTTTGATTTTAACAAATTTATTTGATTTATTCTATTTTTCTCAAGGTATTTATTATCGACGGTTACGAGCAGCTCTTCCCAGTTGAGGTTCTGATAATCCAGTGATAATTGTCCTAACAGTTTAAATAAGTCATATTTTTTATGTGTGATTAGCCAATCAATATTTCTATTGATGAAAATAATAAATTTTTCACCATCACTTTGAAGTTGCCAGCTGGCGTACAGTGTTCTTGCGTAAGCTTTATGTTTTTCAACTATTAAATCGGGGTTTTGGTCTATTACTAATAGTACAGATTTAAGTGTTATTGCAAATGCCCCCCATTTTTTTGGGAATTCATCGATAGGTTGTGCTGTATTTTTGTAATGATCTATGATTAGTTTTTTAGTATCTGGAGCATCACTCACCGGCGGTGGAGAAACTTGAGGGCGAAAAAAGTTTGGATGTAAATATTTTATAGAAAAAAGCATTATCAAACAGGGTAAAGTAAAATAAACTACCATCCTGGGATAAAAACTTAAAAGGGGCCTATAGTTTTCAATAATTACTTGCTTTGCTTTTTCATAAATTTCATATCGAAATGTGTTTTCTGGAATTCTGCTCTGCGCTATCCAATGAAAAACTTGTGCAGTAAAATTTTGAGCGGTGAAGGTTTCGGTCTCATTTAATTCTATCATGGCCAATGCTGCTGCTGCGTGCATTTGCTTGATATCAATGGGTTTTCCCTCCAAGTTCATTCTGTTTAGGGTGTTAAAAAATAATTCCGGATTGTTTATGTTCACTTTGTTAATAAAATCTATAGCTAAATTTCGTCCAAGATAATGAACATACGATTCCTTGATGAAATCAGGCGGAGTTTCTCTAAAGATTTGAAAAAATTCTTGACTCGTCGTTTCTGAGTTTTCTAGGGCAGTCGTTAGCGTTCTCTGCGTAATTATTTGGTAATATTTTTCTGAATTATCAAAATAATTTGTTTCATTTCGAATGATAAAATCAGCGCACTGCGTCCATAATATCATCTCTGGAGTAGACGGAATATGATTGTATTTTATCATATGAATAAGTGGCATATAATCATCTTGAAAAAATGATTTTTTTAAATCGATAATTTGTCTTTTTATAGCAGTAGCATTGACGGCATTAGGCAACTCTGGGTAGACTGTCTCTTTAATCGGACGTCTCTTTACTGCACTGTAGAATTTCTCAAGAAGATCATTGTATAAAAAAGCCAGGTAAGCTTTTTCTTTAGAAAAATTAGCCATTTCATCATTGAGGTATTGTTCAACTGATTTTTTAAGTTTAGGTAATTTAAGATCTAAATCATCCCGATTAGACAACTTTGAATATGTTATAAAATGGAGCATGAATGTTTCATTTAATATTTCTGTAAATGATTCAGTTCCTGCTAAAGCTAAATCGTTTAGCTTTCTTAGCATGTGATCGTTTGGGTAATAATTAAAATTATAAAATTGGTGGAACAGGGGGATAAGTATTTTTTGTTTTTCATAACTGTCTTTGGCAGGCAGTTTTTTATTTAACTCAACTAGAAATAGTGCATCTTTTGAACTGTCAAGATATTCTGGACTTAACCTTTGCATCATCAAGTCCTTTTGCTGATTATAAATACTTATTCTCAGAGGATCCGTAGATGCTTGTTCGATATGTTTCTTAATAAGTGAAGTGATGGGTCTGCTGAATTTTTTGTCCGTAAAGGCGAGATTATGTTCGCTTAATTCCATGAAGGCAGCAGCTGTGCTCGTGTACAGATCACTTAACATTTCTGCTTTTGCTAAGGGTGAGCTTAAAGCGCTATCGATTATTTGAAATATATTCTCTAGAGGCTCATCCTGAGCAAGATGTTCAGCTATAAAATTATTGATACGATCATTTGCAATATAGTTAACAATTTCAAGCCCTATATCTTCAATAGTAGACAAAGCCAGCATTTCGATTAATGCATCAGCCTCAAGCGGATATATCATTAGAATGAAATTGAATTCTTCCTGTGTTATAGATCGAGTGAATTTTATAACATCCTGTATATCTAGAAAATCTGTTTCTTGTTTAATTAAGGCTTTAGCGTGTCTCATATCAAATAAGGTAAGTGCCGGGAGCTCATTGATTCTTTGACTATTATTGATTATTTCTAATGCGGTCAATAGGTCTTCACAGTTTTTTGCTAAAGGTGAATGCTGCGCATCGCTTATTAATTGATGAAATGCAGTCGTATTAATTTGGTTTTTTTGATTACTTGCCATGAAACTTAAAAATGATTCGCTGCTTTGTGGCACTATTGTTTGCCTGGCATCTTTGAAATTCTCTTCAATGGGATCTTTTTCTAACGGCGGAAATTTTCCTCGATAATTTATTGCAGTTTCGTATCTTTTGATGATAGATTTTTTAAGTGACGGTAGTGCTTTGTATTCCTTTTTTAGAGTTAAGTAGGATTTGATGTGTAAAAGATAGGTAGTTTCAATTCTGGTTTTGAGGGCATAGCTCAGGTCAGTATATGGATACAGGATATACTCATACATCTTTTCTAGTTCAATGAAAGTCTGTTCATCTAGATAATAGTTCTTTTGAGTTTCCTGAATAGCACCAACCAGATAATTGATCGTGTTCTGGCTTTGATATTCTATTACAGATTGAATTAAGGTAGGAACCGCTGGTAACGCAGGTCCCACCATTCTCACCTCATCAACGCGGCGCGGTGGTTCTGCAAAAGAACGGGCAGTAAAGAGTAAAAACCCATAAAACAAGCTACGAAGTAATTTTATTGGCGACATGACGTGGCTCAGTATTGTTTATAATAGGCAGGCATTATATCATGAGTTTAAGTTATTTAGCAGTATTATAATTATGATATTAATAAAATCATAAGGATTCCTCTGTGCTAGGTAACATCTTAATCTGTCCATGAGAAAATCATACATCCCTCAATCCCCCGCCGGAGACCTCGGCCCGCTTTCATAAAGGATGCATGACCTTTCCTAAACTTATTGAGAACTTACTTTGCTAGCGCCTTCAATCCTCAAAGTGATATAATTGCCACAATTAAACGCAGACTATCACTGGAGTCATTCATGGCTATAAAAAATGTTGTTTTTGATATTGGTAATGTTTTAGTTACTTGGGATCCCAGCGGTATAGTTGCACGTTTTTTCCCCGAACATCCTGAGCACGCTGCACTGACACAGGCTATATTTAAATCTAAAACCTGGTTAGATTTAAATAAAGGCTTTATTACTGAGACACAAGCCATAGCGCATTATAATAAACTGATGCCTGAAATTGAGAAGATACAGTTTGAAAAATTAATGGTATACGTTAAAGAGTCATTAACACCCGTTCAAGGTAGTTTCGAATTACTCGATAATTTATACCAAAGTCAGATCCCACTTTACTCTATAACAGATAATGTAAAAGAAATCGTTGATTATTTAAAAATAAAGTATGATTTCTGGGGGAAATTTAAAGATGTTGTTGTTTCTGCAGATATAGGTTATTTAAAACCCGCACAAGAAATTTATTTGCATCTCTTGCAAAGGAATAAATTAATCCCATCAGAAACACTTTTTATTGATGATTACCTGTCCAATGTTGAAGGCGCACAAAAAGTTGGCATGCAGGCTTTTCAATTTACAGATGCAATAGCCTGTGCAGCTAAACTTAAAAATGAATTCGCACTGAAATGGACATCTATCAACCACTTAAATAATTAGATCACCATTTTCCTTTATATTTTTGAGTACGAAAAAACTGCGGACCTGCCTTACTCCTGGAAGATTGATAAGGGCTTTTGCATGAAAGTCATTGAAGGCGTTAATATTTTTCACCCTAAGTTTAAAAAAATAATCTACATCTCCTGCGACCAAATAACATTCCTCAATGACTGCTAATTTTTTAATGGCTGTTTCAAAATCTCCAAAACTGTCCTTTGTAGAACGATCTAAAACAACCCCAACAATTACTGTTGCCTCAAGCCCTAAAACCACAGGATTGAGTATGGCTTTAATTTTTTCTATCACACCCAATTTCAAAATACGATGCAACCTAGAATGGCACGCAGCAGGACTGATATGAGATTTTTTAGCTATCTCAACATTAGTCGCCCTTCCATTCTTCTGTAATACGCGCAAAATCTTTATATCTGTTGTATCCAGCTCCATTATCAAACCTCCTGAAGTTAATATAATTCTGATAATAAGTATATTATACGAATATTATTTATTATACATAACAATACTGTAAATTAACCTATCAAAAAACACAAAAAATACGAATCACATTTTTACATACTCTTGCTATTATTTCAATAACAAGAAATGGAGGATATATGGCTATTAATCTTAAAATGTTTCCACGGTATCAATTGGGATTTTTTCCTTCGAGAATTCATCCTTTAAAACGACTGAGTGCTGCATTAGGTGTTGAGGTTTGGGCGAAACGCGATGACGTGAGTAGTGGTCTTGCATACGGTGGAAATAAGATTCGTAAATTGGAATGGTTAGTAGCGGATGCTTTAATACAGGGCTGTGATACTTTAGTTTCCATTGGCGGTGTACAGTCAAATCATACCCGACAAGTAGCGGCAGCAGCAGCTGTTGTCGGTATGAAATGTTATTTAGTGCAGGAAAATTGGGCACCTTGGGACGATCCTATTTATGATAAAGTCGGCAATATTTTATTATCACGTTTAATGGGTGCTCAAACTCAACTAAAGGGCGAAGGGTATTCAACTGCATTTAAAGCAACATTAGAAGAAACGGTAGAAGAAGTATTGCGTCAAGGTGGAAAACCCTATGTGATTCCTGCAGGCGCTTCTGATCATCCCTTAGGGGGATTAGGTTATGTTGAATTTGCTAATGAATTAGAGCGACAAGAATCTGAATTAGGAATTTTTTTCGACACCGTAATAACGGCCACGTGTACAGGTTCAACTCAAGCAGGAATGGTTGTAGGATTTGCAGGTCAAGATAAAAAGCGGCAATTAATTGGTATAGACACTGCTGCAAAACCCGATATGACGGCCAAAGCTGTATTTAAAATTGCACAACAAACAGCACACTTAGTTAAATTAAATCGAGAAATTGATAGTAACGAAATTATTATTGAGCCACGTTTTGCGGGTGCTCTTTATGGTGTCCCAGATGAGGCGACTGTTTTGGCAATGAAAAGACTGGCCGAATTAGAAGGCATCATCACCGATCCTGTTTATGAAGGTAAGTCCATTGCGGGGTTAATTAAATTAATTGAGCTGGGTGAGATTGGGCAAGGTAGTCGAGTGCTTTATGTTCATTTAGGTGGTGCCCCAGCGTTAGATGCTTATCATAAAATTTTTATTCATTAAAAGGAGAATCGTAATGTTTAGTAATTATCCAGAAACAAAATTGACTATTATTGGTGGTGGAATTATTGGCTTGATGGAGGCTTATTATGCCTACCTGAAAGCGAAATCAAATGGACAGCCCATCAGAATAACTATATTTGAAAAAAATAGTTAATTTGATCAAAGTACTTCGGCTAGAATTGCCCCAAGTTTAACGCCTGATGAGATTCTTGCTGTGATACCGCGTGGCGCTGCCTTAGGTTGAGCAACACAGGGCCAAGAATTAACAGCAGCGGATATGAAACTCTTAGAGGATAAAGGTATTGCAAAATGTAATGTAGGTTCACGTGCTGTTGCCTTTGATGGAGTCCCAACCATGGGGCAGGTATTCAAAGACGGAGATCTAATAGAGAATGCGCGTGTGACTACAGGATTAGGTTCTGGTGGTGTTTCATTTGCGCCAGCGGCAGTATTAGCGAGCCAAAGTGCAAACAGTAATAACCCTGATCCCATACTAAATTATGCAAGTTCTAGTCGTATCCCAGAGCTATCAAAACCATAAGGATAAAATATGACGACAAGTCACCCACCATAGCCAACTGGTGTGGGTGACATATATCAGATATTTTAATGGTGTTTTTAAACAATTGTTTATCTTTCATCATTTTTCATCGCCACAGTCAAAATACTTAAGCTTTTTTTATTTAAAAAAGGTGTTCCATCTATATCATACTGCGCAATAGTTTTAAAGCCATTTCTAGCCAACATGTCTTTCAATTCTTTTGCACTATAAATTTGCAGAGAACATTTATTTGTAAAACTTGTTGGTTTATCAGCCTTATTTTGAACTACACAAGTATCATAAGACGTTAATCGGTGATTTGTTCTATCAAGGGTTGAGCATTGTACGTGATGAATCTGGAAATCATTTAATTGCTTATGGGTGTGAAATGAAAGCGAGGCAACAGTTTTATCGGTCATTACCTCTAGATTCAATATATCAAAAATATAAATTCCACTTTCTTTAAGATTCCTATTTATGTTTTTCATGGCCGCAGCAAAGCCTGCTTTAGTCAAATGCCCTACAGCATTTGAGATGGTAATGGCTGCATCAAAAGTGCCTGCCTTTAGTGTGCGCATATCTGCCTCGATAAATTTGACAGCAAGCTTTTCTTTTTTCGCTTTATTTATTGCCATTTTTATTAGTTCAGGACTAAAATCCGACCCTATAACTTTATAGCCCTTTTTTGCAAGATAAAGTACTTGTGAGCCTGTACCGCAGGTCAGATCCAAAACCGTCTTTACTTTGTGTTTTTTTAACAAATGTTCGATTAATACGTTTTTAGTATCAGTGCCTTCATTAATATTGAGCGCATCAAAATATTCAGGGTATTTTTGATATTCTGGCGGCAAACCTAAGGGGCCTTTATGCATTACTTTTCTCCATTTTTAAAGTGTCATTACAAAATTTCAAATTTCGACATTGATATATACCATCAGAGTAGACTAAAATTGGGTAATTCATTCAAAATAAATTATACTGAGAAGTACTACTAATGGCTAATAATTTTACACAAGACACTATACCCATATTCATCGGTTATGATAGTCGAGAACCCATTGCTTATCATGTGTGTGTTCAAAGCATTTTAGAGACCAGCAGCTTACCGGTAAGTATTACAGCGCTTAAACTAAATAATCTCAAATTAATATTTGATTGTAAACGTGAGTCCACACAATTAACTGATTTTTCTTATACACGTTTTTTAGTCCCCTACTTTTGTCAATTTAATGGATGGGCTATTTATATAGATGGGGATATGTTAATTCGTGAAGATATTGCTAATTTATGGAAGTTGAAAGATGACCTGTATGCAATAATGGTAGTAAAACATCAACAATCCCAAGAAAAACACACGTTTTTAGACAATACTATCGCCACTTTTCCTAAATTCAATTGGTCCAGTGTCCTGTTATTTAATAACTCACAATGTAAACAGTTGACGCTTGGCTATCTTAAAACAGTAGATTATCAAACGCTTCATCAATTTAAATGGCTTGAAAATGACAGTAAAATTGGATCATTACCAAATAAATGGAATTATTTAGTTGGCCTTAATCAATCCAGTACTGAGGTATCCCTTGTTCATTGGACCTTGGGAGGCCCATATTTAGGCGATAAATATGATACAACAGAATTTGCCTCTGAGTGGTTTGCAATGCGTGACAAAGCGCTTTATGCACAAAAACCTAGGTAATAAGTTTATTGCTTTTTATATTGGTCAGCCCCAGTAATAGTGGTATCCCAATTTCCAAAAAGTGAATCTTCAGCTTGCCTGGTTACAAACCAGTGTAAATGCATTTCAGTTTTGTCTTTGTTCAAATTACCTGACATCGCGACCACACTGCCACACTCAGGATAGTTAGCCGTTAATGCCACGGTGTTGTTGTTATAAACACCAGCAATAGGAATAGCTTTGCCTATAACAGCGTTGCATTTAGAAACAGCCGTTGTAAAAGTCCCGGTTAAATTCCCTGCACTGTGCCCTTCATCCCAATTTAATGTAATAACAGACCCACGTTGATTTTTATATGTGATAGATTTTGTATCGGCAAATGAAGCATGTGCGCAGACTAATAATGTGATCAAGAATCCTGATTTTAATAAATTTTTCATAACCTATATATCCTTTTAAATTTATCTTTCATAGTTTTTTCTCCATCTTAAGGTGACGTCGCAGTACCTCAATAAATGTTTTTACTTTAAGAGGTACCAGTGCTCGCTCTGGATAAACCACATAAAGCGGGTTTTCGGGTAATTTAAATTCAGGCAAGCAGCTGATTAATTTCTTTTTCTCCACTAATGATTTTACCATAAATTCTGGGAATATAGCCATGCACGCATTTTCCATAACAAATTGCATGATTAAATCCAAGTTGCTACTTTGAAAATGACTGTTAATATGCACAAGAAACTGTTCATTTTTTTTATGAAAAGTTAATTGTTTAGCAGATCTATTGCCGCTTAAAGTACCAAAGATGTGTTCTGTTAATTGATTTGGATGTTTAATTTCTTTATGCTTTTTTAAATAACTGGGTGTAGCACATAGTACATAACGCACCATAGCAATTTTCTGACCAATTAGGGTGGAGTCGGGAAGTAAAGCCGAACGTAGCGCCAAATCATAACCCCCTTGAATGATATCGACAATACGACTTTCTAAAATAATATTAAATTTAACGTCGGGATAAAGTTGATTATATTCAACTATTACGTCTGCAAGCAAATGGACGGCTAATGCGGGTGGTACAGAAATTTTTATGGTGCCTGCGGGCTGTTTACGCAAAGCTAATATCGCTTCATAACCCTGCTCTGCTATCTCTGATAATGATTGGCAATGTTGATAAAAGGCCTCCCCTGCTTCAGTCAAGGACAGTTGTCGAGTTGTACGATTGATAAGACGCACTTTTAAATCCACTTCTAGCTTTGTTATATGCTTACTAATAAAGGATTTTGAGACTGCCAGCGTTTCAGCAGCACGCGAGAAGCTCCCTAACTGAGCGACATAGTAGAAGATGACCATATCATTGATTAACATAATGTGCCTGCAACGCTAAGTAATAGACCATAATGATTATAGCTAAATTGTTTCCCTATGGAAACAGTGTTTCTCCATTTAGGATCTTATCAAAGCAACTCAATTCGGTATACTGATCTTAAACAGGAGGCTTTAACAATGATAGAAAATAATATATTCCGTTTTAAATGGTGGGCCTTATTAGGTGTATCGCTGCTTGCCTTTACCGGCTTTCTTGATGCCACTATTGTTAATACAGCATTGCCGTTTATTCAGACTGACTTAAACACCAATATTTTGCAGCTACAATGGGTAGCAAATGTCTTCCCTATTATTCTGGCAATGACGATGATTGCAACAGGGAAACTTGCAGATTTATGGGGACGTAAACGTGTTTTTTATTTTGGTGTGATAGTCTTTGCAATTGCAGCAATTGGCTGTGGACTGAGCTCTACGGTTGAAATGCTTATTTTCTTCCGTGCTTTACAAGCCATAGGCGCATCTATTATTTTTATTACTTCTGCTGCCCTTCTTTCTGATATTTTTCCAGAAAATGAACGCGTGCGTGCGATCAGTATTTATGGTGGCATGACAGGTTTTGGCTTAATGATCGGTCCATTTTTAGGTGGAATTTTAATTGAACTTTTCAATTGGCGTTGGGTTTTTTGGATCAATATTCCATTAATTGCCTTGGGCCTTGCCGCTTGTTCGTTTAGTTTAAATATCAAACAACATAGAAAATTATCCATTAAAATAGATAAGTTTGGATTAGCACTACTTATTTTTGGCTTAGGCGCTTTAATGTACGGCATTATTGCTGGCGCACATGAAGGTTGGTCATCGATAACCGCTTGGCTTTTATTAGCTGTAGGATTAATTGGGTTAACACTGTTAGTTACTCTTGATAAATCAAGAAAAAATCCATTGTTAGATTTAGAAATGTTTAAAGAAAAAATAATTACCTTAGCAGCGCTTGCTTGTGCATTAGGCGGCGTAGTATCTACTGTGTTTATGTTTTTTGATCCACTGTATTTGCGCATACTTCGTGATCTATCACCTTTTATGATAGGCGCATTGGTTGCTGTGATTCCTGCAGCACAAGCGCTTATTTCATTTTTCTTTGCAAGCCTATTGAAAAAATTTGGCACAGCTAATTTATTATTAGTCTCAGTGCTAGCTGCTTTTATTGCTGCAGTTTTGCATAGATTTATAGGTGAGCAAACACCATTATTATTTCTCATGATTCCATTTTTCTTTCTGGGTATAAACTGGGGTCTTGCCAATGCTGCGATGATCACATCAGTTAATCAAACTATTGCCCCTCATAAAATTGGTGAAGCATTAGGAACCATTTCTACCATTTGGAATATAGTCGGGGCTATCATGCTAGCATTGAGCACTGCTGTGTTTTATGCAATAGAAATACACGCATCATTCTTACCCGCTTTTCGCGCAGCGATTGATATTAACATCGCATTCGCGGGAATATTATTGATAGTCGCAATCGTAATTCGCCGAAAATTGGAAGTGCATCAGGCATAGCAGCACACAAAGCGTCTGAAGAAATTGAATTAAAAGAATTTAAATACTAATATTAATCATTTATTGGGAGTTTACTATGGGATTCACACTTACAACAAATGCATTCAAAAACAATCAATCCATACCCGTTGACTATACATGCCAGGGTAGGGATCTACACCACTTTTATCCTGGGAAAATCCGCCCATCGAGACGCAATCTTTTGCTATCATCATGGATGATCCCGATTCCTTGGCTCATTGGGTGCACTGGGTAGTGTTTAATATTCCCGCTGATATTAAACAGTGGCCTTCAGAAAATATTGATAAAGTTATTAATGGCAATAATAACTGGGAAAAAACGGGTTATGGTGGTCCATGTCCGCCTATAGGCAATGAGCATCATTATGTATTTGTTCTATATGCGCTAGATACTTTCCTGAATTTGCCTGAAGGAAGTTCCGCTTCACAAGTACGTGTAGCCATGAAAGGTCATGTGTTAGAACAGACGCAGATTATTGGTCTTTTTCGTAGAACTAAGTAATGAGTAAATTACATATTACTTATTACATATTTTTCATGATTAATTAACCATTCTTTACGTGCAAGGCCGCCACCATAGCCACCTAATTCACCGTTTGAATTTATAATCCGATGACAAGGAATAATAATAGCCATTTGATTAGCGCCATTAGCTTGTGCCACTGCACGCGAAGCTGTGGGTTTTCCGAGGGCTTTTGCTAAATCTAAATACGAGCGTGTTTCACCTTGTGGAATCTTAATCAACGCTTCCCAAACTTTCTTTTGAAACGGTGAACCTAGAAGACATAAGGGCGTTTTAAATTTTATTAGTTTTCCTAAAAAATATAAATCTAATTCTTTTTCAATAGAAACAATTGCGGGTGTCATTCCTGGAATAATGGCTGTTTTTGTTTTTATACGTAAGCGCTCTATTTCACGCTCTAAGCCTCTTCTATCTACAAACTCTAAAAGATAAAGTGCATGTTCGTCTGCGATGGCTATCATAGGACCTAATTTTGTATCAAGCCAGGAGGCTTTTAAAATATTATTTTGTCCTAATTTTGTAGGTGCTGCACCTAGAATACGTGAAAATGCATCTCTAAAACCGCTGCTGGATTCATAGCCGCTGGATAATTGTGCTTCAATCACAGCATCCCCTGAGCGAATTTGTTTCATAGCTAGACCCATACGTCGCGCACGTGCAAATTCAACAAAGGTCATCCCAAATCTTTTTTTAAATTGCCGACGTGCTGTTGATGCATCCACTGATAAAGCTTTAAAATCACTGTCTTTCCATCGCTTTTCTGGATTATTTTCTACAGCTTCAACCAAGGTTTGTACTAATGTTGAAACTTGATTCGGGTGTGTAAGCGGACGACAACGTTTGCAGAGGACGAAATGAAGCCAACAACGCTTCTTTAGCCGTTGCAAAAAATTCACAATTTTCAAATTTAGGTTTTCGTGCGGGACAAGTGGGACGACAGAATACACCCGTGGTTTTAACCCCCACATAGAATATCCCTTCATATTCACTTTTTTTATCCAGCAAGGCTTGATAATATTCTTTCTTGGCTTTAGCAGTTAACATAATTACTCCCTTTCCTGCTATTCTAGCCAAACCCAAAAACCCTGTCGCCGAAAATCAGGCATCTATTTTTTATTATCCATTTTCGCTGCATCATGTCTATTTCTACTCACCAAGGTGGATTCATCAATTGAACCACTTGTACCCGTGTGCGTGCATGAGTTTCATTTTTCATCAGTTTATCATCATGAGTATAAATATCGATAGGCCGTCTTAGTAGACTAAAATTGTTCTTCGTATTTCTACCTCTTTAATTTGAACTACCGAGGAATGCTTGGTAGTTGCCTCTTCAATATCTTACCATTCTACCTAAAGACGATAGGTTTATAAACCTAGTTTTTCTTACAAATGGAGACCTTTAGGTATAAAAGCTTCCTTCGTTGTAAGGCCCGGCTCTAAATACGACTCATAAATTTCAGGATATTTTTTAATGAAATGCTTTAAAAATCGAAAGACAAGTGCGTTATCATTAAAATTGAAGAATTGAATGTGTGTTATTGTGTTGTTGCCTTGAGTCAAGCAATGATTTGGGAATAATCCGACAGAGGGTAACCAATTATCGCATTCAAGACCTTCGCCTGAATTCGTGACTAAATCAATAATTTGATCTCTGGCTTGACTAAAACCTGACATAGCAGCCTGGTAAGCATCACCATAAATGGAATTCTCTGCTAATATAGTCTCAATCCGCTCAGTCAATTTTCCTGGTTTATATAAAATCAAAGTTGAATGTTCTTTAAAAGTTAAAGATTTTGCAGTGTCTACTTCATCATTATTTAGTTTGAAGTGAAGTCTTAAAAAATGAGGTGCGTTTTTTAACGACTGGTATTTTTCAAGATTACTAAAAAGAATTCTTACGATATTATATTCCACACTGGTTCCACATTGTATACCCTCTTTTATATAATATTGAAGATGTATGTTTTCAATAATATTTTGTATCTCACGAAGTGGTATAGTGTGCTTTAATTGATCAGCAGGCAACTTTTGCTTCAATTGAACAAGTGGCCTCATTCTGACTAATTGATCTGCTGTATACCCTTCACTTTTAAGTTCATCAAAGAAAATTTTATTATGCATGGAATAGATATTTTTTAAAGGCATAAAGTATTCCATATCACTTTTAGAATTTACAGCTTCTGTTTCAATGGCCGTAAAATTAGCAGATGCCCTTTCATGATCTTGCTTGGATTTTGCTGTGAAATTCAAACCATATCTATTCTCGCCTAAATCTGTTTGCCAGCATGTATAAGGATACAAAGTATCGGTATCCTGATAGGGAATGCGATTAGAAAAAAATAAGCCGGGCGCCCTGCTGGTACATATTGACTCATAATCTTGATAGAGATTTAGAAATGAAGCAGAGGAGCCTGCATTTACGGGCGCCAAAGTGGCTAAGCCGTTATCCCTAGTATTTTGTCCTAAACGCGCAGCAAGAATCGTTAGTGCAAGAATTGGGAGGCTTAGGCGTGCCACCCACCAGAAAGTAGTACTAACATATTGATCTATAGCTGATTTATGTTCTTGCTTCACTTTTTTCTTCATGGTAAACCTTTATAGAGTACAACTGTAAATCATACAACAAACTTAATTTATATTCAATAGGATGGTAAGGCTTGGAGGATTGATTTCGTGCAAAATGCCTTATTGGTAGCGAATCTTTGCTATCACGGGGTCCACGCATGGGCAGGACAGGGAGTGACGCGTTAATATACCGACAGCTGGATAAGGATCCTCGGGGATTTGAAATCAGAGTTTCATGGTCCCTATGGTAAAAAGACTTAATCCTTATTGATTGAAACCCCAAACAAGATTTTCTAAATCCTTTAAACTGTTTACTTTATTTTTCCACATTTTAATTCTTAACTGAACATTCAAGTTACTGTATTTATGCAGCAACATTAATGCCGTGAGCCTATGGCTCAATTCTTCAGTTAACCTATTTTTAGAATAACCATACGAGGTTAGTAATTCCCTTAAAAGAGTTTTATCACCTTGAATTAAAAAAGCGCCCGGCCCTAATAAATCATATTCCGGCAAACCGAGCATGGAATCTGCAAAATCAATTAATCCAGCAATATGCCAAAGACCGTCAAATTTTTTAACCAAAAAGTTCATGGGCGTATATTCACCTGTTAAAATGACTGGCTTTTTGTGGATTTGTAGCGAATCTTTAATCTGCTCAAGATAAAATGGAATTTGCTTAAGTAAAGATAGTGGAAGACCTTTGCTTCGCTGGTGTTCTGTACAATGCGCTATTTGTTGCGTGACAAATGGGTTCCAATGACTATCAATCGCTTCGAGTCCATCAATAGGTAAAGAATGCACTTCCTGGATTAAGTGCCCCAATTCGCGAATGATGACAATTTTATTATTGTGGTCCATATCTTCCCATATTGTTTCCAGGAGGATACCGTCAAGTTTAGTCATGATAATATAGGGCCAGTCAAAAAACTCGCCACTCAATTCAACAAAAGGCGTAGGCACAGAAAGTTGACCTTGCAAATGCGACAATACCAATAATTCGCTTTTGAATTGCTCTAAATGTAAAGGCGGGAATATTTTAATTACTTGTTCATCACCATATTCAAATACAATATTTGTGCCCTCTGGAAAAAGTCGCAGTGGCTTTTCTGGTAGGTTATGCCGAAGAACAAGTTCTTTAGCTATATATTCCAATGTTTGAATGTCTAGTTTAAGCTTTTCATATTCATCAAACGAATTAATGGATGCAAGAATATGACTGATTTTATTGTCTTGCTTATTAAATACATTTGTCATGGTTGATAATACCTCGTCGCCAAAAATCAGGCATCTATTTTTTAAAGTTTATCCAGCTTCGCTGCTATCACTTCTATTTCTACTAACCAAGCCGGGTTCATCAATTGAACCAGTTGTACCCGTGTACGTGCATGTAATTTCCCTTTTTGATTTGACCAAAAAATTCTCGATAAGCACGGCCAAAACCTTCTAAATCAGGTTTCTTTGTATTTTCATCTGCGACTAGAAATGCAGTCATTTTGATAATATCACTTAAATCAAAACCCGCATTTTTTAATTTTTGTTTGACGCGTAATAATATGCCACGTGTTTGCACTGCCATATCACCATAAGCAGCTTTATCTTCAATATCAACTTCTGTGTTAATAATCGGAGGTACTTGTCCGCTCACAAATAACCATCTTGCACCCTGTGGTACCTCTACGCTTTCAAGCCAAGGTGCAGCGAGGGCATGTTCAGTTGGCGTTGTGTCGAACCTACGAATGATTTCTGTCATGATTTAATTTATCTCTGGTATGATAGGTATCTTAAATAATATCACTAAGTTAAAACCCCAGTCTAATATTAGAATTCCTAATTGTCATGCAGATTACTTCCTGGTCGTATTTAACCTTAAGGCATTAATATGCCCTTTTTTCATAGCTAATAGCAAGATAAATTAACCCCCGTGGAGGATATAGAATTAAGCGCTGCTTAAAAAAGAAAGTTTTATTTATTTTGAACATGCAATAATGCCGCATGTTCTTTATCAATAAATTCTTTCACTCTGGCTGGGTGAATTTCTTTGTTATTAATGCATAATTGTTTTTCGTTTAAATACCATGTTGCTGCCCAGTATGGCATTAATCGCTTAGCCAAAAGTAGGAAAATCTCCTCAGACTTTTGGAGTTGCACTGCATCATCTCCCGAACCTTTGCATAATACCATATGGTATTTTACATTATTAAAAAGTAACGTGAGGTAGGATTCTATTTTTATCGTAGGCATATAACCATCATCTAAGCCTGCCTGCTTGGAAAGCTTGGCAATGCAATCATTAGCCTGCTGTATTATTTGCGTATTACCTAGGCTATTTATATCATGGACGTTTATCTCTGCCGCTGCAGTGATCGAATATGCATATTGCGTTTTTTTGGATTCAAGAAGAAAGTGATTATATAATTCTATGTCTTGTGTCACCTTGCTTCTAAGCGCTTTTCTATCATTTGCATGAAAACCAGTAGAATATAGAATAAAAGGTTTATTATCTCTTTCAAACCCTAACAGATGCGCTAGCGTTTTTGGCAAATTATTGCTTTCATCATAATGCTGCAAATTCGTCAGGTTTAATATTGTAACAATTGCATTGCTATCACGTAATGCTGCTGATAATAACTGACATTGCTCTAAATTAAAAAAATCAACGCTAGTCCAAACAATGACTAATCTATTTAAAGCACTTTTGCATCTTTGATATCTTTCCTCGGTGGATCAGAGTATATTTGACTCATCGATTGCGACCTACTACCGAGCTCTTCTTTTACATAATCCTCATTAGTGTATTGATCTATGACTGGGTTGTTAATCATGTAATTTTTGTTAAACTCATTGATAGTTTTTGATTCCCTAAAACAATTGAGCATAAATTTTGTATGTAAATGCACTCTTTCATTAACATCATTAAGAATGACTATATGTGCATGAATCTCAATTGCAGGCAACATGGAAATAATGTTAGATTCTCCTGTTAATAATGCAACCTTAACTTTTTTATCATTAATTACTGTGGGTTCAGTTTTTTCAATCACATCAATTGTTTGATCAAAATCACCTTCATTATGAAATGGATAGAAAGTATAAATGACTTGGTGATTTTTGGAATTGCTTCGATTGCTTTGCAAAAATTATCTTTGTCTGTTTTTTTAACGTTATTGTATAGCACTAGCATAATTAAAAAGCCTTCTTTAAATCAACCGTAGTGATTTTGAGCGATCAAACTGTATCTCTGTTAATATTTCTGTGACAGGACAATTGAATTTCTTTGCCTCAACCATAGCGGTATGCAATAAACCAACTGCATAAAAAATTCAATTTAAGTTAAACAACCACTCCGGATTATGCTCATATTCATTGCCATATTTGCACGATATTACAGCAGTGCCTGGCGTGTTATCCATGTTTAAAACTACTTTAATTTTCATATGAAGCATTCTAAGTCAATTGGCTAATGTTGTCAATGGGATAGGGGTCACGGGGTCAGGCAAGCATATTAGAGGCAGGCATGTGGATATATAATGTTTGCCTGACCCTATTGTGTATAAACCCATGCCTGACCCCGTGACTTTATCGATTTAAGTATTTTTATCTCCAGTAAATCTATCTAATTCGCTCGGGAATAAATAAAATATCGGGGGTATTATTAAGAATACGAATGCGGCAGATTATCAAGGGATAAATCATCTTCAGAAATTGAAGGCTTGTATACAGACAGCTTAGAAGTTTGTATTAGTATTTTAATTTTTGGCGATAAAAATATTTCACTAATTCATGATACAGGTAGAATCCACTTAGACGGCGAACAAAGCATCAAAACAGAACTCGAATTTTGTGCCGCAAAAAAAGTTGTGCTTTGCTTCAATAAAAAGCTAATCTACGATAAAGATCGCAGTATGATCATAATAAATAATATCGCAAGAATTAAAAAATTTATTTCTACTTACAGTCATATCGAATTATCTACCAAAGGATTAGATCAGGTTACTGCTAAGAATGTTGACGGAATAGGCTTAAACAGTGTCTATATTACACGTGAAGGTGTAATTCATGATGGTGGGCTTGCGGAAAACCAACTGCGAATAGCAGGAACGACAGCTACTGGCGCACTCATAAGGAAAAAATTAAATGAAACTAATAATTTCTTTCTTAACGGAACTAATTACGAAACAATGCCCGCAGATTTACAATTTGATAATGAAACCTTTATCCCTCACAAAGGTCTTTATAAAAAATCTGATCAAATCGATGCGTTAGTTAATAAACAGGAGCATGAAAAATCTAGAAGAAGCATGTATTATCTTCAATCTTTTGCAATGCTATTTTTTATCTTCAAAGAAAATAAACAAGATGAATATTATAGAACGCCTAATAATGCCCGCAACCAATGGTCAAACAATATTATTGCACAACCACAATATGAAAATGATCCATTAGTTGCAATCTTATATGAAACGATTGCCGCAATACAAGCCGAACAAATTATTAGTAAGCTTAACTTTAATTTTAACTCTAAATAGTCCAACAGCAGCTACTACTGGCTCGAGCAAGTAATAACAATTAGCATGATTATGCATAGTAATGCCACAATTGACTTGGTTGCTAAAGCACAACAGCCTAGTCATGAACAGGCTGATCTGATATATATAAAAATGCTTTCACAAATTTTATATACCCGCCAATTCCAAAAACACCTGTTCATTTAATAGTTTTTAACTCAACCGACCGATGATGTAATCCGGGAGGAAATGCAACGGAAGTTAAAGACAAAGGTGTATTAGGTTGAATATGTTCGACATACTTAGAGAGTATTCCAAACGCTTTGGCTTTTTCCTCAGCTTCTAACTGTTCTTGCTGTTGTTGATAGGCAAGAAGTTTATCAGTAAATAATTGCTGCACCACTGATGGCAACTTCCGCCATGCAGATTTCCCTAGCGGGGTATCCGGCCAAACGGCCCCCCTTTCAATAAGTTGACACGCCCTGCGAGCATAAACATCATCAATAGTGCGCGCACCTTTACCGGCATCACTTAATGGGGTGCGTCCAGCATCATCAAACGCGTTAATATTTGCACCATGATTTAATAATGCGCTCACTACAGTTTCCGGCGTACTAACAAAAAGAACAGCATTATGCAACGCAGTTTTACCTAATTCTCCTTTAGCATTAATGCTCTCAATAGTAATCAAAGGCAATACTTTTGTAATATCTCCACCTAACACGGCTTTTATTAATCTAGTATCTTCTGGCATTTGAAACTCCTTAGCTATTTACTACCTAACCGCAGACTGTTATCAGCTATTACTTGTTCCTCAGGTTGTATTTCAGTATGTTCAAGCACGTCCTGCATGCCACGTATTTGTCTTTTGAGATTAATCAACTCTGCCTGAAGGTCACTAGCTACATTTTGTATATTCTCTTCCCTAGCCTTTGATTCTAAGCGTAATGCTTCCACCCTTAAAAATCCATAGGATAATCCAGTAACTGCTAATAGGGCAGCGGTCATTCCTGATATGATGTAAAAACTATTCGGGTTTGTGTCATCCGCACTATTAAGCTCCTTCGCCACTCCAAATGTAACGGCAGATAATACACCGCTGATTTGAAGTGCAGTAAAAGCACAAAAACCTTCCTGCGCTAGCGTGATAGTCTCTCGGGTGGAGCTACAACCACTTAACACTAGATTACTACCCCAGCTTATTAGATTGTATGCTTCTTGGCGAAAAGTTGGAAGTGTATTAGCTTGATTTGGCAAAACAACTGTTGCACCACCCTGGATAGACGTATTTCGTATCAAAGATGCCTGGCTTGATGATGACTCAGATTTATCTTGGATTTCGTTTTCATATTCATTCTGCATAATTTACCGCCTTCATTATTAATTAGTATTACCTCGTCAAAGGAGCGACTAGAGCCTACCTCATTGCAAGCCTGCTATTGATATTGCACAATTTGAAAAATTAATGGCCTATGTTAAAGAATCGCTAACACCTGTTAAAGGTAGTTTTCAGTTATTAGATAATTTATATCAAAGCGGTGTGCCTCTTTATTGTATTACAGACAATGTCAAAGAAATCGTTGATTATTTGAAAATAAAATATGATTTCTGGGATAAGTTTATAGATGTTGTTGTTTCAGCAGACATAGGTTATTTAAAACCCGCTGAAGAAATTTACTTGCATTTATTGAAAAATAATCAATTAATTCCAGCAGAAACCTTGTTTATTGATGATCACATGCCCAATGTTGAAGGTGCAAAAAATGCGGCATGCATGCCTTTCAATTTACCAATGCAGTTGCATGCGAAGATATTTTAAAGAATGAATTTTTAGTAGCATTTTCATCATGAAAAATACACCCATAGTCATTTTTTTAAATGGCACCAGCAGCGCTGGAAAACAAGCTTAGTAGAACATCTGCAAAGGTTACATTACATGTTCGATGCGAATAATAAATTTAGGGGGAAAATTTCTTTATTTTGGTGT
This sequence comes from uncultured Gammaproteobacteria bacterium, assembly GCA_963798975.1. GTDB lineage: Bacteria > Pseudomonadota > Gammaproteobacteria > JABCZS01 > JABCZS01 > JABCZS01. Next base: position 27,979 of record CAWCVU010000027.1, read on the forward strand.
TTTCCTCTATTTCTTTAAATTCAGGTTCGCTAAACTAATTGTGCCTGGTTGAATCGTCTTTTTTTTAGCTTGGTCTTAATAAAGTAATAATAACACCTAATTATTAGCAATTGATGTAATATAATTTGCTGTTTGAATAAGGAGAAAATGCTGATGCAACCTGAAAGTAGCCACCACACTATATTACAGTCCACTGCTCCCCTCGCCTCAAAGTATTTGGCAAGTTTAGTCATGCTGGCAAACCATTATTCTCAATTTGGTTGGGTAGCGCAACTACCCCTAGAAATGAATAAAGAATTTTTAAAGAATGGGAACCAGGGTAACATTCAGATCACCTGGTATGGCAGCACTGCTTCGCAAGTGAAAGGAACAGTCATCATTTGTCATCCTAACAGAAAAGATGGCATGTCTATGTTCCTAAAAGAGGGTTTTCATTTTGAATTTGCAAAGAATGGATACAATACGGTTTTTCTAAATTTCAGAGGATTTGGGCGAAGCAGAAATTTAACACTGATTTACATTTATTTGGTATGTCTTTTAGTGGACTTTGGGCCTGCTATACTGCGGCAAAACAGCCAAACCTATTTACTTCTGTCATCATCGATGGCACGGTTGTTCAATTTAGTAATACTTTACAATCAGTGAATCACTATATTTATCGAATGGCTCAAGCCTTAGAGTCTGTCACTCTTTTCAAATCTGGTTTCAGGGATGAGACCATTGCATCAGGGTATTTTACAACGTATACCTGTTCCTATTTTAGGTTTATTTGGCAAGCTAGACTCGCTCGTACCCTTAGGGAATATTACTGCAATGTCTAAAGCAAATCCAAACTTTCAAACTGTTGTATTTGAAGAGTGTGTTCATCTTCAGGCTAAGAAAAAAAAGAAATCGGAATATTTTGATGCAATTTTTAAATTTTTAGACGTGTGCCCATCGCGTGAGTTAAATAGAAAAAATATTCCTAAAGCAAAATTGTAAATATAGAAATTCTGAACTAAGTTAGGTATTTATAAAATAAGATTCATAGTGAAGATTTGACAATGCAGGTCTCAAGTCGGTACGATGAGCTTAACATTTTAATAATACATCTAAGAAAAGGGGGTTATATGTTAAATGAACAGGACACTTTAAAATTCAATGCAGATATAATGTTAATAGCTAGCTATTTGAAAGAAGGTAACCTAGACAATCTATTAAATGCATATTCTATTTTAAAAAAAATTAAGTCTGAAATCAATTTTGAAGAACTCGAAGATAATGAAGATATAATCAGAACAAAAGTAGTCACTGGATACACGGGATCAGTATTAGGTGGATTATATAAACTGATAGGCAATCAAAACGATTACAAGGCTTTGATACAAGGCCCTAAAGAAGATTACATGCGTGCAAAAGAAGCGCTTATAAGCAAAATCGAAAACCACATTAGCGCTAAAGCAAAACCAAAGTTATGACCAAGCATGTAAAATCCCGGCGCAGATGGGATAGTAGAAGCATTAGAAGCTCTACCCCATTAGGAATATATTTTATGTTAAAAATTCCTGTTTCCTTGCATAATTAATCGGTTATGAGAGTTGTGTATAAAAATTACACGTATCTCGGCTTACCCCCTGTATCAGTTTTTGTACAATACCCATATGGTATGACTAATAGTGATAAATGTCTACAGCTAATAAAAATATCCATCTGATAATTAATACTATTTTTAGTGAATTCTGGTATTTATAGTAATTTAAGTATGATTTTTATAATTAAAAATTATAACTTATGCCGCAAAAATATAAACAGAGATAGTGGTGACACTGTCACCACTATCTAACCCCATTTTTGT
>CAWCVU010000028.1:0-12584 GCA_963798975.1 uncultured Gammaproteobacteria bacterium
TACGCATCCACTTACCACTTTAGGCCGTGGCGGTTCTGATACCTCAGCGGTGGCATTAGCCGGTGCTTTGAAAGCCATTGAGTGTCAAATTTATACCGATGTGGCGGGCGTGTATACCACAGACCCACGGATAGTACCGCAAGCGCGATTATTATCACACATTACTTTTGAGGAAATGTTAGAAATGGCAAGTTTAGGTGCCAAAGTCTTACAAATCCATTCCGTAGAATTGGCAGGACTTTATCATGTACCCTTAAGGGTATTATCGACTTTTGAAGAAGGTTCTGGCACGTTGATTGCTTTAGAGGAAGGGCTTATGAAACATTCAGTAGTATCGGGTATTGCTTTTAATCGGGATGAGGCTAGAGTTGGTATTTTGGGTATTAAAGATTCCCCGGGCATAGGCGCACAACTGTTAGGCGCGGTGAGCGGGCTTAATATTGATGTCGACATGATCGTACAAAATACCAGTGCTCAAGGATTATCAGATTTAGCCTTTACTGTACATAAAAACCACTATAATACCGTAATGGAAGTATTACAGCAGCAAGCAAAACTGCTGGGTGCAAGCGGTGTTCATGGCGATAAACATGTTGCCAAGATTTCTTTGGTAGGCGCTGGTATGCGTTCTAGACCGGGTGTTGCAACACAAATGTTTGCGGTATTAGGTCAACAAGGAATCAATATCGAACTTGTATCAACATCTGAGATAAAGATTTCGGTGTTAGTGGACAAAAGTATTTAGAGCTAGGCGTTCGTGCGTTGCACGCGGCCTTTAGTTTAGATACCCAGCCGGAAGAAGAGCGGCTGATACAATAGGCCTTGCATCAAGGACTTAAGGAGAAAAAAGATGCTAATTTTAACGAGAAGAATCGGTGAAACGCTGATGGTAGGCGATAACGTTTCTATCACCGTATTGGGCGTAAAAGGTAACCAAGTCCGTATTGGTGTTAATGCACCTAAAGAAGTTTCTGTGCACCGTGAAGAATTTTATCAACGGATCCAACGTGAAAAAGGTCAAGGTCGAGCAAACTTCGCATACCGATGGAGCGGAGTAATGCGTCTATTATTTAACTTATCTTTATGGGTAATTTTAATCTCTGTTGCCCATGCAGATAATTTAAATGATGCACCCAATGATGCGTTGGATGGCTTTCAACCTCCCCCTATGTCATTCCCCAATCAAGTACCCTTGAGCAACCTTTGCCGCCTGACGCTTCTTCGACAGGCTATGCGCCGGGAGTAAATGTAAACAATACCAACGCCGCAGCAGCAATCGGGTGGAGCACAAACACGCGTATTGACAGCGCCATTAATAGTAGATACAAATTTGAGTTTTACTAACCTGATGACGGATGCAGTAACCTTAGAGTACCAATATTATTATCAAGATGCGGCGATTATCCCCTGGCGGCAAGATGCGGCAGACTTGGCCAATAATAACCAAGATCAAAGTGTACAAATTCCCCGTTATTCAGATGTGATATACCTTTCTTTATTTTTATTTCCTGCGGGGATGGGACCTGTAAATGTATGCCTGGTGACGTTGGCAGTGCACCGAGCTTGCACCCACAATTATCTCGCCAAGAAGTTCTGAGTAAAATTCTTCCACAAGTCAATCGAGTACAAGTCATTGGCACAACAGACGCCAATGGCAATCCGCAATGTCGTGTAGTATTTGAGTAATCCTATGAAACGCCGCATATATGAGGCACAAAAACGACAATCACAGGTATTGGGACCGATCTGGTGCAAATTATGCGCATTGAAAAAAGCCTCAATCGTTTTGGTGATGGCTTTGCGCAGCGTATTTTAACGCCCGAAGAATTTACACTTTTTTTACAACATAAAGATCAAGCCACTTATGTAGCCTCTCGCTTTGCCGCTAAAGAAGCGACAGTGAAAGCCTTAGGAACAGGTTTTACCCAAGGCTTAGGCTTTGCACAAATTGGCGTTGCCAATAACAGCGCGGGTAAACCAGAATTATATTTTTTAGATAAAGCTTATGCCTTATATCAACAAAAAAATATACGCACAGCCCATTTAAGCCTTACCCACGAAAAAGATTATGCACTCGCCTTTGTTGTTTTAGAAAGTTGAACTGCAGTTTGCGCTAAACGTTTACCTAATTTCTTACACAAAATTTGTTCTGAGGGTGAAATGATATATATCACTGCGTGGTCCCGCTAAATGCGAGCACCATAAGGCGTGCCGCCTTCTAAGGTTGTGGTGAGCTCTGGTTCGGTATAAGGGATGCCCATGATCAACATGCCATGATGTAATAAAGGCAACATCATGCTCAGCAAAGTAGTTTCTTGCCCACCATGCATACTGGCAGTTGAAGTAAAGACCACAGCGGGTTTACCCACCAAGGCACCACTCATCCATAAATTACTGGTTGAATCTAAAAAATATTTCAAAGGCGCAGCCATATTACCAAAACGGGTAGGACTGCCTAAGGCTAAGCCATCACAATTTTTTAAATCGTCCAAGGTTACAAATGGCGGACCCTGTTCAGGCAGCAAGGGTGGTTTTTCATCTAAATTGATCGGCGCAACTGTACGAATTAAGGCTTGCACACCCGCCACAGATTCTATGCCTAGCGCAATTAATTCTGCCATTTTTTGCGTTGCGCCGTAACGAGAATAATATAAAACTAAAAGGGTAATCATAAAGGAATTATCTCCATTAAGGTTTCGGCAGGTCTTGCTATGCAGGCTTGTTTATCAATAATGACGATGGGTCGTTCTATCAAAATCGGGTGCTCGTGCAAGGTTTGAAGCAAAGCGCTTTCACTCAAATTGTGATCATCTAAACCTAAGCTTTTATATTCACTTTCTTTTTGTCGCATCAAGTCACGGGGTTTCATGCCCAGCATCTTTAAAATCTGCTTTAATTCAGTTACGCTAGGGGGTGTTTGCAAGTATTCAATGACTTTAGGCTGATAGCCCAAACTTTCCAGCAAGGCTAATGTTTGTCTAGAATGACTGCAGCGAGGATTATGATAAATAATGACTTTTGACATAAAATACTCCAAAACGCCATCATAAATAAGGAAGCAAGAATGAGTCAACTGTGTAAAAAAATTAAAGTCAGCGGCCGCGTGCAAGGTGTATTTTTTCGCGCCTTTACCCAAGAAGTGGCACAAACATTACAAATAAAAGGTTGGGTCAGTAATGAGAACGATGGCAGCGTAGTCGCCTTAGCCTGCGGCAGCACAGAACAACTAGAACCCTAATTGCCGCACTCAATCAAGGACCACCTGCAGCACGCGTAGACAAAGTAGAGGTTCAAATAGCCGATTACCAACCATTCACCGATTTCACCATCCTGCGCTAACTCAAGAACTCGGTAAAGTAGTCAACCAGTAAACCGTAGCGGAAACCGCCAAAATAATCAGCACCAGGGCCGTAATCCCATCAACCATATCATCAGATAACCCAGGTTTATGCTCAGACATCATTCACTCCATCCATTACTATAAATCAACACATTATAGTATTAAATAACCCATACGCTCAACTTTTCTCATGATACAAAACAAGTTCCAAACGGGTGGCCGGAGGCTTTTTTCCCGCGCGCAGCTTGCGAGCACGGAAAAAAAACGCAGGACAGGCCCCGTTTGGACGAATGCCCGAGTATAAATTTACTGAAACATCTCCAAAAACGGTCTAACTTTATCCAAAGTCTCTTGATATTCCAATTCAACAACCGAATCTTTAACGATACCCCCACCAGCCCAAAAATAAAGCGCATCATCATCAACCACTACCGTACGTATCGCAATATTAGTATCCATCTGCCCATTAAAATCAATATACCCAATACTGCCACAATAAATATGCCGCCGATGCGGCTCATACGTATCAATCAATTCCATCGCCCGAATTTTAGGTGCACCGGTAATCGATCCACCCGGAAAACAATCCCGCAATAAATCCAGCGGCTGTTTATCCGCACGCAATTGCCCACACACGGTACTCACTAAATGATGCACATAGTAAAGCTTTGCAAGGCACACAAAGAAGGCACATGTACCGAGCCAATAATACAACTTTTACCCAAATCATTACGCATCAGATCAACAATCATTATATTTTCCGCACGATTTTTATCGCTGTTTAATAAGGCTTGCGCGGCCAATTGGTCTTGAAGAGGAAAAGCGTTGCGTGCAGCAGTACCTTTAATCGGCATAGTGGTCACTTGGCGATCATCTACCGTTAAAAACCGCTCGGGCGAGCAACTTAAAATAGCGCCATCAGGCATGGGAATAAAAGCTGCAAATGGCGCAGGATTTTTTTCACGTAATTGACGATATAACTGCCAAGGATCACCCATAAATGACGCTTGCCAACGTTGAGCAAAATTAATTTGATAAGTATCGCCGTTTTCAATATGTTGCATGATTTGTGCGAATTTTTCTTGGTATTGAGTTTTTGTTAAATTGCTAGTAAGTTTTGCCAGGTCATTACCTGGGTTGCGCAGCACAGCTTGCAATGACGGGGTGTTTAACAAATGCCTATAAATTTCCTGCCAACCTTCCGGTTGATTATTTTCAGGCGGATTTAATAAATAGGTTTTTTTATCCAAATGATCAACAATCACCGCCCACAAATAAATACCTACCGACATATCCGGTAGGGAAATATCATGTATCGCCGTATCTGGCAGATCTTCTAAACGTTTATTTAAATCATAAGCAAAATAACCCAAAGCCCCACCATTAAAAGGCAGATGCGAGCATTTAGCCTGATGCTGCGCTAATTGGGTTTTAAGTAAAGCAAAGGGATCATCGAAACTGTGGGTCTGGCCTTGCGGCGTGTTAATCGTTGTAGTTTTGCCATAAGTGACTAAATGCGCAACAGGTGCTGCACTTAAAATATCATAACGTCCCGCCTGACTGTAAGGATAACTACTGTCTAAAAAAATAGGCCAAGGCCTACCTTTAATCTGTTCAAAATAAATACAGCTATCAGGATGGTAAGTTAATTCACTTATATAAGACGTAGACATGATAGAGATTATGCCCCTATCATGCCTTTTTGTAAAAGAAAATTAATTAAATGAAAATGCGCTTTGTTTTGTGTAGAGTCCAGGTATCAGCCCTTCCATATACTTCCTTAATTCAGGCAAATGCTGACTAAGGTCACGCAAAACAGCTTGACGTTCTGTGGGGTCAGAAATGAGCGTATCATTTTTATTAACTACAACCACATTATCTTTGACAACTATTCGATACCCTTTCTTATTGGCAAAAAAGGGATAAGGTTTATTGCGTAATCGACTCGGGCTACAGTATACTCAAGTCTGGTCATTATTAAGAAAAATTGGTTAGTGCTTAAATGGCTGATCAGCTTTGTGCATAACCTGCAAAATAAGCTTTTATCGCAGCGACCATGATTTTTTGATTGCGGTGTATTTCTAATCGTACGCGGATATTTTTGATGGCCTCACTACGCGCAGTGCCGGTTAATTCCGTCACGTTGCCGTTATCATTTTTATGTACCACTATAGATCCGTTTTCATCAACATACGATGGTTGCCATGCATGATTGCTGGATAGCCATTTTTATTGACAACGATGACTAAAGGATCGCCGTCATCATCAGACTTTTTGTGTGTGCTAGGACTATGCCTTGGTTTCTTCGGCAAGGAATTGTTTAAATAGTTCATCACCAAATTTATAACCGGGCAACAAGTCATTATTCATGCTCGCAGTTGCGCTAGCACTTGCATAAGCAGGGGTCACACGTACTGTGGTTGTAGGACGGTTTGCGCTTCATGAATATTTTCCAATTGCCGGGTGATTTCAGGAGCAAGCGATAAAATGCAGCCCGCAGTGCTGGGATCTTTATTTGCATAAGCCGGGTAATTTATTGATTGTGCTTTAATCGTAAGGCCTACAATAATAAGGCTTTAATTAATTTATCTTGTCCACTTAAATTTTCCATGTGATAAGCATTCACTGGATTATTAAGACTTCTATCATTAGCTTCTTGATAAAGCGAGTTTACCATGGCCGGGGTTAGGTAAAATTTATTACGTTGATTAGAGACTTGAGCACGGATTGCATCAATATCTGCTTGATTGCCAATAAGCACAAATCCACCTTCTGCACTTTCATTGGTTTCAATATAATATTTGCATCAGATTCACAGGGGCCGTAAATAATCTTCGTATATCCGTTTCCGTTCGAAAATTAAACCCTCTTTGCAAGCCTTCGCGTTGAAGACTGCCTGCATATAGATTTTTTGCCATCTCAATAGAAAGGGTAAAGTGCGGTTGGTCACCTAAAAATTTATCATTAAATGCTCTTTTATCGCCGGGTCTAATAGCGGCATCAACAACACGTTTGATCACGCCAATGGGGTGATAGCACCATAGATCTATTAATTCTTTGCTTAATTGCTGAAAAGTCTTTTGATTATTTTCTGTTTCAGACAATAGCAAAAGTGCAATTTGTTCAATAGCCTGTGCTTTGCTTTGCACGTTATCACATTTGCGCAATTGCTCTTTTAAAGTTTGTGGCACATCCATTTTAACTTTTGTAAAAAGATGCGTATTTTGGCTGGGAAAATCGCGAGTTTTTTTAATGATTCTTTAAAAAGTGATCACGCGTTTTTGTGAAATAGTCTATCAGATCAGGCTCTAAGCGTTATCCCAGCAAACCCTTCAAGCATTACAGTTGCAAAGTCAGTGCAAATACGCATTTGATGCGTGAAAAAATAGCCTGGGTGATCAAATATCTTAACTTGATAAAATCATCAAAATGAGGGGATTCTAAAATGGCAATAAGATTGTTTGTAAACTCTGCTTGGAATATCGCGCATCGGCTGCGTTAACGTTTTTTTGTGTTTTAAATCTAAAGGTTGATTTATTATCCACGATAATCTTAAATAAAGCCGCCTCAACACTGGCGCCCGTTTGAAAAGCGACTTTGATCGCCGCAGCCACTTGCTCACTAAGCGTACTATTTCATCTATAGTTGGCCGAAATTAGTATTGGGTTCACAAAGCTCATTGGCGATACAATAGCTATTAACATGCCACATAAAAAATTGCGCGGCTATGGAGAGTTTATTGATTAATTTATTGATGTCAGTTGTTTTTTCTTCTTCTGCATACGCGTTGGCGTCGGTTCTCCGCATGCTTTTTTTGAATAAGTGTGACTAAATCATAAAACGGTGCGGGAGGTATTATAGTAGTAAAAATATCGTCGTCGGAACCTGAAAAATCACCTGTACAAAATTTTATGAGTCGAATGATATAGGTTTCAACTAGCCGTCTAGGATTAGTTTCATCAGCTTCCCCTATCATGTCATCCATGTTTTCTTTACTGGTTACTTGATTATTTAAGAAACGAATGATCTCTGATTTTGTGAAAGATTTTGTCGTATCTCTGGAAAAAATAGGCCTAAATGAGCAGCGGTGAGAGGTGTATTGGAAGAGGTTAATAGTCGACCTAAAACAATTTTATTCACATGACCTGTTTTTACGCCACTTGCCGTTTTTGCAGCAAACTGAAACTTACCATTTTCTTCATGACAAATATACAAAGTGTCTACTGCCATATTATTTGTAACGGGAAGCCCATTAACTACTGTTAATCTAGCGTTATTTATCAGCGGAATAAATTCGCTGCGTAATTGATTTGTTTTAGCGTCTAGCTCGGGTACGCTCGTGCGTGGTTGTGTTAATATTTCTTGAAGTTGTGCACTTGAAATGTCACCTCCGACTATATTATTGCGATCATCAATCACTTTGTATTTAAACTGATTGTCTTTTTTATAAAAATAGATTTTACCGCTTTCAAGTTTTGGGTTATCTGACATGTCAGTTAAAAGTGCAAATCTATAGTTGCCTAGACCCTCCATGCCACTGGTAAAATAGATCTCGTATTTTTTAAAATCTTTAACCATTTGATCAGTCATTGCAGATTGTATTGCATGAATATTAATGGCATGATCCACTTCTGGATTAATTTTATCAACAATTGCTTTTATAAATTTTTCGCGTAATGCTGAGGCATCTGCACCGGCCTGTTGAGGACCTACAGAGTAGTTGGTGCTATTATTTGTTCTTAGTGGTTCAAACGAGTTGATGAGTGTTTCTTGAAAGATTGAACTGTAGCGATTAAAGCTAAAACCGGGTTCAATGACGTGTACGTAGTCATCATTATTAACAGGTTTGAAAAGTCCTTGGTATAGATTCTCTGCTTTTTTCATCACTTTTTGAACAGGTTGGGGAAAGGGGGTTCGATTTGCAAAACTGGATAGTTCCGCATGATTGCGTAATTTTTCAAGAGCCCTGATGTAAAAATTAACCTGTGTTAATCGCGCTTTTTTTGCTTTCTGTAATGGATCATTTAAGTTATTAATTAAGTGGATATCGTATTCTAAAGCTTCTTTATATTTCTTTAAGGTATTTAAGGCCGAATATTTCGCTGTCTCACGTGCATGAGCAGTCGTATAGTTTTGAAAACAGGCAAAAAAGCTTTCCATGGACTTCATGGTTTGACAGGTATTATCAAGACCAATGCGATCGCCTGAGATAATAGGTAGCGATATGTGTAGCCAACCATCTTCTTCGTCAAAACTCATAAAATTGGCAACGACTTTATCTTCTCTAAACACGTGTCCTGCTGGCAACATAAAAGCTCCCGAATGTATTATGGCTAAAACGGCCATCCTACCGGTTTATTAAATAGAAGTCAAATAATCAACTTATTTTTAACACTCTTAATAATATCTTAATAAGTCATTAATAATATATAATTTGACTTTCCAACATATTTTTGATAATTTGGCAAAATAATTAGAACTCACTTTGATCCTTGGAGGTTTTTTATGTTACCCGTATTACCGATAGTGACCCCAGAATTTGCCCAAAGATTGGCTGTGGCTGAAGCCAAGCTTGATTATCAAGAATTGATGAAAAATAGGTTTGAAAAAGGCTTCTCATGCATGATTCTTGATTTAAAAGGTCAACCCAAAGAAGATCATTTAAAAACCTGGGGCTGGTCTATCGATAACGGTGTATTGACCGTATTATCCACGCATAATTCAGAGACCCTCATGCAATACCTGGATAAAAAATTAGGTCACTTTGAGTGGTATCAAAACAGTGCAAATAAACCTGAAACGCTAGAAGAACCTGATTTACCGCCTGATTGTCCACCTTATGCTGAAAAACTATTTAAAGTATTAGGAAATTTTGGTGCCAACTTTGCTATGGATATTTGGCCCATCTTAGTAGAAGCCGATGGCTCTTGGTCCGTCCAAGTGATAGTGCGTGCACATGAAGGAAAATATGCGTCTCTAGGCGGCATGTTGAATAACTTCAAAAGCAAAGAAGAATTAATGGAAGAAATATTCAACAAAAATTGTCAAGAAATGTTTGAAGAATTTTATAGCAAGAATGCATTTGCAACCGATAGAGAAGCAGGCACCGATACAGAATCAGTAACCTTTACCAAAGCCTCTCAAATGAATTCTCAAGTAGTATCCAGCGCACTTAATGAAATCTTTAATGGTAAGCAATATACCTTTGCGCTCATGCCAAATAATTTAGATCGCCAAAACGGTAGCAATGTGCAAGACGGCGTCATTTATATTCGCGCACTTACAGAAGGCCGCCTAGAATATGCAGTTAAAGACCCAGTGGGTCAATTAAAAATCAGCATCATCAGAAAAGAAACTTTAGATGATATCGCACAAAAGAAAGAACTCCCTGCCTTGGCGCTTAATCCTCAGAATTTTAATTTAGACAGCATTAAAGCATATCTGCCGCATATCTTAGGTGTTACTGCAGGACGTTATCATACCCAAGTAAAAGAGATGGAAAAATTCATCACTTACAAACCAGCACTTAAAGATCCAGCAAAGGAACAAACAAAAGCTAGGGAAACAGGCGCAACCTATAATCAGGCTGAGATCGAGAACCATAATAATGTAGAAAAACGCAAAGCAGAATTAGTCACTAAATATGCAGCAGAGCTGGCGGCCATCTATGGAAGTAACACTTTAAGTTTAAAAGAAAAGCTACCCAGCTAAAAAATAAATTAAATGATCATCCCTTGAAAAATAATTATAAATTAGTTTTTTCAAAGACCGCGCCAGCCGCTGCAAGCATAAAAGCAGGTAACTTCTATGTTTATCCAGAAGGGACTAGTCTTGTGTATCAGGTGATAGATCCCACAGGTCAAAAAGTCACAGCCAAAATAAGTCCACAAGAACTAAAAAAAATGACCGAGCCTGATCCTGAATTAAATATAGCAATTTAAAAGCGAATAAAGATTTAGAAAACTATTTTTCAAATATCATGGCTTTTGCTGCTAATAGAAAATCACGTCAGCACCAACCCCTTGCCTGCAGACTTAGAGGTAGCTTGGACACGGGTGAAATGTGTTTTATATCAACATTTATTCCCGAGTCAATACCAAGAGTTCCGTAAGTTTTTAGCTACCGTTTTGGTTGCATTGCCAGAAGCCATCATCAATCCCGCTGATCCGCGTAATACGATGATGGCATTTATGAAAACTTATCTGCATTATTTCCTCATCTCAAAAGCAGATTAAAAGAAAAAGAAGGATCATGGTTTGTAAAACTAGAAGGCGGTGACGATGCGCTTGCTGCAAAAGTAATAAAACTAGAAGATTTATTTGAGCAGTCTATGTATTCATCACACGGCAGCATGCTGTTTATGTGTATTGCCCATTTGTAAGACAGCCTAAAAATGCAGCGCTGGCAGCAAAATTAGCTGACCCCAATAATACAGAAGAACCGATTGTAAAATTGAAAACGCAATTTGCAACTGCAGAAGCCCGGATTAAACTACGTGGCGAATCGGAATTACAATATGCCAAAGCCGTAACCCTGGTAGAACCCGTTGTTGATGTGATCAATCCCATCGACAAGGTAAAAATAATTCCTACTGCGGGTACTTGTATGTACCAAAGATACCAGCCCTGAAAATGTCGGTGGCTTAGAATATATCGTGCGTAATCCATTTGGAAAAAAAGTAACAGGAAAAATAACTTCGCAGGAGCTCACTCATGTGGGTGTCACCCTGACTATCAGGAGACAATTTTACCCACACCGCCTTAGTCCCTCATTTACAAAATATTTTGCGCATTACCTTAAAAAAGAGGACATTCTATTGCGCCTGAGTCACTGGCAGTTGCAACTCAAGTCATGGAAGAACTGGGCCTTCAACTTACTATGCCTCTTGATGATGACAGAAATTCTCCAACTAACGTTACGTCTATAGTCGATACGCCTGCGCCAGTAATAAATAACAACAACAATAATAATGTTCAAGCAGTAGCCGAAACTACACCTGTAATAACTGCAGCAGTAGCCTTACCACAATTGCCAACTATTTCAGGTGAAAATGGTTTAAAAACTTTGAATAAAACGCGTGCAACTAAGAAGAAAGACTGCAAATCCAATTACCTTTACGACGCCTGTACAAAAAGCAGCAGAAACTTTGGGTGAAAATTTAGGGCAAGAACGTTTAATCTATATCAATAAACAAATAGAAGATCATAATTTGCCTAGAACTATTTTGCCATCCTTAGTCGAGCTAGCCCAATATGATAAAATAGTCATCCTAATCGACGACAGTGCATCAATGAATCAACCTTATAAAACTGGTGTTGCTGATGGCAAAAGTCGTTGGGAAGCACTCTTTGAACGTCTACGCGAGTTACTCCCACTGTTAGCAATGGCGGGTGTAAAGGTTGAAATTCGTTCTCTTAATTTTGGTGAATTAGATGCAAGTAAACCAGAAAAAGAAAATCGCGAAACATTCTTAGTATCCATGAAAGAAGAAGCAAACCGGGCACGCATCTGTGCTGAACAAGCTAACGCAACTGCCGAAGATAAAACCAAGGCAAGAGTAGCGGCTGATATATACCGAGCAGCTGTTGAAAGTTTTGCTGATGATCATTTTAAATCTGAAACCAGACGACCATAGCCGCTTTTGATTTTGGTGTTAATGCATCGCTTGATGCCAAGGCCGACGTTGCAGAATTGAATAATCAAAAAATCAACGCCGCTATCGGTATCTTAGGTGGGTTGGAGCTGAGAGGTCCGCACGGTCAAACGTATGTGAATGAGCATTTCAAGTATTGCTTTGACAATGAAGATGAAAAAACATTTTTAATCTTTGGAGCGGATGGCAACGCGGATGATGAAAAAGAGGCGCTGGAAACTTTGAATGGTAGAAACAGAGAAAACAAACCCGTTGTTATTGTTTCTGTTTTGACTGACGTATTTGCGGTGACCTGGCTTAGAATAGTAGCCAAGCAAGCTAATTCTTTCGTAGTCATGCTCGATGATTATGCCCATGAACTGAAGGAGTGGTTGGGCGTTCATGGCAATATGATCGCTTACTCAAAAGAAATTTGGAAAATATTACATATCGTTCCACCTAAGCGTTTGGTTGAATCTAAAGATGGACTCAATGTTTATCATATTCCTCGTAAAGATCAATATGAATTTGTAGCGGTTGAAGATGCATTAGACGAAGAGGAGATGAAACCCAATACCATTTATTTCGAAGTCGATGGTGATAAAATTAAAT
>CAWCVU010000029.1:0-35553 GCA_963798975.1 uncultured Gammaproteobacteria bacterium
CTCAGAATATCGAATCGCTTGTCCCACGACAGATGTCAGGGTGGCTGGGCAAAACAAAATTAGAATACCTACGACAGGAATTAGAACCGTTCCGCGTTTGTGATGAGGTCTTTACGATTTCTGAGGAGGATCAGTGGCTCCTTAATCTACTCGATATCAAAGCGAAATGTTTGCCTTCGTTTCCCGCGCGGGATTTGATGAATTCAAATCTGGAGTTAAGACTGCGACGTGAGAAGGGCCGGCGGGAAAATTATTTTTTGATAATAGGGACTGTTGGAAACCCACCTACAAGGACCGGAATGAGCCGTTTACTTTCGGAATTACTGACCCTCAATGCCGCGGGTAACTATCAATTTAAGCTAGCAGGATATGGAACAGAGGTATTTCGAGACGAATTAGGGCCGGTTAAAGGGATCGATATTTTGGGTTCTTTAGAGCAGCCGGAACTCGATCTACTAATGGAGAACTGCAAAGCAATGATAATTAATCAGGATTACTGCACTGGCGCTTTGACTAAGGTGCCGGAAATTCCGTTCAGGTATCCCGGTTATAATGAATACGGGCGCGTCCAGATCCTATAAACGAATGGAAGGCGTTTATGTGTACGATACGATTGCAGAATTAAACAGATACCTGAATTCGCCTTTGCCAATACCGAAGATCCCCGCGATTCCTTCTGACAACTATAACAGCCTGATTGAGGCCATTGAATGAATTGTCAATTACCGATTACTTAAATGAAAAGATACTTAAAATCACTTATTGGCAAACTGGGTTTCAAAATCGAGAGTTCGACCAGTCGTAGCCTTAGATCCTTTGTCGGGAGACAATATGTACAATGGACTGGTAAGACTTCGGACAATCGGGCTTAAACCACTAACAATCGTCGATGTCGGTGCTGCGGAAGGCACCTGGACAGAAAAAGCAGCAACAGTCTGGGAGGAAGCGAGTTTTTTATTGTTTGAGCCCCTGGAGGAAAGAAAGGAAATACTGGATAGCCTTCGGACAAGGTTGGCAAACGATGTCTGTCCTTGCTTTCGCTGCCGCTGGAAAAGAGGAATCCGAAGTCGACTTTCATATAACAGATGATCTTGACGGTAGTGGAATTGCCAACGGAATTGGCCTGCCTGGAAACGTCAGAAAGGTCAAATTGACCTCCATAGACAACGAAGTGGCGGCAAAGAGATTAAAACCTCCCTTTGGAATCAAATTGGATACTCATGGATTTGAAGTTCCTATACTTGAAGGTGCGGAAAAAACTCTTAGAGATACGGTATTTGTCATAATAGAGTGCTATGGCTTTAAAATTGCCTCAGGTTCATTATTGTTCTGGGAGATGTGCCAGTACATGAGCCGTAGAGGATTTAGATTATTCGATGTCGTTGATACTATGCGCAGGCCTGCCGATAGGGCATTTTGGCAATGCGATGCTTGTTTTATAAGAGACAACCAGCCTCTTTTTGCTAATAATCGCTATCAATAGTTGCTTTTATTTAATGATAGTATGCTCAGAATGCCTACTCCGAAAATCTCAATCGTCACTCCGAATTATAACCAGGTGGATTTCCTTGAGCAGACCATTTTGTCCGTCATCGGGCAGAATTATCCTAATCTTGAGTACATTATTATAGACGGCGGAGGTACGGATGGTTCTTTGAGATAATAGTTTCTAGAAGATGGTAAGAAAGTAAGAGTTTTTAAGTCTGATAATGAACGCGTTGAGGGTAAATAATGGCAGCACGGTTGCAAGCAGTTTATAAAGATGTAGTTGTACCTAATTTGACTGAAAAGTTTAAGTACAAATCAAGAATGCAAGTTCCTAAAGTAGTTAAAGTCACTCTAAATATGGGCGTGGGTGAAGCTTCTGCTGATAAAAAAATATTGAATTTTGCAATAGACGATATGACACGTATTGCGGGTCAAAAGCCTATGATTACTTTAACACGCAAATCTATTGCTGGATTTAAAATCCGTGAAGATTGGCCTATTGGATGTAAAGTAACTTTACGTGAAGATTGGATGTATGAGTTTTTAGATCGCTTAATTAGTATTTATTTACCACGTGTTCGCGATTTCCGTGGCTTATCTAAAAAAGCATTTGATGGTCAAGGTAATTTTAATTTAGGTATTAAAGAACAAACTATTTGTCCAGAGATTCCTGCGGATCAAATAGACAAAACACGTGGTTTTAATATAACAATTACTACTACAGCGCGCACCGACGAAGAAGGCTTTGCGTTGCTAGCAGCATTTAATTTTCCTTTTAAAGAAAACAGGTCTTAAGATGGCAAAAAAATCAGTCGTTGCACGTAACAAAAAACGCCAAGAGCTCGTGGCACGTTACGCTAAAAAGCATGCAGAGCTTAAGAAAACAGTTCGTACTGCAACAAATTACGATGAAAGAATGGCGGCGCTAGAAGCGTTGCAAAAATTACCGCGTGATGCGAATCCAACTCGGGTTCGCAATCGTTGTCTGATCACGGGCCGACCAAGAGCCGTGATGAGTCGATTTGGTATTAGTCGCATTAAATTGCGTGAGTTATTAATGCGGGGCGAAGTCCCCGGTGTAGAAAAATCTAGCTGGTAAAAGGTATAAGCGAATGGCGATACAAGATCCGATATCTGATTTATTAACACGTATACGTAATGCGCAACAAGCTAAACATCAAAGCGTTTTAGTGCCTGATGCAAAAGTAAAGAGAGCCATTGTTAAAGTGCTAATTGAAGAAGGTTTTATAGAGAACTCTCAAACCTGAAGTGGTAGAGAATCGTTCATACATGCGTATTTTTTTAAAATACTATGAAGGTGTAGGTGTGATTGACTTAATTAAAATGTGTCAGTCGTCCTGGTTTACGCATATATAGAGGCAAGGACGAATTGCCCAAAGTTCGTTCAGGTTTAGGCTGCGCTATTGTTTCCACAGCAAAAGGCGTAATGACTGATGCTAAGGCAAGAGCGATTGGTCAAGGTGGGGAAGTTTTATTTATTGTTGCTTAGCCTTGTTTGAGAGATAAAAGTTATGACATATAGAGTTGCACATAAGATCATTGAGCTACCCAGTTCAGTGAAGATAGCCCAAAGTGATAATCAAGTGACTGTCACTGGGCCTCATGGAAATTTAGTACAAGATATTCCATCACAAGTTACGGTGACCGTAGAAGATGGAAAAATTATTGTAAAAGAAAATGTAAACAGCAAAACAGCCATCACACTTTGTGGTACGATTCGCTCTTTGCTGAATAATCATGTCATTGGCGTGACTGCAGGTTTTGATAAAAAGCTGCAACTGATAGGTGTGGGTTATCGTGCTGCTGTACAAGGGAATGTTTTGAATTTAACTTTAGGATTTTCACATCCCGTTAAGTTTATGATCCCTAAAGGCATTACGATTGAAACGCCTACACAGACAGATATTATTATCAAGGGTATTAATAAGCAGCAGGTTGGACAAGTTGCTGCAAATATACGCGCGTATCGTCCACCAGAGCCTTATAAAGGCAAAGGCGTACGTTACGCAGATGAAGTCATTATTTTGAAAGAAACTAAGAAGAAGTAGCCGCGATGAAAACTAGTAAAAAAATCTCAAGATTAAGACGTGCACGACTTTTTCGTGCAAAGAATCGTCGCCTTGATGTGCCACGCTTATGCGTTCACAAGACGCCACGTCATATTTATGCGCAAATTATTGTTGCAGATGTGTGTGACAAAGTCATAGTGAGCAGCTCTACGTTAGTGGATGCTGTTGCACAGAAAGTAAAATACACGGGCAATGTAAATGCTGCAGAAACATTGGGTGAAGAAATTGCGCGTTTAGCGATTGCCGCAGGTATTAAACGAGTGGCGTTTGATCGTTCAGGCCATAAATACCATGGGCGCGTGAAAGCGTTAGCAGAAAAAGCGCGAGAAGCGGGTTTAGAATTTTAAAGCTTTAAGGATTTTATATGGCAAATGCTACAACAGGTTTTGACGTTTCAACTAAAACTGACGGTATACAAGAAAAGTTAGTGAGTGTGCGTCGTACGGCACAAGTCGTAAAAGGTGGTCGTATTTTTAGTTTTTCTGCGATTACCGTTGTCGGTGATGGCAAAGGTCGCGTAGGCATAGGTTTAGGTAAATCTCGCGAAGTGCCAGCAGCCATTCAAAAATCATTGGAAAGTGCGCGTCGCAGTATGGTTTATATACCATTAAATGGTGATACCTTATTCCATGAAGTGATTGCAAATCATGGTGCTTCAAAAGTAATTATGCTACCGGCCTCTAAAGGTACCGGTATTATTGCAGGTGGCGCTATGCGCGCATTGTTTGAAGTCGTCGGCATACAAAATGTCTTGGGCAAATGTATTGGTTCTAATAATCCAGTGAATGTCATTAAAGCAACGCTTAAAGCGTTGAGAAAAATGTCTTCACCCGCTCAAGTGATAGAAAGACGTGGTATTACCCGCGAGCATTTGGTATTAGATACTGTTGTTGGAACTGATTAAGAGGAATTTATTATGCGTCTTCATACCTTATCACCCGCACCGGGTTCACGTAAACCTAAAAAACGTTTAGGTCGTGGTATTGGATCTGGCCTAGGTAAAACGTCTGGCCGTGGTCACAAAGGACAAAAAAGTCGTTCAGGTGGCTACCATAAAGTCGGGTTTGAGGGTGGTCAAATGCCGCTACAACGCCGCTTGCCTAAATTTGGATTTACTTCACACAAAAAGCGTATGACGCAGCAAGTGACTTTGACTGAAATAGCAAATCTGGGTGAATCTATTATTACTTTTGCTTTATTAAAAGAAAAAGGTTTAATTAGACAAGTTACCCAATACGCAAAAATATTTGCTTCAGGTAAAATCGATAAACCCGTAACGATACAAGGCTTATCAGTGACTGCAGGCGCAAAGCTTGCCATTGAACAAGTCGGCGGATCAGTGGAATAAACACATGATGCAAAGTAGTGCACAATCGTCGCTGTCTACGCTCAAGCGAAAAATTTTCTTTGTGTTGGGCGCAATTTTAGTATTTCGAATTGGTGCCCATATCCCTGTACCTGGAATAGATCCTGTACGCTTGCATGATTTTTTTAGCCAGCAAGGCGGCAATATTTTTGATTTATTTAACATGTTCTCTGGTGGTGCCTTAACCCGCTTTACTTTGTTTGCCCTGGGTATCATGCCTTATATCTCTGCATCTATCATTATGCAGATGTTGACTGTCGTATCTCCCGCATTAGCTGAAATTAAAAAGCAAGGTGATGCAGGACGACGACGTATTAACCAATACACGCGTTATTTCACTTTGGTCCTGGCTACTTTTCAAGCCCTAGGATTTGCAAAATATCTATTAGGTGCGGATGTTGCTTTATTTAGTGGCTTACCCTTTTATTTTGTTGTTGCAGTGACCTTAGTGACTGGGACGATGTTTTTAATGTGGTTGGGTGAGCAAATAACTGACCGCGGCATTGGCAATGGTATTTCTATTATTATTTTTGCAGGTATAGTCGCTGGATTGCCCACCGCCGGGGTGAGGGTCATGGAACAAGCACGTGAAGGGCAGCTACATCTACTGACTTTATTTTTATTAGTATTGGCTGTTGTTGCGATTACCGCTTTTGTGATCTTTTTTGAGAAGGGCCAACGGCGAATCACTGTTAATTATGCAAAACGCCAACAAGGTCGCAAAGTGTATGCGGCTCAGACCAGTCATTTACCCCTGAAGGTGAATATGGCCGGGGTCATTCCGCCTATTTTTGCTTCCAGTATCATTTTATTTCCAGCAACCATTAGTCAGTTGTTTGCCGGCGGCGCAGGACCTACGTGGTTATCTGATATCAGTTTATTATTATCTCCAGGACAGCCTCTATATATTTTATTATTTGTCTTAGCGATTATCTTTTTTGCATTTTTCTATACGGCTTTGGTATATAACCCACAAGACACAGCCGAGACCTTAAAGCGTTCAGGTGCTTTTATTCCAGGTTTACGTCCTGGAGAGCAGACCGGTAAATACATTGACTCAGTAATGACCAGGTTAACCTTAGTAGGGGCTTTATATTTATCTTTTGTATGTCTAATACCTGAATTTATGATTTTAGCCTGGAATGTGCCGTTTTATTTTGGAGGGACTTCTTTATTAATTATTGTCGTGGTGATTATGGATATTATGCAACAGATTCAGACGCATTTAATGTCCTATCAATACGATTCGTTGATGAAGAAAGCAAATCCAAGAAAAATATAAAAATATAGTTGAAAAGACGCGAACACAGGTTATAATACACTGCTTATTTATGGATGGGACTAATCATGAAAGTACGGGCTTCAGTTAAGAAATTTTGTCGTTATTGCCGCATTGTAAAGCGTAAGGGCGTAATTAGGGTGATTTGTGAAGATGATGCTAAACATAAGCAGCGTCAGGGTTAGGAGTGCTTGACTTAAAAGGTCAAAATCGGTACCATATCTTGTTTATTATTTTCTAAGTGTTGGTAAAACTTGAATTTTTTTAGCTAGGGATGTCGTGATTTATGGCTGCAGCGCTACGTATTGAAGGGGTTAATATCCCCACAAACAAACATATTTCCATTGGTTTGACCGCCATCTATGGTATTGGTCGTCCACTTGCTTTACGTATCTGTAAAGAGCTTGGTATAAACCCGGAAACCAAAGGGTCAGAGATCACTGCTGATGAAGAAAAGGCACTACGTGCTGTGATCGCTAAGGTCGAGACCGGTGGAGACAAGAGACGGACTTTAATCGCTGCAAATCAGCGCTTAATGGCCATTAAATGTTACCGTGGTCTTCGTGCACGTCAAAAATTACCAAGACGTGGTCAAAATACGCGGAATAACTCTAAAACAGTTAAACGGGTGAGTACAACCGGGCGTGTTTCATCAGATGAGCAAGCATAGTCTTAAGTAAAAATTCAATTAGGATAGTTTATGGCAGAATGTAAAGCAAAAAAAGAAGAGGCAAAAAGAAGAAGCTGGTGCTCGAAGGGCGTTAGCACATGTTCTTGCCTCATTTAATAATACGATTATTACCATTACTGACAGACATGGCGATACTTTGGCTTGGTCAACAGCCGGAGCATGTGGCTTCAAAGGTTCACGTAAAAGTACACCATATGCAGCCAAATTGGCTGCGAAAAACGGCGCAAAAAGCGCTGGAGTATGGACTTAAAAGCATTAGTGTAATTGTAAAAGGTCCTGGTGGTGGGCGTGATTCTGCAATCCGCGCATTAAATGATTTTTTCATTATTACTGAACTGGCTGATAAAACTCCTGTTCCGCATAATGGCTGCCGCGAACCGGGTGAGCGTCGCGTTTAATAAAAATTTATCTAAAAATCAATTGGAGTGTTTATCTTATGGCTGATATTCGTGGCCCACAATGTAGGCAGTGCCGCCGGGAAGGGGAAAAGTTATTTCTTAAGGGAAGCAAATGTTTCTCCGCTAAGTGTCCTATAGAGAAGCGAAATGCTGCGCCTCCTGGCCAACATGCTGCACGTCGTGGACGTCTAAGTGACTATGGCGTCATGTTAAGAATGAAACAAAAAGTACGTCGTATTTATGGCATATTTGAACGTCAATTCCGCCGCTTTTATCAAGAAGCAACCCAGAAAAAAGGCGCCAGTGGTGTTAATTTATTACAAATGCTAGAAGCGCGTTTGGATAGCGTGGTTTACCGTATAGGTTTTGGTATATCACGTCGTCAAGCTAGACAATTGATTTCTCACCGTTCAATCACAGTAAACGGTAGTATTGTTAATATTCCTGCTTATTTCGTTCAACCGGGTGATGTAGTTGCAATTGCACCTAAAGCGAAAGCGCAGCTTCGCGTACAGGAAGCGTTAGCGTTTTTTGCTAACCGGGCAGAGGCCGAATGGATCGCTGTGGATAGGGAAAAGTTAGAAGGCACTTTTAAGCGCGTACCTGAGCGTGATGAATTACCTGCCGACATTAATGAGCAGCTCATTGTAGAACTTTATTCCAAGTAATCATTAAACTGGAGCCTATACATGCATAATTTAGCAACTCGATTTTTTAAAGCCTCGTATCGTTGATGTGCAACATTTTGGTGTGAACTGCGCCAAAATAACTTTAGAGCCTTTAGAGCGTGGTTTTGGCCACACTTTAGGCAACTCCTTACGTCGTATTCTATTATCTTCTATGCCTGGTTCAACTGTAGTTGAAGCGCATATTGATGGTGTACTTCATGAGTACAGCGCCTTAGAAGGCGTTCAAGAAGATGTGATTGAAATTTTATTAAATCTAAAAGGTGTGGCGATTATTCTTCACAATAAAGATGAAGTCACCTTGAAAATTAACAAAACAGGTAAAGGCGTGGTGAAAGCCTCTGATATTCAGCCAGATCCTAATATTGAAATTGTTAACCCTGATTATGTGATTTGCCATATTACTGGACAATCAGCCAGCATAGACATGACGATTAAAGTAGCGCGCGGTCGTGGTTATGTACCTAGCACACGCTAATTTGCATAAAGAAGAAGGCAATAAAGAAGTAGGTTTGTTGCGTTTAGATGCAACATTTACTCCGGTATTAAAGGTCAATTATGTCGTGGAAAGTGCACGGGTTGAACAGCGTACGGATTTGGATAAATTAATTATCGATTTACAAACCAACGGTGCGATTGATCCAGAAGAAGCGATTCGTCGTGCAGCTACAATTTTACGTGATCAATTATCTGTTTTTGTAGGCTTAGAAGCAGAGCAAACACCTAAGGCTAAAAAGAAAGAAGCTGAAATTGATCCTTTATTATTACGCTCTGTTGATGATTTAGAATTGACCGTACGTTCTGCAAACTGTTTGAAAGCAGAGAATATTTTTTACATCGGTGACTTGATTCAACGCAGTGAAGTTGAATTATTGAAAACACCTAATTTAGGTAAAAAATCATTAACAGAAATTAAAGAGGTATTGCACTCTCGTGGTCTGTCCTTGGGTATGAGAATAGAAGGCTGGCCTCCTAAGATGTTGCAAGGTAGTGACAAAGAAGATTATTAAATAGAATTGAAGAGGGGATAGTAACATGCGTCATCGCAAGGCCGGCAGGAAACTCAATCGCACCAGCTCTCATCGTAAAGCGATGTTTCGTAATATGGCTGCGTCATTGATAGAGCATGAATTGATTCGCACAACCGTGCCCAAAGCAAAAGAACTGCGTCGCGTGATCGAGCCTTTGATTACATTGGCAAAAAATGATTCAGTTGCGAATCGTCGTTTAGCATTTTCACGTTTACGTAGTATCGATGCGGTTAAAAAACTATTTGACACCGTAGCACCTAATCATTCAACAAGACCTGGTGGCTATACCCGCGTGCTCAAATGCGGCTTTCGTGCCGGCGACAGTGCACCAATGGCTTACGTAGAACTTGTCGATCGCACTATCGAAGCGCAAGCTGAATAGTCATTAACTGTTTTTAGGGGCGAAAATTCTTTCGCCCTTCTAATTTAAAAATTTTTTATCATTTCCATCGTCAAATAAGCCGCAAGTTTAGACGTATGATTTTGAATATCATACTGCGGATTACATTCCGCAATATCTGCAAGACGTACTTTTCTACTTAAGAAAATATGCTGTAAGAGTTGTTCTACAATAATAAGCGGAACCCCCAGTACGGCCGGTGCGCTAACCCCGGGTGCTTGCATATAAGAAAAAACATCTAAATCAATCGACAAATAAACATGATCTACTTTTTTTAAAAATTGATCGATACATTGTATATTTTTTGTTGTATTCATTTGAAGTTCTTTATCAAAAATATAATCAACTTTTAATTCATCGGCACTTGCAAATAAAGCTTTGGTATTGCTATTTTCACAAATCCCTAAACATAAATAATGAAATACTTGTTGATGCGCTTGTAACTGTTGTGCAATTTGAAAAAAAGGCGTGCCTGAACTTGCTGTAGTTTGCTCTCGCAAATCAAAATGCGCATCAAAATTAATAATGCCAATACGTGAGTCAGGTTTTAGTGCTTTAAATAAACCCAAAAAACTGCCATAAGCCATTTCATGCCCACCACCCAAAATAATGGGAAACTGTTTTTCTTGTAATAATGCACTAAGCTTTTCAGCCAGCTGCTGCTGCGAACGTTCTAAGGCTTGAGCTTCACAAGTAATATTACCTGCATCATATAAATAAAAATCCTGATGAATCGCCATATTTGCCAAGTGCTGGCGAATAATATCTGGCGCTTTAGCCGCACCTACTCTTCCATGATTACGTGCGACACCCTCATCACATTCAAAACCTAATATGACTATACCCGGTTGCTGTTTGGGTTTATAAGGGTTAATGATTTGATGTACTCTTAAATACTCAGGGCCTTGCCCATCGATCCTGCCTTGCCATCTCATGTTTTTATGGCTCCAAAAGTTCAATCACTTCTTCATCAGATATTTGTGGAAAATGTACAAAAAATTGACCGACGGCATAAAAGTTTTCATGTGTTTCTAAACAAACGATTTGATCCGCTAGTTTTTGTAAGGATTCTACAGTATCTGCAGGCCCTACAGCGGTAGCAACAATGAGTTGCGCAGGATGTTGTGCTCGCAATGATTGCAGCGCTGCAATCATGGTAGAGCCCGTTGCAATACCATCATCGACCACAATAACAATACGCCCTTGTGGTGATAGCGCAGCATGGGTTTTTGTATATTGCATGCGTCGATGGTGTATAGCAGCTAATTGCTGCTTTGTTTCTGCCTCAATATAGTCTTTGGGAATAGACTGCGCATAAGCATTTAAATAAACCGCGCCGTTCTCCGCGACTGAACCTATTGCGAGTTCTTCTTGAAACGGCGCTTGGAGTTTATGAACCAAAACAATATCAAGCTCCCCACCTAAATAATCAGCAATAATCCGCCCCATAGGTACTGCACCCCTTGGGATAGCCAGTACCAATGGGTTTTGATTTTTATAGTTTTCTAGCGCTTTGGCCAACAATTGGGCAGCTGTTTCACGATTTTCAAACATAAAATTACCTGATTTATAAATAGGTTAGCATAAATATGCTATTTTTTTTTGAAAAAAAATTTGCGTTACTGCTACATTGTGTATAGAGTTATCATTACTTTCAAAAGTCATCCAGGTTGCTTAAAATATGGCCACACAGAAATATACTGCCGAATCTATTGAGGTATTGACCGGGTTAGACCCGGTTAAACGGCGTCCTGGTATGTATACCGATACGACCCGTCCTAATCATCTGGCGCAGGAAGTCATTGATAATAGCGTCGATGAGGCCATTGCTGGCTTTGCGACAAGTATCGATGTCATTTTATATAAAGACGGTTCATTGTCGGTGGCTGACAATGGTCGAGGTATGCCAGTTGATAAACATCCTGAAGAAAAAATTCCAGGTGTGGAACTTATTTTAACCCGCTTGCATGCGGGCGGCAAATTCTCTCATAAAAATTACCAATTCTCTGGCGGCTTACATGGTGTGGGCGTTTCCGTTGTGAATGCACTTATCCAGACATTTAGAAGTCGATCGTTAAACGTGATGGTCAATCCTATAAAATGCGTTTGCAAAATGGCGATGTCACCGAAAAGTTACATGTTGTTGGAAAAGTAAAAAATCAAGAAACAGGCACCTTTATTCGTTTTTGGCCTAATGAACATTATTTTGATACCCCTAAATTTTCTGTGACCCAATTAAAACACGTATTGCGCGCCAAAGCGGTATTATGTCCTGGATTACATGTAACATTTCATGAGGAACAAACCGGTGAAAACAGAAGCCTGGCATTATGAAAATGGCATTAAAGAATATTTATTGGGTTATTTAAACGGCGTTAATTATTTACCGGACACGCCTTTTATTGGTCAAGTCGCGGCGCAAACCGAAACAGTGGATTGGGCGCTGGTTTGGCAAATTGATGCCGGTGAAAAACTCACCGAAAGTTATGTGAATTTAATTCCCACCGCGCAAGGTGGTACTCATGTCAATGGCCTACGCGCGGGATTATTAGAAGCCTTGCGTGAATTTTGTGAAGTACGTAATTTATTACCACGCGGCGTAAAATTAGCGCCTGAAGATGTTTGGGAGCAATGTGCCTTATGTATTATCTGTAAAAATGCAAGAACCGCCATTTGCGTCACAAACCAAAGAACGTTTAACCTCACGCCAATGCGCACCGTTTGTGCAGGGCGTCGTCAAAGATGCATTTAGTTTATGGTTACATCAACATGTGGCAGAAGGCGAAACAATTGCGCAGTTTGGCGATTGATCAATGCACAAAAACGTTGACGAGCAGGCAAAGCCGTTGCACGTAAAAAAGTAACTGCGGGTCCTGCATTACCTGGAAAATTAGCCGATTGCGTATCACAAGATGTCAAGCGCATGCGAATTATTTTTAGTCGAAGGCGATTCTGCAGGCGGTTCTGCAAAACAAGCACGTGATCGTGAATTTCAAGCGGTGATGCCACTACGCGGAAAAATTTTAAATACTTGGGAAGTGGATGTCGATCAAGTCTTAGCTTCGCAAGAAGTACATGATATTGCAGTTGCCATCGGTGTTGATCCAGGCTCAGATAGAATTGATAATTACGTTATGGCAAAATTTGTATTTTGGCTGATGCGGATTCAGATGGAGCACATATTGCAACCTTATTATGCGCTTTATTTTTGAAACATTTTCGGCCGTTCGTCGAAGCGGGTCATATTTTTGTTGCGATGCCGCCGCTGTATCGAATTGATCGTGGTAAAGAAGTATTTTATGCGCTTGATGATGCAGAAAAACAAGGTATCCTAGATAGCATCGGTGCTGAAAAAAAAAAAACAAAATCCATGTCAACGTTTTAAAGGATTAGGTGAAATGAATCCGTTGCAATTACGCGAAACCACCATGGCCACAGAAACCACGACGTTTAGTGCAATTAACGATTAGACGATGCACAAGACAACACAGACGAAATGATGGATATGTTGCTTGGCAAAAAACGCGCCAGCTGATCGAAAAAATTGGCTAGAACAAAAAGGCGATTTAGCGGAGGTTTAATAATGAAACAAAGTACTGTAAATTTTGAAGGCATTGAACAACAACCCTTACGCGAATTTACTGAAAAAGCCTATTTGGATTATTCCATGTATGTGATTTTAGATCGCGCGTTGCCGCATATTGGCGATGGTTTAAAACCCGTGCAACGCCGCATTATTTATGCGATGTCAGAATTGGGTTTAAAAGCCACTGCAAAATATAAAAAATCTGCGCGTACGGTCGGTGACGTATTAGGTAAATTTCACCCACATGGCGATAGTGCTTGTTATGAAGCCATGGTATTAATGGCACAGCCTTTTTCTTATCGTTATCCTTTAGTCGATGGCCAAGGTAATTGGGGATCGCCCGATGATCCCAAATCATTTGCGGCCATGCGTTATACTGAATCACGTTTAGCCGCTTATGCAGAAGTATTATTAGCAGAATTGGATCAAGGCACAGTTGATTGGCAACCTAATTTTGATGGTACTTTAGAGGAACCTAAATTATTACCTGCGCGATTACCCAATATTTTATTAAATGGCACAACGGGCATAGCCGTAGGTATGGCCACCGATATTCCACCGCATAATCTACGAGAAATCGTCGATGCCTGTGTGCATTTATTAGACAACCCAAAAGCCAACGTTGAAGATTTATGTCAATTTATTCCAGGTCCAGATTATCCCACAGACGCTGAAATTATTACACCAGCAAAGCCGATATTAAAACAAATGTATGAAACGGGCAATGGTTCAGTCAGCATGCGCGCAGTGTATGCAAGAAAATCGATGAAATTGTGATTACTGCGCTACCGCATCAAGTATCAGTGGTGCAAAAGTATTAGAACAAATTGCTCAGCAAATGCAGGCAAAAAAATTACCGCATAGTTGTAGATTTACGTGATGAATCCGATCATGAAAATCCCACGCGTTTAGTCATCTTACCACGTTCTAATCGCGTCGATAATGATGCCCTGATGCGCCATTTATTTGCGACTACAGATTTAGAGCGCAGTTATCGCGTGAATTTAAATATGATTGGTATGGATAATCGTCCGCGGGTTAAAAATTTACTGACAATTTTAAGCGAATGGCTAGCCTTTCGCCGTGAAACGGTGAGAAGACGCCTGCAATTTCGCCTAGATAAAATTGTTTCTCGTTTACATATTTTAGAGGGTTTATTAATTGCCTTTTTAAATATCGATGAAGTCATTCATATTATCCGCACTCATGATAAACCTAAATTAGAATTAATACGCAGGTTTAAATTAAGCGACGAACAAGCTGAAGCAATTTTAGACTTAAAATTACGGCATTTAGCCAAACTTGAAGAAGTTAAGATTAAGGCCGAACAAAAAGAACTTGCCGATGAGCGTACACAATTAGAGTCCTTATTAGGCTCAGAAACTAAAATGACTACATTAATTAAAAAAGAATTGCAACAACTGGCCAAAGACTTAGGCGATGAGCGCAGAACGCGCATAGTCGAGCGCGAAGTGGCGCAAGAAATGCTTGAAACCGAAAAGGTATCCAACGATCCCTTAACCGTTATTTTATCAGCAAAAGGCTGGGCACGTCAGGCCAAAGGTCATGAAGTAGATGGTCGCGCTTTAAGTTATAAATCCGGCGATGAATTTTTACTCGAACTTAAAGGTAAGTCAAATCAATCCGCAATTTTCCTAGACAGTACAGGACGTTGTTATACCACTGCGCCTAGCACTTTAGCTACATCACGCGGTTATGGTGAACCCTTAACTACACGTTTTACTACGCAAAACGGTGCTTATTTTACTGGCTTTATCTTAGCCGATGGCCAAGAACAAGTGATACTTGCTAGCAGTGCAGGTTATGGTTTTATCACTGGTTCTGAAGGTTTAATCACTAAAAATAAAAACGGTAAACAAGTACTCAATGTTCCTGAGCACAGTCAAAGCCTTGCACCAGTCATGGTGAGTGATCCAAAAAAACAAAAATTAGCAGTCATTACTCAAGCGGGGCATATGTTAATGTTCGATCTGGCTGATTTACCCGTACTTCCCAAAGGCAAAGGCAACAAAATCATTCAAATCAATCCTAAAGAACTTGCCGCAGGCGAAGATAAAATGCGCTTTATGATCGTCCTAAACAAAGGCGAAGGCTTAGAGCTTAAAACCGACAAAAAATCACTAAAATTGGATGCCAAATCCTTGGTCGAATACCAAGGCAAACGCGCCCAACGTGGCAAATTATTACCTAAAGCGATGCGTGAGAATATCGTAAGCGTTGTTGCATTTTAAAAGCATTATAGTTCCTTCAAAAGGCAATCCAACGATGACAAACTTATCGGCTGTTTTTGCCACAATTCAAAAAGCATTAAAGGTTCATATTGAGATTCACGTGGCGGCCACACAACTAGCAGAAACATTTGATTAAGCATAGGGTTAAACAATATGTCGAAAGTAAAAAAAATCCTTATTATCGGTGCAGGTTTTGCAGGTGTTTGGAGCGCACTTTCTGCAAAACGTCATTGCCATTTATTAAATAAAGACCATGAATTTGAAATCACGGTTATCAACAAAGATCCTTATCATGGCTTAAGACCACGATTTTATGAAGAAGATTTAAGTAAGACACGGGTAGCCTTAGATAAAATTTTTACGCCATATGGCATTAAGTTTGTGGTGGGTGAAGTAGTTGCTATTGATCATGCGCGTCAAGGTGTTGATGTGAAAACAACGGCATCAGAACTAGAAATGCACGCGTATGATCGCCTTATTTTAGCGGCAGGCAGTCATTTATTTTCCCCATCTATTCCAGGCCTAAATACCTATAGTTTTAATGTGGATACTTATGAAGCTGCGCATCATTTAAAGAATCATTTACATGCCTTGCATAAAAAATCTTCCAAGGGTCAATATACGGTTGTTGTAGTGGGCGGTGGATTTACTGGAATAGAAGCTGCGACAGATTTAATTACACGTATGCGCAAATTATCAGGTGATCCAAGCGATGCAAAAGTAATTATTGTCGATCATGGTGATATTGGTCATACCCTAGGTACTGAGCCACAACGAGTAGCGCTTATGGCATTAAAAGATTTAGGGATAGAAACTAAAACAGAGGTACATGTCAGTACGATTGAAGCGGATCAAATTACCTTAGATGATGGCGAAATTATAGATACCCAAACCGTTGTTTGGACAGCAGGCATGCGCGCTAGCCCATTAACAAAATTATTTCCAGTAAAGTTAGATCATTTGGGCCGCTTAACAGCAGATTCCTTTTTACGCATAGCAGGTGTTAATCATTGTTTTGCTGCAGGTGATGTTGCTGTTGCAATGACTGATGCGACTCATCCTTCATTATTAATGTGTCAACATGCGATGCCACAAGGCCGCTGGGCAGGACATAATGCCGTAGCGGATTTAACCGGTGAGCCATTACTACCTTATGAACAAAAGAAATTTGTTAGCATTATCGATTTAGGCGTTTGGGGTGCTTTGTATGCAGAAGGCTGGGATTTAAAGCTTATATCACAAGGCGAGGCAGCTAAAGCAGTAAAACTGTTTGTTAATCATCAACGCATTTACCCGCTAGAAAACGGCAATTTAACAGAATTAATGGAGGCAGCAGAGCCAGTATTCAAAGCAATTCCTCTGACAGAAGGCAAGGGGCAATACGGTTGAAAGTTTTACTGAGGCTCTTCAAACCGTAATAAATCCCCAGGCTGACAATGAAGTGCCACGCAGATAGCGTCTAACGTATTCGAAATATTAATGTCCCTGCAAGTTTAAATATAAATGATTCGATAGCAAGAGAGATGCATCAAATACCTTTCGGATCGAACTTTAATTAACAATTCCAGCGAGAACAACATGCCAAACAAACTATTTACTCTTGAAAGCAATCGCTTAATACTTAGAGATTTTATCGAGAGTGATAAACAGGCGGTATTTGATTATCAATCAAATCCTGAATATCTTAAATATTACGCTTCTAAGACACGAACGCAAGATGAAACATATGATTTAGTTAAGCGTTTCATTACCTGGCAAAGTGAAAAGCCAAGAATTAAATTTCAATTGGCTATTATATTAAAAGTTGAAAATAAATTAATAGGTAATTGTGGAATTCGCAAAAATAACGCTGCTTCTACAGAAGCAGAGCTTGGTTGCGAGCTTGACCCTCAGTATTGGGGGCAAGGTTTTGCTTTTGAAGCTGTTAGCAGAATATTAAAATACGCGTTTGAAAACTTAAAGTTACAACAGAGTTGGGTAACTACTAATCCAAAAAATTTAACTGCAATAAAACTTGTTGAAAAACTACATTTTCATTATGAAGAAACCTTGCATGATGACGCAGTAATTTATAGGCTCCTTGAGCAAGAATGGCAAAAACAGTAAACCGTCAGATTAAAATAACAAAATTTGTATCTTCAGATGGAATGGGTATATTCCAGTTCTCACCCACAATCCCCTTGTTCATTTGGAAGATAATAATACCCTG
The DNA here is from genome assembly GCA_963798975.1 of uncultured Gammaproteobacteria bacterium. Lineage (GTDB taxonomy): Bacteria > Pseudomonadota > Gammaproteobacteria > JABCZS01 > JABCZS01 > JABCZS01. The sequence continues at coordinate 17,477 of CAWCVU010000029.1, forward strand.
AGCCAATCAGATAGTCTCCGGGCATAGGTAAAACGTAGCTCGCTTTACATTCAAGTTTTTCAGTTTGGGGATTTTTTTTCATGCGATCCAACCCCCAACCGCCACCTGATTTTGCATTATCAATTTCTTCTAGAACTAATAAATGTCGATAGGGATCGTTTAAATCAAATTGATTAGTGCCGACCAATTCCGGGTAATTAATAGTTGCTAAGTAAGTGCCATCATAAGCCACGGCAAAGACGTAACTTGAATCGTGACTAAATTCGCCAGATGCTTTGTTAAATTCAGAAAATGATTTTTCTCTTCCATGGGTATTAATATATTCCTTTGCCTTTTCAACTAAAGCTATTACTTGCTCCTGTTCATTAGCTTGCAAAAATGTACTGAATGTCATTGATAGATAAAAAAATAACATGGGAAAAATAGTTATATTTAATTTGATACACATGAAAATACCCCTTTTAAATAAGCTGAAGATGAGTGTTGAATGGCTGAATTTCTATTATGATAGAGCGATAATAACGGGTGTTCGACCCTATTATCATTTGAAATCAGTGCATCGATTTCTTCATCAGGCAAAACTGCGATAGCAGAAGGCAAGGATTCTAATCGTTTATAAAAATCCATGAGTTCGGGAGCCAGGGCGTGTCCATAAATTCGATCGATCTTATCTAAGAGTTCGATTAAGCAAATACGAAGATTGATAAAGTAAAGGACTGATAGAGCAATAATAGTTGGTATACCAAGAAATTTTTCATAAATTGATTTTCCTTCAATAAGCGGCCAATAAGCATTAGGTAGAGAGGAAAAAATTGCGAGTATCGTTAAGATGCAATCAGAATAGGTGCGCAATTTAGCATGATTGGGTGACCAATTTGGGCTGGGTTGTTTGCCCTCGAAAAAACGTTGTGTGGGCGGCGCACAAAGAAAGGTAAATGTAAGCGTTGCAGTAATTGCAAACCAATAATATATATGTTCATCGCCTACTAACCATTTTGATACACCATAAGCGAGCGTTACATTTCCAAATGATGCTAAAACGGCCGTTAGCGATCCCGCATATCCACGCCATTTTCTAAGCGAAGAAGACGGTGTAGTTTCCTGAGCATTTTGCGCTAAACTTAGCAGTATATTCCATTTTTCTTTTATTTGTTCCTCAAGCGTTATTGATCTAGACATTTGTGCATGAAAGTTTGTAAAGTTTTCAAAATCATAAGTACGCACGACTTGCAGCATTTTTTGCATAGCATATTGCAAAGCTGCACGTTTTAACTTTGTTTCTTCACTTAAACCCGGGCTGTATTTGGCAAACAGCGCATCAATTTTATTCAGAAATGGTTTTAAGATAGTGAGCATGCCACTGATGGTCGCAACAGGAACAATCAAATACCGTGCGCTTGATGAAACTGTAAGATAATTATAATTGATATAAACATGCATAATTCCGGTACTGCCTATGCAAAAATATGCACCTAGTCTTGCAGCTCTACGTATCCAAGGTTGATTATTTTTGCGTGGCAGTGGTGCATCAGTAGAGAATTCATGCACTATATCTATAAATGAAATTTTTGATGAATAGCCAAACAAAGCAATGCGGGGTATCAAAATCAATGAAGACAAGGCTTTTACCATATTATTTTTTTGCTTATGCGTTAGTCCCCAATGTTCTGTAAGCTTTTCATTAAAAAGCACGCCTAAATTAAATAAAACAGTCGTGCCGATTGCGCCAAATGCAAATCCTATTCTCCCTGCAACTATTTCTTGAGTAGGTGAGGTTTTTTTATTTAGAATTTCTTGGTTAAGCCATTTAAAATAACTTGAAGGGATGCGTGGCGTGCGCATTTCATCAAACGCTTGTGTTTCAATTTCAGTGAGTGGAATAAAGTTTTTATCTTTAAATGTTTTCATGATTTAAATATCATGGCAGCATTAAAGGTATTCGTGAAATTAATTATTCAGATATTGAATATCATTTGTAATGATTATTGGTTTATACTACTATAATTATGGTTGTTGCTCCCTTGTTCAATATTTAAAATGATTTGAGTTTCATGATGAATGACATGAGGTTCTTGATAAATACGATGCCACCCATTTATTACTGCATTTTGAAATGCAGTACTGTATAAGCAACTACTTGCCGCAGCATCTACACATGAATCCATCATTTCTTGTTTGATAGTTGGACGTACAATAAGCAAAGTCGTCACAAATGTAATGAGTGTGATTGAGCATCCAACGCTGGTGCCTAGAATAAGTGCAAAAGTGAGATCTATCTCATGCTTACTGGCGCTATCTGAATAATCCGAATCTTTTTCCGACGCAGCAATCATTCCAGTTGCTATTCCAGATAGACAACCCGCCGCAAGCGATAACTCACATACGCGAAATAAAACAGCACTTAAACTGGGTGGTGGTAATGGCATATATACAGGCGGTATAAGTCCGCTGGGCGTCACTACCGTTTCTTCTTCGTTAGCAGTAGTATTCTCATTGGCTGCAGCGCTTAGGTATGGGTGAGTGCTTTGCATGAATGGTCCTTTTATGTGGTCATGACAATAAGCATGGCAACATTAGGATGATTCGTGAAATTGATTATTAAGATATCGATTATCATTGAAAATGATTTAGGGATGGGGTCTAGCTTGACTCCCTGCTATATAGGTTCATAAAGCACCTCTTTAATAATGTGCCAAGCCTGATTTGTTTTAGTTGCATTCCAAGCTGTGAGACCTGCTGCGACTATCAAAGATTTCCATAAGGTCCAGGCGCGAGATCGAGCCCAATAATCTTCATCAAGCGCAAGTTTTGATTGAAATATTTCTCGGCTTTTACCTTTAAAAAATGTCCAGGCAATTGCCAGATCACAAGCCGGATCCCCGGTTGTTAATTGCCCAAAGTCAATGACAGCGAGTAATTGTCCATTTTCTACTAACAGATTATCAGGACTCATATCACCATGCACCCACACTGGTGCGTGATTCCAGGTCGTTGCAAGTGCTGCATCCCAAATCTTTAGCGCGTGTTTAACATTGATTTTATCTTTAAGAATAGTGAGCGCTTGCCGAGTTTCGCTATCATAAGTGGTTAAGCTGCCTCCACGGAAGAAGCTGTGCGGTCCTGGCAAAGGTCCGCCTAAAGGGTCGATGTTTTGTAAGGCTATAAGAAATTCCGCAAGACTTACAGCAAAGCACAGTTATCAGATATGTAAGCAGTTGTTGCACTTTCACCAGGCAACCAACGATAAATAGACCACTTCCAGGGATAATCTTCATCTGGCTGTCCCATTGCTATCGGTACAGGAATTTGCAGCGGTAATAAAGGCGCCAGTTTTGGCAACCATAATTGTTCTTTATCTCCTTGCCCCGCATACTCTTTGTTACTTGGCATGCGCACCAGCAGCTGCTCGCCTAGATGAAAAGTTCTATTGTCCCAACCACTCATAGCAACCGGACGCACAGGTAGATCTCTTGTATTGCGGAAACTGTGTAGTCACTAGATGGCGAACGAGAGTATCGTTAATAATAGTCATGTGTTTTATTTATAAATGATTAATTTAGCCTTTGCATTTTCAACTCTAGCTTCCATACGCGCTATGGGTTCAGCTTGTATGTCTTCATCATTGCGCAAATAAGCAAAAATATAGGTTTTATTATCTTTTTCAAACCAACCGACAAACCAACCCAGTGGCGCAAAAGAGCCTGTTTTGCCAAACAGTTGCCATTGATCTTGCAATGGACCTCTAGCCAAATATTTCTCGTGTATAGGCATAAGTATTTTCAGAGAAGGACCATTTTTTATCTAAGAAATTTTTTATAAAAATAATTTGTTGTTGTGGAGAGATTTTTAAACTGGAATCTTTTATCCACCAAGCCGTGGTAAGACGATCAGATAAATCTTTATTGCCATAATTAAACTCATTAACATACGCTTGAAATTTTTCCATGCCCAATTTTTCAGTCAATATTTGTGAATACCAAACTGCAGATAATTGCATCCAAGTTTTAGGGTTTAAATCTTGTTGATGAATTTTCATCGTTGCATCATATTCGGGCTTATACTTCCAAGTGGGATCACTTGGGATTTTAAAAATGCCAGAATCAAATCCCATCAAAGCCAATGGAATTTTAAGGTTGATGCAGGCGAATAAGGCGTGGCACACTCGCCCTCTTCGTGTAGGGTTTTACCTGTATTATCACTGACTATAAAGCAGTTTGAAGCCGCAAAGCTTGAAAAAGGCAGTAATATTAAAAAAATAAGAGCTATCAGTTTGTTCATAGGTCGAAATTTAATCAAAATATAGTTATCAGTTGCATATGAGCATCGTATAAATTAATTGCTTAAGAATATTATGGTCATCTTGATTTAGGTTCTTGGGTGTATATAAAGTATGATTTTTTGGGCCTTCTTGATAAGCCCAATATCGATCGCCATAGACTAATGCCAATATTCGGTAGGATAATTAATGAACCCAGCTTGCGCTAATGCCTTGCTCATGATTTGCCTGTTTTTCTGTGCTGTCTCTGAAATTAGGGTGGAATGAGTTTGTGACAACGAACCATCATGATCGAGTAGCCAATCTTTTCGATGATCCCCATGTCTATTGCATGACCTTGTGCGTCAAGCAAATAAACATCTATGGCTGCGCCTGTTGAATGAGGAGGAATATTTTTAGAGCCATCAAGATTGTTGACTGGCGAAACCAATTTTGTAGTTTCAGTAAACTGCTGTTCATGCGACCAGGCTGGGTGTAATTCTTTAACATTGTTATAATGCGTGACAAATATTTGGTTTTGCAAATTTAAACCACGATATCCTTCGTACAAACAAAATTGCAATCCCTCAGGTAACAATTCTTGTGCCTGTAGTAACTTGTCATAAACACTTTTGCGCATATAGGTATAATCAGTATTATTTGGAATCTCAGGAGATGGTCCAATAACTATTGATGTTTGCTGACGCAAATCAACCCATGGTTCGTGATTTTCAATCACAGCAATAGCAAGTACCTTTGGATCAGCAATTAAAACTATTTCCTGGTCGTGGCAAGCAGACAGCATAAGCATTCCTAAAAAAAATATTATGACGGAAAATTCATCATGAGGTTTTAGCTCAAAGTCTCTGTGGAGCCCCTTCAAAATACTGATTATAATGCCATGCTCTTAAACATACAAGTCGAAGATATCTGTTAGTTTAATGACGGTATAATTTTTGACTTGCTAACTGATAATGAATAAAATCTACTAAAATAAATGGATTTGAAAAAAGCTTAGGAGAGTCTTTATGAATAACGAACAAATAAAGAAATTACGCCTTGATACACCAGGTTGTCATCATCTAATTCATTTTAATAACGCAGGGTGTATCACTTTCACCCACGCCTGTTGTTACAGCGATGAAACAACATCTTGATCTCGAAGCTAGCATAGGTGGTTATGAAGCGGCTGACAAGTGTGAAAATAAACTTGATAAAATATATGATAGTGCAGCAGCACTGATTAACTGCCACCGAGATGAAATTGCATTTATGGACAATGCTACGCGTGCTTGGGATATGGCATTTTATAGTTTCAAATTTAAAAAAGGTGATCGAATCATTACGGGCGTATTGAATATGCAGTAATTATTTGGCATTTTTACATGCGGCTAAACATACGGGTGTTATGATCGATGTGATTCAAAATGATTCCTCGGTCAAATAGACACTGAAACATTAGAACAAAAAATAAATGACCAGGTTAAACTAATTGCAATTACGCATGTGCCGACACAAGGAGGACTTATTAATCCTGTGAAGAAGTCGGTAAAATTGCCCACCAATCGCAAATTCCTTATATGCTAGATACCACACAATCGATTGGACAAATGCCCATCGATGTCGAGAAAATAGGATGTGATTTTCTGTGCGCAACAGGGCGAAAATATTTACGCGGACCACGTGGCACAGGGTTTTTATACGCGAAAAAATTAGATTATTGCAATGTGATCCACCTTTTATTGATCTACATGCTGCGACATGGGTTTTCGATAATGATTATGTATTACAACCTACTGCACGACGTTTTGAAACCTGGGAACAAAATATAGCAGCAAAACTGGGCTTGGGCGTTGCCATTGATTATGCACTTAATATTGGCATAGATGTGATTTGGGAAAGAATTCAATATTTAGCTCACCGCTTGCGGGAACAACTTAAACAAATTCCCTCCATCACTCTTCAGGATTTAGGTAAAAACCAATGCGGAATTATTACATTTACCAGTAAAAATAGATCCGCATTTGAAATCAAAAATGAATTGACTAAACAGCAAATAAATGTTTCGATTTCTTTACAAGAATATGCTAGATTAGATTTAGCCAGCCAGGGCACTTGTCCCGGCCCTAGTCCGCGCCTCTTTTTGCATTATTATAATACTGAAGATGAAATCGATAATTTTTGTAAGGCCATTAGTAACAGTTTTTGACTTTAATAAAAAACTATATGGAAATAATTTTAAGAAGTTCAAGGGGCACACATGTTGGTGAAGTTATAAACCATGAAAAATGCTTTTAAAATAGATCTTATCCCAGCAACCACGGTTGATTATCCTGTTATCCAAAACCTAGGTCGTTTTTATATTTATGAGCTGTCTCGCTTTTGTGGGATTCCTTATCAATCATTTAAGTGTCCAGAAGATGGACTCATTGAATTTGATGATAATAAAATATATTTTACGAATGAAAATCACAAAGCATTTGTGATAAGAGTGGATGGTGAATTAGCTGGATTTGTGTTTGTTGATATTTCTGATGTTACAAATAAAGTAGATTATTATTTAAGTGAGTTTTTTATTATGGCAAAATTTCAAGGCCATGGCGTAGGCAGGGATGTTGCAATAAAAATATTTGATAGTTTCAAGGGCTCATGGGCCTTAGGCGTTATCCCTGAAAATACAGGTGCTCTTGCATTTTGGCGCAAAGTAGTTGGAGAATATTCGCAAGAGGAATATAACGAACAACGTAAATTGAATGAAAAATTAAAGACTGCAGTTAATCCAGATCCACATCTAATCATCATTAGTTTTAAGTCTTGAATTAAATTCTATTGACATTATGTTTTTATAGCTATTCCTTTGATACTCGGACGCACAATGGCCGGAACGCCACGCATACTTTGCCGTGAAATTTCTTCAAACTGAAATCCAGCATTAATAATGGCTTCTTGCGTTTGACGTGTTAAACAACATCCGCAGGCAATGATTTTCCAAAATGGTTCTAAACGATACTGCCATCTTAAACGTTGAGGATTATTATGAGCTGCAACGTGTTCGATAAAAATAAGTTTGCCATTGGGCTTTAAAATACGATGCAGTTCTGATAAAGATTTTTCCAGATTTTTGACGGTGCACAATACTAAAGTGCTAATTACAGTATCGCAGGAGGCATTAAGAAGGGGGATAGATTCTGCAGGGCAAGACAATACATCAATATTCTTTTGTTTTTTTGTAGAAATTTTTAGTTGCAATTTTTCACGCATTGCGGCATCGGGTTCAGCCAAATACAGGTGTTTGATTGAATCAGGATAATAGTCCAAATTTAAACCGGTTCCACAGCCAATTTCTAAAACATCGCCAAAAGCATGACTTAACAAAACAGCACGCCACTCCTGTAGACATTTTGTTTCCGCATTTTGCAGGGCCCGATCATAGTATTTTGCCATTAGCTGTGAAAAAAAGGGCATATTAACTCCTTGGAGATACTTAGGAATGAAAGGTTAGTTTTGTAACAAGCTAGAATGCCAATATTAGACTGAGGCAGTAGCTTAATGATATTATATAACATGTATAAAATAATCCCGTGTAATTGCCTTAGTTGACTGGGAATCTAAACCATAGTGTTTCACTTTACAATGGTGTTGTCGAGGATGATATGACAGTATTTGATGACTTTAAAGCTTATCTTAAAAGTGAGTTTGGGCAGGAAGATCTCTTAACTGAGGCAGAAATTGGCCAACTGCTTTGGAGTGCTCGCGCTGAAATCACACTAGACGCGACGTTTCAAATAAAAGACCATCAAGGATTTGAAGAATGCCGTCGTGCGGCATCTCGGCTTTTTAACATGAATCTTCTCATTTCATCAGATCCAGATGCCTATTGGCATTTTACACGTGCTTATTGGGAACGGGTGAATAATAAACTCCTCGATACCACCTACACGCCGGTATTAGAAAAATTCGAATTTGAGGATTTAAAAAAACGTTTTAATCAATTTGATCCCTTGATGAAAGCAACCTTGCGGGTATCCACCCTCATTAGTTCTGTGCCTTTATCTCCTAGTGCAAGAGAGGGAGCCGATAGAGTTTTAGGCAAAAATGAATACCCTGAAGACAGCGTTGAATTTTTAGCTACCACTTTTGATGATATTGAAAAAGCTAAGCAAATTTATCCTTTAGTTAAAGCGTTATTTGATGCTTATCCTGATAAAACAGCGCAACAACGCATAACAACTTATTTGCAATCTGCTTTCTCGCATAGACGTCAATATCTTCAGATGCTGGATACTGAAGGCAATGCGAATATGTTTAGAGAATTATCCCTAGCTGTCCAAGAGGGGAAAATCAGCCCAGAGCAATATAATTTTTGGGTGTGTCATTGGACCATTAACATGACCGAATTTCTAACCCATAATACCCATAGAGCCATGACAGCACTGGAAAGTACGCTGCAGTTGCTTTTCAAAGACAAACCGCCAAGTTGTGACGATTTATTGGAGATATACCTAGAGAAACGGATGAGCTTTTTGATAACGCCTCCTGATGTGCATCAAAATCCTTTCGTTAAGCAACTTGACAACCCATTTCCTCCTTTAGACATAAAAGAAAAAAGATTGCTTGCCCATATCGCCAGTATGATGCGGTTGTTTCATCCAGATGAAGGCGAAGTGTTGGAATTTGGTTTACGCTGCATCCCAAAAACAGTGATGAAAGATTTGATGTCGGCCTATTTCGATGCCACCAATCCTGACGAACTCACCCCAATGCATGCATCTACATTTTTCCAAAATGCATTTGATTATCGTCGTGAGCAATATGGTAAAGAGGTTCTTTTAAACCAAATTGATAAAAGTGAGATCTCAAAAAAGGTTAAATTAACTGCTGAGCGATTAAAATGGTTACTGGGTATTACCGATATCATCGTTGGATATCTCCCCCTCTATTTAGAAATATTAAAAGAATATAAAAAGCAAATTAAAGAAGGCAAACTTTCAACTAGCCAAGCTTTAAGTTTTCTGGAAGCTGCCTCAAAGAATGATATCACGAACGTATTTGGTAATTCTCCAATATTAAAACCTTTTGATGTATTAACGCATTATAAACCCAGCATTGATGCTTTTGGTAAAATTAAAATTGAAAGAATATTGCCTCCCATTCACTTTTTCTCGAAGAAGGAAGATGGAACGCATTCTTTACCAGAAGACGTAAAATGGCGATTAGGCCCTGGGAACGTGTTGGTGACGAAATCTTCTGATAAAGAAAAAGATGAAGCGATATTAAAAAATGCCATAGAAAACATTAACGTGATTATTTCAAAATATGTGCAGAGCTCCGAGCCTATACGGGAGATTATTTTAACTTCCCAATATGGAAAAGGGATTACGGTTGTAACTGATGAATTACTCAATGTTACTTTTTTACCGCGAGACAGCACTGGACGAATTGTCATCGAGGGAGATGGTTTATTTTGTATGCAGGATGAGATCTTGTTACTCAATAAATCAGGTGATGCTCATGCGATTGTCTTTGAAAGTCATAAGGCTATAGGCATTGCTGTTGGTTCGTGGCGATGTGTTAAAAAGGGTATTCTGTCACAAATGATGGACCATTTCTTGACAAATGACATTAATCCTAAAGATATTACCATCAGAATTGGCCCTGGAATTGGCGCGCAATCCTATGATTTAGGTGAGGCTGAATATATAGAATTAATGAAAGAAAATGAAAGATTTGCAGAAGCTTTTGTTAAAAAGGCAAAAAAAACCAACACCAATAATGCAGCCCCAACAAACAAGCCGCAAAAATACGTATTAAATTTTGCAAAACTAATTGAAATATTTGCTGAAGGATACAGCAAACCAGGCGCAACCATGAAAGTTATTTCAGATGAATCCTGCGACACCTTCGCAAGACCAGAATATAAAACCATCCGCAATGATGCACGAGAGAAAAAAAATCCTCAAATATTAATGCAATACTACGCACACAGAGAACACTACGGCGCAAGATTATATAAAAAAGTTCATGAAAAAACAGTGGAAATCTCAAAAGCCAACAACCAGCCCATACCAGAATGGCTACCCGATGCGATGACTTATAACGATACGGGCCGTAACTTAAATGGCGTCTATCGACCTAAATTTAAAAAATAAATGAGGTTATATTTAGCATATAAAATTAAAATGTTAAATGTAAAGCCTGCCCCGTCATTCTCAGCCAGTAAAATTTTTACACGACATTGTAACGATAAAATCCATCGTCACATGTACCGATAAAAGTAGTTAACATAATATTGATCCATTATCATAAGCATCGCAGCTTTTGCAGCCAACACATTCCATGCTGTTAACATATTATTACATCATATGTAATATGAAATTATATTGGCAGTTAAGCAAAAAATATTTATTGATACTATAGATAATGGTTCTTATTTATAGTATGGTGTTTTTAGGCTACAACAGTAAGTGTATTGACCCGCGAAAACACCAAATCAGAGACGCTTAGTCAAGGAGATAAATTTGGACGAAGTTTTAATTAAGCAGGATACAAAACCCATATTACGTAATGAATTAATACTCAATACGATTGCTTCCAATCCTTATATGAAGCTTGCAACCAGTGAGAATACGCGTCGAGCATATCAAGGGGACATTCGACACTTTGAACAGTGGGGCGGTTTGTTGCCTGCAAGCACAGAAATCATACTTCAATATTTGCAGGCATTTGCAGAGACATTAAATCCGCGCACATTATCGCGCCGTTTAACCGCTTTAAAGAACTGGCATGTGTATCAAGGTTTTATAGACCCAACGATACACCCATCAGTTAGTAAAACCCTTACTGGGATTATACGTACGCATGGCAAGCCTAAAGATAAAGCGCCGGCGTTATTGCCTGAGCAACTAATTAAAATAGTAATGAATCTTAGTCAGAAAGAAACATTGCATGCTTGCAGAGACAGCGCGTTGTTGCAGGTGGGATTTTTTGGGGCTTTTAGAAGTAGTGAGTTGATGGCCATTTGTTATGAAGATATAGAATGGAAAGAGCAGGGGATAGATATATTAATTAGACAATCAAAAACTGACCAAGTTCATGAAGGACAGTACTGCGCGATACCTTATGGTAATGATCAGTTATGCCCAGTGAGTGCATTAAAAACTTGGCTAGAACAATCTGGTATAATGGCAGGGCCGATTTTTAGACGGATACATCGTAATAATCGGATTGAAGAGGATGCGCTTACTATGCTATCGGTCAGTAATATTTTAAGGAAGCGCGCGCAAGAGGTTGATATTACTAATGCGCAAGAATTGAGTAGTCATAGTTTAAGAAGAGGTCTGGCTACAGCGGCTAGTCGTGATGGCGCATCATTAGCTGCAATTATGCGGCAAGGGCGTTGGAAGCATGTGAATACCGTTATGGAATATGTTGAGGCAGCGCAGCGTTTTGAAGAAAATGCATCAATGAATGTCTTAAAAAATTTAAAGACAAGAGAAGAATAAGATAATGAGAAAAACATGTATAGATTGTTTATTTTGTACTAAAGTATGTCGAGTGCAAAATGGGGGGGTAATCACATTTTCATTGACAAATAACGATCGCTTAGATTATAAAAAAAATGACCTAGACTTTTTAAAAAACAAGACCGATTTACCTCTGGTATTAAAATGTTATGGTAAGAAATGGAATAAAATTAAAGAAAAAGGCTTATTAAAACATTCCTGTAAACTATTTACTGAATATGATAAAGACGAAGCGAAAAATTTAAAAGCTCGTTTGCAGGAAGCTAAAGAGCGTGAAAAAAATAATAAAGAAAACAGAAAATTTATAAAAGTAGTTATATGGACCATACTCGGGACAATTATCAGCACTGTTGTTGCAGCAATCATCTGGTTTTATGTAAATAACCAATTAGAAATCTGGAGCTCAAAAGAAATCTTAGAGCCCGAGGTAACTGGCCCATTGAATTTTTGAAGCTGAATTACAATCATTGAGTTTAGATAAGGCTCAATGGCAAGAAAAAGCTTTAGGGCTTTATAGACAAGTCTGTGATAGTGAATGGAAAGAACAATTGAGGAGAGTGGGGCAATTGGAAGCGGAAAATGCTGGGCTTAAAAATCATTTGGCTCAACAAGAACAAATGTTGCAGAAAGCTGAGGATAAGATCCAAACATTACGAGAGGAAAAATTGTTTTTAGTACAAGAAAAGACACAGATGCTTGAACAGTTAAAACAATTTCAATAGCTCTATAGGGTTAGCATGATATGTTTGCAGTTAATTTACGAAGGAATATGTAATGAAAGTATTGGTTATTGGCGCTGGTGCTTCATACGCTGAATTAAAAAATTTAGGGATTAAAGAAGAATTACGATTACCACTTATGAGTAATTTTGCTAGAAAAACTTGGAAGGAATTCAATCCCCATCCTTTTTTGGACAAGTATTTAGAAGAAAAAGGATATAGCGTACTAAGTGAAGATGGGCGAGAAATGTTTTATGCTCTTGAAGCCGAAAATAAAGTAAATGTTGAGGAATTTTTCGAATTTTGCTGGATCAATCGAGAGCATTCATGGGATTGGAGTAATAATCAAGAGGTAAAGAAAATAGGCTTTGTTGCAGACATGAAAAATGCAGATGGTACCTCTCAGGGAATTTTGCCGAAAGACTTCCTGAAGGGCATAAGGATGCTTTCTGATACCAGTACAACCTTAAAATTTGAAATGGGAGAGGCGGATTTCTGGGATAATTTATTAAGGGAGGGAATAGGCAGGCCATTTAGCGAATCATTGATGCATTGTTTTCATCCAAATGATGTTAAGCAATTAACATTAACCAAAAAAATGATTTCAAGCTTAAATTATGGTGATATTGTAATTAGTTTAAACTATGATACTTTATTTGAGATTGCTCTTAGTCAAGCGAACAAATTGTTTGCATACAGCCCTAATGTTTTATCTAATTCCGTTATGGTATGTAAGCCTCATGGCTCCCTTAATTTTTCTATAAAAATAATACCTAACTCAGGAGAATTACAACTTACTACTGGCTCTCCATTTTGGTGGGGCTCTCCAGAAATGCCGCAATCTCATGGTGGCTATAGTTATTTAGGTCTTATTCCTCCCCGCCTCAACAAAACATATGAGCAAAATCCTATATCAAAAGAAATGCTTGATAGTATAAAAAAATTATGTCCAGAAAGTGTAAGCTTTTGGGGGGTTGGACTTACAAAAAGCGATTTAGATTTATGTGAAGTATTTAAAAATTGGGATAATGCAGGAAATAATTTAGAAGTAAATGTTATCAATCCTGATTCAAGAGTAATAAATAAATTTCAAGAAATTTTCCAAAGCAAAAAGTTGAATCATTTCGTCAAAGCTGAAGATTATGTATATGAAAAATATGAAATTGTTGATTTTAACACTATAGCAAGGTATGGGTCTTTTTTTGAGTAATGATAAATACAACCCAATAGAATTTATTATTAAGTGTCTCCAAGTAAAAAATAGACAACCACGGGAGTTTCAAAATAATTAAGATTTGATCGATATGGCATTTTCATGTAAAAAGTCGAACATCACCTAAGAGAAGGATTTAATAATATGCATAGCCTTTCAGAAGATACTGTAGAGGCACTGAATCGCGTAAAGAATGTTATTTCAAACCGAGAAAAACTCCGTAATAAAGGTATCCTAGAAGAAAAATGGATTGAGGCTTATTTACATACATCTTGCTTCAAAGATATTCCATTTGAAGACCTAAAAAAGATGTTTGATGCATGTGATAAAGAAACTTTAAAAAAAATTTCACAAGAACAGCGTGGACATCCTTACGGAGATGTTCATAATAGCTTACAGCCGTTAACTATTTTTCGTGGGTGCGTTGGAGACGCTTTTCGACCTGGAATGTCGTGGACAACCGATCTGTCGCAAGCTATAAAATATCCAAAACGTGCTAAAATGTATGATTGGTATGGAGGCGATGCAAACCAGCGATGTTCTGTTTGGGTGGCTCTGGTAGAAAAAGATGAGCTTTATTGCTATCTACACCACTATGAGCCTGAATTTATAGTCTGTCCTCAAAACTACTGGAAGATAGACCTGCCACAAGAATATTTTATATACAACATCTCGGATGAAATTTGAAAATCAGAATTATTCAAGAAAAAGGGTGATTAATCGCATAATCACCATAATATGGAACTTTGCTGAAAACAGTGGTTGATCAATAGCACATCCATGTGCACCACTTTCCTTGTTATTATTTACCCAAAATAGCCAAAAGTGGAAATATTCCATATTACTTATCAGACTATTCTAAGTTGACTGATTAACGCTCAGCCACGTTATGCTATCGTGCAAATATAAACAGCCGCTGAACTAATAAATGAAGGAAAATCATCATGAATAACAATAACAATAACAATGCAAATTCTTCTTCAAGCAGCAGTGCGTCGCAATCGGTTGTTTTAACTTCGCAGCAGACAGCTTTTGTATCATCTTCTTCATTAAGTACGTCATCCTCAGCAAACGCAGTGCCAGCGGAAATTTCTAAGGTCGATCCTGTTGACTTGGCTAAATTTCTAAAACTAGTTACTGAAGGAGAAGAAGATGCGGCTGAAGCGATGTTAAAAGTTAACCCTGCATTAGCGCTAGCCTCAGGCGATGTGACCGATCTCTCTAACCGAAGTTTTAAAAATATTACTGGATTTCAATATGCAGTTTGGGCTTTGGATCAGCGTATGTGGACGATGATTCAAAAATACTTACCCAATGACGCTGCAAGCCAACAAATCAAAGATGCGCAACAAGGTTCGTGGGTTTCTACTCATGGTACTGACGCCCGTGGGCTTATTAAGAATTTAGAGAAGGCCTTACAGAAATCCTTTGATTTGTATGCATCGCTCAAACTGGCCGAGGGTGACCGGGTTTTGATAAAAGAAGTGGGCGCAGCCCAGTTGCTCCTTCCCGTGCATGTGGTGAATGAATATTGTAACCCCGCTCGTTCATTTGTCACTTGCCCGGACTTTACAGTTGTCGACCTGTTACAACGTTCGAGAAAAGTTGATGAAGGGGAGTGGTTTACTTATAAGTACGAAGGCGGGGTTTTAGGAGAAAAATTCGCTTACTGGCGAGGACATAGTGAAAAAGTGGTGCAGTGGTGCGCGGATTGGTTTCCTCCGCACGACATGTTGCGTCTCGACGTGACGTGTGTTCGTGCTTTATTAAATGCAAGGACATGTCAACACGAGAACCTCGTCACTGAATTAACGAAAAGTCACGGGCAAAAGTTAAGCGCCAAATAATAACCCTCTGCCCAACCAAGCAACATTGAGCAGCAGTTTCGGGTGAATTTGGATCACTCAAAAACTCGAATCTTAGCGCTGAGCAGCCATGTTAAGGAGCCATTTCCTTCCAGTTTATTAAATGCCGGCGCATTAGGATATGTAACCAAACATGTAGGGATAGAAGAGCTAGTACAAGCCCTACGAACTGTGTTTTCTGGCAAGAGATACATAAGCCCAGGTATTGCTCAGTAGTTAGTGTTAAAAAACTTTTCAGATAAATCACCTTTTAGTGACTTATCTGAACGTGAGTTACAAATTATGATGATGGTTACTCATGGTGCACGGATACAAGATATTGCTGATAAATTGTGGTTAAGTCCCAAGACAGTTAATAGTTATCGTTATCGCTTGTTTGACAAATTAGGCGTTACTAGTGATGTTGAGTTAACACATTTGGCCATGCGGTATGGTATATTTGATGCTGATGATATTTTTAAAAAGCAATAAAGCGTGATAGTAGACAATAGAAATCATACCGAGACGGTATGATTATAATATTTTTCTGTTATTTTCCCAGGCAGGGGTAAGCCGGGATATGTGGGCTAGGCTTATCTAAGCGTACAGAAAGTGGATATGATAAAAAAACCTTTGAATCTGATATTAAAGCATTGATTGAACATTTAAATGAAACTTAGCAAATAAATAGGAGGCATTATGTTTACTTTGGAAGAAATAGCTACTCAACGATTGAACATTCCTGTTGATGGCATTGTTGACGGTGCTGTTTTTAAAGATGCAGGAGAGACGGGAAAAGTTCATCGTAATAACACTTTTACTTCAGCCTCAAATCCATTCAATGTGATGCAAACAACATCAACATTTAAAGGAAGTTCTGCATCAACAGTTATTCACTGTCACACTTTAGATCAAGCCATGCATCATGTAAGGGCTAATATTAATACACCACTTGCACCTGAGGTTTATTTAGGTCATGAGAACTCTGAGGATACCAGCAATTCATTTGAAATAGGTACTTATTTTGCTTATACACAAAAAATTAAACCTACTATAAATAATTTGAGAGAAGAGGCTAAAGCACTTCTTGAAACAAGAAATAATAATGGTACAAATACATATTATCTCACTGCAGCATTTATTGAAACATATGGGACACACTTTATTTCTGAAGTGACAGTAGGTGCTTATTATGCTGCTGAGAAAGTGCAACAAAACACAGATTCTTCTTTTCTAGCACGGCTTAGTTTTTTATTTGGGGGGGCAGGAGCAGGCGTGAATTCAAGTACAGCTGTTCAATATTCTTCTTGTGAGGTAATCGGTATTCCGGATGCTAGTATTCATGGGTTGAGCCCCAAAGAAAAAATTGCAAGATTTGCTGACAAAACAACTGAAATTAGTCAACAGCGGAACACGAATCAAGCCTTTCCATGTTTAACATTTAAGTTTTCATCATGGAGAGAATGCGGAATCTTGATACAATCAGCACCGGCAATCATTGTTGATAATAATATGCAAAATCTCCCGCATTTTAAAAAAATAGTAGATAGAGTTGAAGGTTTAGAAGAAAGCCATTTTATTTTTCACGATCTTAATTTTGCGGGAGCAGCAAATGAACTCATGAATCTACACGCAGTCACTCAACGCATAAAAGATAAAATGGAAAATATATTTTTTTCCCCATTTGCTTTTCCATTCGCATTAGCTATTTTGAGAATACCAAATAATGTCGGGTTAAATTTTATCGATACGCATTTACCTGAAAATTCATTTAAAGAGATATTGAAAGATTTGAGCGTGAATGGTGTTGTCAATATTTCTCCATGTGAAGGTGGAATGAAATTAATGATGGATAGAACGCATAAAGGTTTTGTTCGGCCGCCTATCTTTCCAGAAAATCCTCAAAATGGCGCAAGCTGGAGATTAACTCCAGTGAAAAACGATTGTTATTTTCTGATAGATAATTTGCGATGGCCTTATGCATATTTATCCATAAAAATGATGGGTTATGATAGCGTTTGTCCTGGGCACCCCAACATTATACTGGAGAAGGTCAAAGCGAGGCCTATGCTAATCAAGCTAATGCTGATTTTGCTTTATGGATAATTACACCTGTTCTACAAACAGCGACGCAAGAAGTTGTATTTAAATTATCTATAAAAAATAATCCCAGAGTACATATTTTTATTAATACTAATGACCCATTTAATTGGGCACAAGGAACACAAAACGATGTTGGTTAGCGCGGTCTCTTTTCGATTATATCGTCTTGTTGGAATACCAAGAAATGTTGAGTTAATACCTTCTGGAGTAAAGGTTAAACCACAAAATGGCTAAAAATATTATTGCTGACATGCCCTGACATTGTAAATCTTATTTGATGGATTTACAAAAATGGGGTTAGATAGTGGTGACAGTGTCACCACTATCTCTGTTTATATTTTTGCGGCATAAGTTATAATTTTTAATTATAAAAATCATACTTAAATTACTATAAATACCAGAATTCACTAAAAATAGTAT
>CAWCVU010000030.1:0-40350 GCA_963798975.1 uncultured Gammaproteobacteria bacterium
TAAAGAAGTATTTGATGAAAAACGTTATTTTATAGCGGGAGATAAATTAAAATTAATTCATATTAAAAATATACCGATAGCCTTGATGATTTGTGAAGATATCTGGCAGCCTGAAATAGTTCCAAGCGAAATTTATCGGCGCTAAGGCGATGATAGTACTTAATGCTTCGCCTTATCATGTTGAAAAAGTGCATTTGCGCAGGGAAGTTGTGACTAAACAAGCGCTACAAAGCGGCATGCCTATTGTGTATGTTAATCTTGTCGGTGGCCAGGATGAATTAGTGTTTGATGGCGGATCTTTTGTGGTCAATGCTAATAGTGAACTGGCTTTGCAAGCGCCTTTTTTTGAAGAAGGTTTAATTGTCAGTGAATTCTCATATGATAATAAAATATTAGCAGCAAAGACTGCGCCCATAGCGCCTTTATATAGTCTTGAGCAAAGTATTTACGAGGCGCTGGTCTTAGGCCTTAGGGATTATGTGAATAAAAATCATTTTAAAACCGCGATTATTGGTTTATCTGGCGGAATAGATTCTGCATTAACAGCGGCCATTGCCGTCGATGTTTCGGGCGGATCGCGTTCATGGGGTATTAATGCCTTCACGGTATACTCAGGAAATCAGTAATCAGGATGCTCGCTTGCTTTGTGACTCTTTACATATGGCTTATCAAGAAATATCCATAAGAGCCCGTACTTACGGCTTTTATAGAATTATTGGCAGAAAGCTTTAAAGGTAAACCCAGTGATACCACTGAGGAAAATTTACAAGCCCGTTGTCGAGGAATGATTTTAATGGCTTTGTCGAATAAATTTGGCCATATTGTGTTAGCTACCGGGAATAAAAGTGAAATGGCTGTTGGTTATTCCACCTTGTATGGTGATTTGGTCGGTGGCTTTTGTGTCTTAAAAGACATTTGGAAAACCATGGTTTATCGCTTAGCCCATTATCGTAATAGTCTGTCTAGCGTGATACCTGAACATACCTTTAACTTCGGCGCCTTCGGCCGAGCTTGCGCCTAATCAATTAGACCAAGATTCGTTGCCTGACTATGCGCTACTCGATCAAATTTTGACTTATTATATCGAACAAGATGAAGATAAAAAGAATATTATCGCTCGAGGCTTTGACCCTAAAATAGTGGCAAGGGTGATTGATATGGTTAACCGTAACGAATATAAGCGTCGTCAGGCGCCTATAGGCATAAGTATTACTACCCGGGCCTTTGGCCGTGACCGTCGATATCCCATTACTTCAGGCTATGAATTGGCTTAAGTCTTTTTAGACCTGGGCCGATAATTGTAGTATGAAAAATAATACTCAATTACAATCTGCACGTGAAATCGTGATTAATGCCACTTTAGTGACCTCAACCCCTAAAGGCATATTTTATCAATTTATATTCAATGGTGATTTGCAGGTTAACGAATGTGGTTATTTAGATCTCTGTCTCAAGGACGGGTAAAACCTGTTCAGAGCCTATTAAATCACTTTATGGCTCATTATTTGAACTCAATCATGTGCGCGTTAATCCGCATTTAGATAATAATTTTATTTTAATGCAATTATCTGCTGCGCTAGAAGCTTCTGGTGTACGCATTAAACATGCAAATCCACAAGATTTTATGAGTATTTGTTTTAAACCTTTAGGGGAATTAACGGATGTCGTGCGTTTTTATATTGCGCAAGATGCACATTTAATTTTCTTATCTTCGTCTGTGGCCCTGCAGCGGGTTAAATAATCTAAGTCTTTTTCGTATAAGAAAAACTACTCGTCACCTTCACTTTTGCTTCGGGGTATTGGTTTTCAACCATACGTCGCAATTGTTGTTGGCGAGTTTGCAGTTGTTGTTGACGCTCAAGCATGACTTGATGCGCTTGACCTTCTTTAATCACGAATTGATCCTGGCTAAGAGAAGATTGTTTTTGATTAATTGCTTCGTGCTGCGTTGTCGCTATATTTTTTTCAGTATACGCATGATAATGCGCAGCGCCAAATAAAGCGCCGACCATTAAACCTTGATGATTTAAAGTCTCTACTGTGTGCGCAATATTTTGTTGGTGCACGATGGCATCTGCACGGACATCTTCTTTAATGGGTGCATTAGGCTCATTATGATCATGCAGAGTTTGGTGAAACATTTCAGTGGTTTTTGTTTCTTGTGTAGGTGTATGCGTAGATGCAGGCACGGAAGTATGCGCAGGCGTATGTGGCTGCATTTGCAAAGTGCGCACTAAAAAAGTATGTAGGGCTTTATCACTGGGTGTTAATACCGTTAAACCTAAACGTAAGGCTTTCTTATAAAAATTAAACCAGTTTTTGAACATGCCGGGACATTCGCGGGCCAAAAATGCCAGCGATACGGGCGAAAGCAAATATTGTTTTTCAGAAATTAAAAACTCTAAACCTTCTTCATTGCGATTATTTTTTAACCAATCGAAAAATTCTATGGCCAATTCACTGGTGTCAATTTCTATGCCATGCAGAGGTGGTAATAATTTTAAGAGTTCTTGCTCAGACAACTGCGTCATTTTAAGTAAAGCTTCTAATGATTCAGCATGGAATAATTCTTCTAATAACTCTTCTTGCTGGGCTAAGACATAGAGTTGTTTTTCACTTAAGGCGACCATACTGTAACTAACGCCACCTGAACTTTCACCTTCCACAACGCCAAGCCAGGCCAATAAAGCCATGGGATTTCTAGCAATCCAAGCAAAACCTTCTGCTGGCATTAATTGCCTAGCCAGTAATTGATGAATACTTTGCAAAGGCGGTATGCCTTTGTCAGTAATTTCTCGCAATTTATAATAATGACCTTGGTCATTCATGCTGCCCATAAACGGTAGCCAATCGGCAGTATGCGTGCCTTGCTCGGTGCATAAGCTCACTTGATAATGAGAAAACAATAAACCGATACGACGCAACAGCGCACTACTAAATATCACATAGTGCCATAAGGCTTCTTCTTCACTAACGATAGGGCGTAGTGATTCTCCAACCAATAAAAATTGTTCGCGCATTTTAAGTGAGGTTTTCGCCCAGACGTAAATGGTGATCCAGCCAGGTATGGGCTGGATGAATCAATATGTTCTAATTGCTGGACAAATTCAGCAAAGTTTTTAATTAAAGGCTCGTAATACGTTTGATAGTTTTTTGAAGAAGCCGCGCATAAATCTTGGATTTCTTGCACCAAAGCAACACGCTCAGGCGTTTGTAATAACGCATTTGCGGTGAGCACAGCCCGGATACGCTGATCGCGTTTAGGCGCAGCAGTATTTTGTTGTGGTTGAAACACTTTTGAAAAGCGCATATATGGGTTACTGCTTTGTTTAGGTTTATCTAAGAAAGTGAACACAAAGACCTCTTAATTATAATTTGTTAGTCTTTAAACTTCAAGAAATATTAACGATAAATTATTATAAAGTGATATGGCAGGCTAAGCAATGGCCCAGATTTTGATATTATTATGTTTTAAATCAGGAAGTTAGATTGATTCTTGGGGGCTAAATGGCCAAAGACTTACAGGAAAAATAGACATAAACCCGTTATCGTCATTTTCTTTTTTGAGATCTTCTGCACGATCGGGGTCGTTTAACTCGAGTACGGCATAGCTTTTTTCTGCTAAATCAGGAATGCCTAAGCCTTCATAAGCCAGTACCATAATCTCTAGGGCATCCACATGTTGCGGTGTTTGCGGGAAGTCTTTAAGCACGATATGCGCCCTCGCAGCGGCGGCTAAATAGGCTTTTCTGGCCATATAATAACGGGCTACGTTAATTTCATATTGGGCTAAATCATTACGTAGGGCAATTAAACGTTGTCTGGCATCGGGTGCGTAAACGACTATTGGGGAAACGATTCAACATTTCCATAAAATAACTATAAGCCGCTTGCCAGCCGGAAGGGTCACGCAAGGTTAAATCTATGGGCAATACCCGTGAGGTGGTGCTGATGCTTTCCGCAGATTTAATAAGACCGCGCATATAATAGGCATAATCTACATGAGGATGGCGGGGGTGTAAGCGTATAAAACGATCGGCCGCAGTTAAGGCCGCGGGTAATTCATTGGCGCGGTAATTGGCATAAATCAATGAGAGTTGTGCTTGCTCCGTATAATCACCAAAGGGATATTGGGTTTCAAGGCTGTGATAACCTTCAATGGCGCGTTCATAATTGGCATCCATTAAATTTGTTTCTGCCTGAACAAAAATTGCAGGCGCAGACCAATCTTGATAAGGATCAACGCGCACATCGGGTGAGCAGCCGTGTAAAAATGCTAATGCGCCCAATAGTATGATAAGATAGGTATTGTTCTTCATAAGTTGCAGTCTATCATGAAAGATGTTGATCTCCAAGGTACTATCCCCGAACAATTAGCCGGCATGCGTTTAGATCAAGCACTCGCTAGTTTATTCCCTGATTATTCGCGCGCGCGAATAAAAACTTGGATCATTAATAAACAAGTACATGTTGATGGTGAATTTCGCACCCCGACCGATAAAGTCAAAGGCGGTGAGCAAATCATTATTAAAGGCGAAGTGCCTGAAGCTGTTGTTTGGACTGGTCAAGAAATCGCTTTAGATATCGTTTATGATGATGCAGATATTATTGTGGTTAATAAACCTGCAGGTTTAGTCGTTCATCCCGCAGCGGGTCATCATGGTGGCACTTTAGTCAATGCCATATTACATCGTTACCCTGAATGCGCACACCTACCGCGCGGCGGTATTGTGCATCGTTTAGATAAAGACACCAGTGGGTTAATGATCGTTGCGCGCAGTTTGCCCGCACACACTGCTTTAGTTAAAGCTTTAGCCAAACATGAGATCAAACGTAAATATTTAGCGGTTGTGAAAGGGGAGATGACCGGCGGTGGTCATGTCGATGCACCCATAGGACGTCATTCTGGCAATCGTTTACGCATGGCTGTCGTTGAAGGTGGAAAACATGCAAAGACACATTATAGAATTAAACAACGTTTCCCCGGACACACTTTAATTACCTGTGAACTAGAAACAGGGCGTACCCACCAAATTCGCGTCCACATGGCTTATATTAATTACCCCCTAGTCGGTGATTCTCTCTACGCTGGCCGTGCCCGTTTTCCTAAAAACATGTCAGAAAAAGCCCGCGCCTTTATCAATCATTTCAAACGTCAAGCCTTGCATTCTTTTGAATTATCTTTTTCACATCCCGTAACGCATGAGCTACTCAGCTTCACTGCAGCCATGCCAGATGATATGCAAAACTTAGTACGCTTATTAAGCGCAGAAATAAAATAAAGCGTCATCTTTGCAAAGGCAAAGATGACGCTTGTTTATTAGAGACTAGTGTATGATCCAGGTTTTTTTAGGTAATGTGGATAAGGGGAATCAGTGCCCATTTTATTGGTTTTTTGCTTAGCATCTGTTACATGAGCCCAGTTATTAACTATCAATGCTGAATTTTTATCAAGAACCGCTGCTTGTGCTAAAACAATGGTAGCCCCTGTTGCGGTATCAATAGCTGCAGTGGTAGGAGCGGCTACGATTTGGGAGGCGGCATTGTTTACGATATTTTCTGTAAATGTTATCACATGATTGAGACCAATTTTATTAACAATATTATTTGCAATATGGGTCATTGGTGTTGTGGCCAAAGAACCGATAAGGGTTAACATCAAGGCAATATTAACGAGGACGAAAAAGGTTGAGATTCCCCATCCGATTGCACT
The DNA here is from genome assembly GCA_963798975.1 of uncultured Gammaproteobacteria bacterium. Classification (GTDB taxonomy): domain Bacteria; phylum Pseudomonadota; class Gammaproteobacteria; order JABCZS01; family JABCZS01; genus JABCZS01. The sequence goes on from CAWCVU010000030.1 coordinate 5,714, forward strand.
CGTTGATTTACCCAAGGCTTTGTTTTTTATGTTATATTCCCAACAATTCCATAAGGGTTTCAGTGGGGCACTGATAACGAATTCTGCAAGACGACGGGGAAGAGCAAATACGCCGCCTATTGCACAAATAGCGCTGCCAAAGACATAGGAGAGCAGTTTTGGCGCCCAATCATCCCAATCCCATTTAAGCGATTTTCCGTGCGCAATCAGCCTTAATCCATTATGAGAAATGGTTTTATCTATTGCACGATAGAGGTTAAATGGATTAAAAATAGCCGCGATATTTATTTTTGCAGCATCATCACCATAGCCGGAGCGATAGTTTTCATGCCAATGGTAATCCCAGCCATCGAGCTCTGTTTTATGATCCCTCATTTGACCTGATCGGGTGGAGTTGCGGCCTGCTTCTTGCGTAATAAACCCTTTATCACCATCGCCATTGTCCAAAAACTCAAATTCCTCGTGGGTATTTTCTCCAAGGAAGATGCGCAGTGCTAAATCAGACAAACCATAACGTTGAGACCAATCATGTCTTTTTTTAGGAAAAAGTGTTTCTTTTAGTCCAAGTCCCCATCCTTCTGGTAGCCAACTGGGTCTATCGTCAAACTCGTTGCCCCTTTCTTCCACATTTCGTAAAGTTCCTGGTGCGATGGCATCGAACACATTAAACGTAAATTTAGGCATGATGATCTTCCTTGATAATTTTAGAATGCGTAGTATACCTAACTGGAATTGTAATAACAAGAGGTATGAAGTACAATTTTTATACAAATTTGATTATTTTTTTTACAAGGAATTTAAATATGCGCAACAAGATTGGTTTCTTACTTAAAAGTTTTGTTTTGGTTTTTATGCTGTTTAATTCGCAAGTGTTTGCAGATAATTCTTTAAGCGTGCCGGTATTGGTTTATCATAATTTTGATCCCAGTGTGCCGGGAAGCATGACGGTGGATACGGCTAAGTTTGAGGCTCAAGTCAAATGGCTTAAGGATAATGGTTTTACCGTGATTCCCTTAAAGCAATTGGTGGCTTATTTAGAAGGTAAAACGCAGAGCTTGCCTGCAAAATCGGTGGTGATTACCGCCGATGATGGTAAAGAATCCGTGTATAAATACATGGCGCCGATTGTGCGTAAATATAGTATTCCAGTGACTTTGTTTATTTATCCCTCAGCGATTTCTAATGCGTCTTATGCCATGACTTGGGCGCAATTAAAAGAATTGCAACAAACGGGCTTATTTGATATTCAAGGTCATACTTATTGGCATCCAAATTTTAAACAAGAAAAGAAACGTTTGACGCCAGAAGCGTACCAAAAATTTGATGATGTTCAACTTGCTAAATCCAAAAAGGTATTAGAAGATAAACTCGGTATTCAAGTCACTTTATTAGCCTGGCCTTTTGGAATCTATGATGATTATCTAGAACAAGAAGCAACCAAGGCCGGTTATGAAATGGCCTTTAGTATCGATGGTCGCCTAGCGAATCGCTCTGAAAATAAAATGGCCCAACCGCGTTATATGATCGTAGAAGGGCAGAGTATGCAAGAATTTGAAGCGATAGTGAAAGGTCAATCGCATAGTAAGCCGGCGAGTGAAGGTTAGATTTTTATTGCACCTAAAAACCCAAGGTTACGCGCTTACGCATAGACCTTGGGCTAGGAAGAGCTAAGGCCTTAGGCCTTGGTTTTGTGTAACTTACTGAATCGCTAACTGATTATCAACACTCTTAACGCCTTTAGCCGTTTGAACAATTTCAGTGGCTCTAGTTTTTTCAGCATCATTTCTAACATGACCTGATAATTTCACTATGCCTTGAGTAGTTTCAACATGCACGTGCATAGGATTGAAATTTTCATTGTTCACTAATTTCTTTTCAAATAATAAAGTTTTAACTTCTGTGGTTATCGCAGCATCTTCAACTGTTTGTTCAACATGTGCCAATGCATTAGCAGATAACATAATCATTAAAAACAAAGCAGACAAACTAGTTAGTATTTTCTTCATCATTATTCCCTTAAATTTAATAAAATAGACGAACTCCGGTTACAAACGTATATCGATTGACCCTGTTTGTCAAATGCTGTTATGCTAGAGCCTATGAAAATTTGGATAACACCTATCGATCTGGCGAATGCCAATGAACGTAGCAAAAATACGATGGCGGAATACTTAGGTATTGAATTTACCGAAGTGGGTGATGATTATTTAATCGCACGGATGCCAGTTGATCACCGTACTAAACAACCCATAGGTATTATGCATGGCGGTACGTCTTGCGTATTGGCTGAAACCGTCGGCAGTACTGCGGCGAATTATTGTGTGGATATAAATACCCATTATTGTGTAGGGCTTGATATTAATACCAACCATATTCGTTCAATGCGCGAAGGTTTTATTATCGGCACAGCCAAGCCTTTTCATATCGGCAGAAGTACTCAAGTTTGGTCGATAGAAATTAAAGATGAAGCGGGTAGACTCGTGTCTATTAATCGCTTAACCATGGCTGTATTGAATCAACGATAAAGGCATCACCGTGACCTTACTCAGTGTCAATGTCAATAAACTCGCAACACTGCGCAATTCGCGCGGCGGTAATGTGCCTGATGTTTTAAAAATGACTTTAGATATTATTGCCTTTGGTGCTCAAGGTATTACCGTTCACCCGCGGCCCGATGGCCGGCATATACGCACCCAAGATGTTTATGATATTGCGAAAAACATTCAAGTAGAATTTAATATTGAAGGTTATCCTTCGCCTGAATATTTAGAATTAATCAGTAAAATTAAACCCGCACAATGTACTCTAGTACCTGATCCGCCAGAGGTATTAACCTCTAATGCGGGCTGGCTCATTGAACAAAATTTTGAATTTTTAACTGAAATTGTAGCCAAACTGCACGCCCACGGGTGTCGCGTTTCTTTATTTGTTGATCCCCATACGTTAACCGAGCGTGATATTCAATTATTAAAACAAACTAAAACCGATCGGGTTGAACTTTACACAGAAGCTTATGCCGAGCATTTTGGCACCCAGCAGGGCGCTACAACACTGGCTTTATTTAAAAAAATAGCCCAAGCCATTCATGCACAAGGCATAGATTTAAATGCCGGCCATGATTTAAATTTAATTAATCTGCCCACCTTGATAAAAGAAATTCCCAGTATTAAAGAAGTTTCTATAGGACACGCTTTGATTTGCGATGCTTTATATTATGGTTTAGAAAATACAATTAAACGTTATTTAGATAGTCTCAAATAAGGAAAAGATATGAAACTTTATTATTCAAAAGGCAGTTGCTCGTTTGCACCCAGGATTACCCTTCATGAACTGAATATTCCTTGTGAATTTATCAAAGTAGATTTAAAAGATAAAAAAACAGAGCAGGGCGAGGATTTTTATAAAATTAATCCTGAAGGCATGGTCCCGGTATTAGAGCTAGATAATGGCGATCGACTCACCGAAAATATTGCTATACAACTTTACTTGGCTGATACGTATAAAGGCGAAAAATTGCTACCGCATTTAGGTGATATTAAACGTTATCATGTCATAGAAGCCTTGAGTTTTGTAGGCACGGAGATGCATAAATCCTGCGGACCCATGTTTAATTCTAAAGTACCTCTTGAGAGTAAAGAAACCATCTTTAAACCCAATATAAAAAATAAACTGGATTATCTAGAGAAGGTTTTGAGCAAGCATGATTATTTAGCGGGTAAAGATTTTTCAATAGCGGATGCTTATTTATATATCATCTTAAGCTGGCTTGCACATTTTAATATCGAATTAAATCAATGGCCCAAAGTTGAGCATTATTTTAATCAAATTAAACAACGTCCCTCCGTACAAAAATCCATTGCCGAAGGGGCTTAATCCCAAGCTAATACGTAAGCGATTGGAAAGTAACAGGGATTTTGATAGTGAAGTTTTGTGTAATTTTACTGGGTGACGCAACAGGTTGTGCTGACCATGATCCAGCGCTACAAAATTTGCCCTCTTTTTTGGCATCGCCTCGTTGTGCAATGATGGTGGATAGACCATCAGAAAACAGCAGTGCAGTTTTGGGATAGTCATGCTTTAAGACTTCACAAGCATTTTCTAAATGGTAGAGATAATCTTTCTTATCAGAATAGAGATCTAATAAATTAAGCACATTGTTAATGTCTATCTTCTCGACCTTGCCTCCAAGCAGTTGGTTTAATACATTATAAATAGCAGCAAAGTTTGGCCACCAATCGTTTTTATCATATAAGCGCTCTAAAATTTCATAGTCAGGGAAGTCAAGACTAGGTGCATGTTTTGAGGTCACTAATAAATGAATAGCGAGAGCGACTATATCAATAGATTGACCTTTATTTAATTCATCAAGCAGCCTAGTCATTTCCACTAAATGAATTTGTACTTTTTCTACTTTCTCTATTACAGGCGCTCTTAACCTAAAAATATTGGCAACATAGGTGTCTTTATGGATATGATTAATCTTATCTGCAATAGTGATTAAACGTGTAAGCTTGGATTCATTTTCAGCAAAAGAGCTGATATTTGTAGTTAATTGATTGGCAACCATCCTTTCAGTCGCTTTTTTGACTACTTCTAAAAAATTAAATTTTATTTGATCTGAGCTTTTATTAATACGTTCAGCTAAATCTTCATAAATAAGCTCACTGTCTTCAAGCATCATTAGGAAATTAACAGCTCGCGGAAGCGTTTGCTCATTAAGGGTTTCAATAAGTTTAATTAATTCTTGATAATGATCAAAAATACGTTTAGTTTCTTGCTCAACACTTTGCTTAGCAGCATGGATAGTATTTTGATGTGCCAAAAGCTGAGTGCTAAGATCTGCATAAAAGGCTATTAAATTCTCATTAAAAAATTGCGTGTAAAACCCTTCTTTACTTTTCTCGATGGCGGCAATGATTTCCTTTTGTTTCGTATCAATTTGTTGATGTATTGCTAAGATATTGTCTGAACTCTCTTTCAATGGGCGATCATTATTTGTGTTATTGTAAAGGCTAATCGCTGTTGTGAATTCATCTACTTTGTCTTTATAGGCATGAAAGTTGTTTTTAACAGCCTGTTTATTATCATTAGAGACAGCTACTTTTTTATCAAAGAAATGTTGAATGACAAAGTCATTGCTCCAAGAGAACAACGACCAAAAGCCGTCCATCACATAGTTGGCTGCATTTTTAAGCATCGTCCAACCAAAAAAGTCGCCATAATCAGGATCGTCTATGTTTATCTTGTTAATATCAATAACCAAGGGGAGTGTAGCTATGATAGCCTTTTTGTTAATTTGTTCTAAAGGTGCAGGCGATACAATCACGTCGCTATTAGGCGTTGTTGATGCTTGTGAAGAGTGACTGGCGCTTGAGAGGTTGTCGTCTTCTTCTTTGTTATCATGTGTATTTCTAGGTATTTTATTAAGTTCTTGGATCTTATGTTTTACTATTTTAAGCAAATAGTAATAGGCGCCTTGATATTCTGTATTATATATTTCATCGTCTATATATTCTATCATATCATCGACGTTAGGCATCTCTCTCGTATCTTCATCCGCATCTTCATCTTCGTTTTTAACGTCATTCTTATCTTTATCTTCGTCGTCCTCATACTCTTCTTCTAATTCATCTTCTATAAATAGACTCAATGCGGATTTTTGCTCTGGGGGTAGTCTGTCATGATCATTGGATAAAAATAATTCGCTAGTTAGCTCTAATTTTGGCTTTAGCGTGCAAAAAATAAAAGACATTAACATGCGTTGCTTGATAGAAAAATCCGTTTCTTTTATTTTGTGATACTTCTCTGAAAGGTCATCCCAATTTGAAAATGTGCAATTCAAATCGATCTGATTACCATTTTTTTTATTTCGATTAGCCGTGTATGCGACTTTATTCTTATTTAACCAAGCTTCTATATTGACTATCATAACGCACCTCTTTTGTTAATGCTAAAATACAAAATTTCTGCTTTTCTTTTTCCTTTTCTTATTGCTTGCATCCGTGCTCTGTGATGGTTTGCTGGAAGCAACTGAGCTTGCACCATCTGATTTAGTCTGTCTATATCCTCTTGCCATTGCAGGTGATCCTGTTGCGGTAGTACTGTGAGTACTGTTGCTTTGACAGATTTTCTTTGATAGGTCTTTTTTCAATGCTTCAAGTTTTTGAATTTCTAAGTCTATTTCTTCTCTTGCTCTTGCTCTTGCTTGTTCATTATTAAGGGCTTGTTCTCTTTCTTGCAGGGTTAGATTGGTTCTATCTAAGACAGGACCTGGATTAAAGTCTTTGGTCACGCCAGGACGAGCACCTGAAACACCATGATTTAAGACTTTATTTTTATCAGAAGTAGACATAGGCTCTGGTGTCGCACTCATTTGCTGTGAAAATTCATCAATTTTACGCGCGCGCATATGCCTATCGGTTCTGGCTAAATTTTGTATTTGCGCGCCCATCTCCTCACTTAGAAATTCTTTTGAAGCAACGAAGGCATTGCGATTAATAGTTTCTCCATAGGCGTCGAAGATTTGTTTTAATTTTTCAGTTTTATCTTTCTCATTGATGCGCCATTGTTCGGCGATGACTTGTAAATCTGCAAGAATGGCTTGTTCATCAGCTAATTCATTGATTACTTCACGAAAAGTTTTACGCGATGCGTTGTAATGCGCATTCCATTTTTCAGGAATATCTTGTTCTTCGTCAACAGTTTTTCTCACAAAGCTATCAATTGATTGTTCTAATGATTCTAAGGCTGTCGATAAACGGCTAATGGATTCTTCATTAAGTTGAAATCCAGCACGCGTAGGACCCCCCATAATCAGAAATAAACCCAATTCTCCAGCACCTTTACCTGCATGATCACCCAGGAGTATTTGATCTGAGTTTAAACAATAATAATAATAGTAAGACCAAAGCAATAACCATTTTGCGATGACTAAGTCTTCTTGATCTGCCTTATCACCCTCACGTATGGCTTTTAAAATTTTTATTTCATTATCAATTAAAAAATTAGGCACGCCGGATTCAGCGTCCAATAAAGCACAGTATTTGCGTTCTCTATCGTCTTTATTGGGCAACACCTTCATTTTTAGGGTGGTTTCATTTTTAAAGTAATTGGATTTCGGATCTACGAGTCCCCAATCCACGACTTGTTGAGGCGTTAACTCTTTATTACTAATATCCATGGACACATTATTATTACGTAAGGCGAAGAGTTCAGGCATGAGTGCAGAAATTTCATTTTGTTCTTCTGCGGTGAGTTTTGGTGCTTCTACAGCATTTTTTGGGTTCATTTGCAGGGGAATAATCTTTTTACCTTTTTGGATGTCGATCGTTTCCATGGTGAAGGCATTGGTGTCATCATCATTATCGTCATCATCATCGTCATTATCTGTGCTGTAGTTATCATCATCAGTTCCAGATGAAGAGGAAATATCAGGCATTACATTATCATTTTTTTTGTCATTGGTTTTCAGTGGACTTTTACTGATTTGTATTTGCATGATGGCCATCAAAAAAATCAAATTGATTTTTGGTGGCTCTTCTTCATTTTCTTGTGCTTCTTTACATTGTTTTTGATATTCTTCCCATGCACTTTCTAATACTTCTTTACTTTTACTTCGCTGATTATCTTCTTGATAAAATAAAGTAAATAAGAGCTTAATGAGCTTGCTACGTATGGCTTTATCTTTTTCCCTTAATGCACTAAATAGTTCAGGGGCATGTGCATCGGCTAATTTTTCTCTTATATGGTTATCCATATGCGACAAATGTTCTTTATCTAATTTGCCTAACATTTTTTTTAGCTTTCTGCTATCGCTTTTTTCACTATTCCAACCTGAAAGTAGCCGTTTAGGTTCTGCGATTACATTTTTGATGGTATATCTAACTAATAATAATAAATAATGGGAACGCAGTGGCATGGTGGCGCTACTGTTACAGGCCGCGGCGATGAGTTTTGCAAGAAAATAATAGAATCTAGGAACAGGACCATCTGCATAATCCAAATTTAGTTTTAGATCGGTAATACCTGTATTTTGATTTCTCTCTTTTAAATGGAGTTGTAGTCCTTGAATAAAATCTTTTCCTAAATCAGCGAATGTACCCGTGTCCTGTATTAAATTAGTCCAATCCTCCTTGAATGCTTTTTCAGTTAAGTCTATTTTTGCTTCACCTGATGCTAAACAAATTAATTCATCAGCGCAGACATCTTCTACAGTTAGATCAGCAAGGCGACCTTCAGGAGTAGTTTCTGTTGAGGAAGATGAGGCTTGAACTGCTGTAGGTGTTGTTGTTTTAGACATGATGAAGCTTGCAATAGCATCACTAATGCTTGGTTTTTCATCCGTTGTTTTTTTATCATTGTTAGTTGTAGCACTAGGCGCGGGCGTAGCTACGGTTGGCTGATTTTTGACAGCGGCTTGTTGAGAAATTGTCGTTTTCAAGCGATCCGCTACAAAAGTGCCATCCCACATATTATTGAAACTAAAACCATCTTGTAGAGGTTTGGTAGTTATTTTTGGATCTTTTCTAGATTTTAAATCCGTTTTAAGCGCAATAATGGCGTCTTTGAAATGGGTATGGAATAAAATAAGTAGATTTTTTTCACTGTCACCGAGTTTTCTTGGCATAACGTACCTCCTATTGATTGGTGTTATGCAAAAACTGTGCTAATTTACCTATGTCCATATATTTATTTAGTTATAGTTGTGTAGTAGATTAACTTTAGTTGGAGAGTAAAATGTCGCCTAAAAAAAGGAATAAGAGTAAGCAAATTCACAATCAGGTCAATAAAAATGCTGTTTTTAATGATATGCATATTAATTTGGTTTTCTTAGGTGGTGTAGGGATGACCGCTTTTGGTACGATGGCTGCGATTTTACATAAAGACGGTTGGGAACAAGCGATCAGTGAATTAGGTTCTATGGCGACTCATGCTGATATCAATCTGGTTTTGGGCGGAGTGAGCGCCTTAGCAGTGGGTTGTTTTTGGATGGTCTATTCTATGAAGCAAGGTAAAACTTGCTGCGATCCAAAAATGTTTAGCCCAAGAAATATGAAAGCAAGCTTGATAGCCATGTTAAGTATCGTTCCTGTTGAATATTTTTTCGATTACTTTTCACGGGTTTCTTATCATATTGTGAAATCAACAGAGGATAAAAATTCCTCAGCTGCAGAACCGGTTAATACAAATTATGGCACTGCAATTTTTCTGAACTCTGTGCTAACTACAGTGTTTACTTTTGTCACTATGCATACTTTGACTTCCGGTATTTTTGGTTGTATGAAGGTTCTTAGAGCAAATTTTGCCGACGATAAAATATTCTCAGGTATGTACGCTTTAGCTGCTGGAGGTGGTATGGCGGGGCTCATGTCTTATGATTACTTTGGTATCTCACTACCGCGGCTGGAAAGCATAGCCGTCCAAGGTTTGTTAACTGGCGCGGGTGCGGTCAGCACTACTGGCTTAGCACTGGCCTTATTCAAATGTTGTACCGCTGATGACAGTGATGAAGATGAGGAAGCTGCGGCTAGAAGACCTTTGATTAGTGAAAACAATATTAATGATAAAGTAGAAGAAGAAGAAGAGACAGATCAGGATCACTGGTTTTCATGTGATTTCTTGAAAAGAATACCTGTTGCAACAGGGTCTTTATTTAGAAAAAAATAATAGATTTCTCTAGAACCCTGGACCCCGCGGATTAACCGCGGGACCTAGAGTAGGGCTTATTTATGCGTTTGCACGCACATCCTCTTTATAGCGCTTGATAATAACCATCGTATAATGTTGTTTAGATTCGGGTGAATTGATTTTATGTAAGGGCAATAAACAAGATGCTTTTTTATCGTGATGGATTTTGATAAAAATTATCGGGTCTGCATTCATCATGAACCTCCGCTAGTTTTTTATTATTAGGAGACAGTCTCAATAATAACCAGGAGAGGTTAGAATAACAATTGTTGATTTCGTATATTATTGTGAGCTTAACGCTATTTGTGCAGTGTTTTCCATTAACATCGCAACAGTCATGGGACCTACACCGCCGGGTACAGGGGTAATAAAACTAGCACGAAGACGGGCTGTATCAAATTCAACATCACCGATAATTTTGCCATTATCTAAACGATGGATACCTACATCAATCACTATAGCGCCAGATTTTATCCATTCACCTGGAATTAAATGGGGTTTACCTGCACAAGCAATCAGTAAATCAGCTTGTGTGATATGCTCAGCTAAATTTTTTGTAAAGCGATGGCAAACAGTAGTTGTTGCACCTTTTAATAATAATTCTAAAGCCATGGGACGTCCGACGATATTGGATGCACCGACGATCACGGCATTAATACCTTTAAGGTTTATTTGCGTATGCTCTAATAATTTAATTACGCCATAAGGTGTGCACGGACGCAATAAAGGTTGTCGCGCAGCCAGGCGACCTAGGTTATAAGGGTGAAAACCATCCACATCTTTATAAGGATTAATTGCATCAATAATAGTACTAGCATTTAAATGTTCAGGCAGTGGTAGTTGCACTAAAATACCGTGTGTTTTGGGATCATGATTCAGTGTTTGAATTAAATCTAATAATTGGCTAAGACTGGTATTATTTTCCAGATGATAATCTTCACTGATAATGCCAACGCGTGCAGCCGCTTGCCGTTTTTTATTGACATAAAGTTTTGAGGCTGGATGATCGCCGACTAAAATAACCGCAAGTTTAGGCGCTGGGACACCGTTTTCACAGGCACGGGTAATGGTTTGCTGTAGATTAAGCAAGACTTGTTTTGCAATCGCAGTACCGTTAATGATTTGTGCCGTCATGGCAGGCAGTATAACAAGCCTTAAGGCAAATACCAACAGGGTTCAATGATCTTAACGATGCCTCGTGTGCCTATGGCTGGTGGTGTTTTACTGCGTGTTTCGGTATACAGCTGCCCACCTGGCGTATCACATAATAAATGATAATGACAACCTTGAAAGGTGCAATTCACCAGCAAAGCATTGCCATTTTCATCAGGAACAAAACTAGCCATTTCCGGCCTTACCACAACTTCACCTTGACCCGTATGAGGATTTTGCAAAGAGACTAAACCTAAAGGTGTTTGCGCAGTAGCGCCATTGGCCGTTGCGGGTAATAAAAATGCAGCACCCGCTAATAAAGCCACATCACGATCAACGGGTTGTTGATATACAATCTCTGGTGAGGCACATTGTACAAGCTGACTGCCTAAAGGACTGGGCATTAAAATAGCCACGCGATGTGCAAGGGCAAAGGCTTCATTGCGATCATGGGTGACAAAAATCACACTGACTTGTTCATGTTTAACTAATTGTTGCAGCGCACTAATTAATTGCTGCCTTAACGTAATATCCACATTAGCAAAAGGTTCATCGAGTAATAATAATTGTGGCTTAGGTGCTAGGGCGCGGGCCAGTGCCACGCGTTGTTGTTGGCCCCCTGATAATTGACAAGGTAGGCGATCAGCCAAATGGGTCATATTAATCAAAGCTAATAATTCCGCTACGCGCGCGTTTTTGTTTGCAGATTTTTCTAAACCAAAACCAATATTTTGTGCAACGGTTTGATAGGGAAATAAAGCATAATCTTGAAAGACCAAACCAATTCTGCGTGATTCAACAGGAATAATAGTTTTACCGTCTTGAGTCACACAGCGATTAGCTATTTCAATGCTGCCCTCTTGCGGTGTAACTAGTCCTGCAATCGCACGTAATAAGGTTGATTTACCACAACCAGAAGGCCCAAAAATCGCCATAAATTCACCCGGATTTACAGATAAATTAATATCTGTAAATACCGGTTGTTGATAATGACAACTTAAATAGGAAATGTTTAAAGGCAGCATCATACCTGCGTTCTCCAGCGTAATATAATCGCCATCATGGCAAACGAGAGCAGTAATAATACCAAACCTGCAAGGCCAGCGTCATATAAAAATGCTTCTTGATAACGATCAAACACCCGAAAACTCAGTGGTCGTAAACCCATAGCGCCACCCAATAATAAAGTGACAGGTAATTCTTTTAACACGGCCAAGAAAACTAAAACAAAAGCAATGGCAATACCTGGCCGTAAACTAGGGAAAGCAATTTTTATAAAATAACGAATATTGGATGCACCCAAGGTTCTTGCGCTGTCATATTGCCTAGGATCGAGCCGTAAAATCGCAGTTTTTATACCCGCATAGGCTTGTGCTAAAAAGCATAAGGTATAACCTAATATAAGTAAAATACCACTGTTTAATAAGGCAGCATATAAACCATTATGATGTAAGCCTCGCGCTAAATAAAGCGCAACTAACATTAAACCAAAACCTAATAACACGCCGGGCAGGGCACTGGTTAAATATGTTGTTTGCTCAATGATACGTCCAAGTCCTTTAGGATTTTTAGCAACAAAGCTTGCCGGTATAAAACTGAGCAACACAATAAAACTGGCTGCGCAAAACGCGATGCGTAAACTATCCCATAGGGCCGTACCGATAGGCGCAAAGGCCAAATGATTTTCAAGGCCCTGCCAAACCCAAGTACCCAAAACTAATATAGGTAATAAAATACCAAAGCCAATAATCAAGGCATGGACACTGTAAGCTAAACAGCGCGTCCAAATAGTTAAACGATACCGTGCAGCTTCACGTGGATTAGCCAATTGGGTAATTTGCGGCACCTCGCCGTGCAATAAACGACTTAATATAAATAAAGGTACACCCAGGGTAATTAAACTGGCGCCCAATAAACTGGCTTGTGCCAATTGTTGATAATCCACGGCTTGATATAAGCGCCAGGTGAGTACCGGATAATTTAAAACAGATACTGCGCCAAATTCACTGATGGTATATAAAATCGTAATTAAAAAAGCCAGTGCAATGCTGGGGCGTGTATGAGGTAAAATAATTTTAAAGAAAATTTCTAAACGTGTAGCGCCTAAGGTGCGGGCGGCTTCTTCTTCACTACAAGATAAGCGTGCAAGGCTGGCGCTTACTAATAACTGTACATAGGGAGTGGTGATCACAACCAGTGTTAATAAGACCGGGAAAAACCCAGTAAAAACCTGACTTAATATATCTCTTAAAGTCGCGGCTAAAATATAGCTAGGCATGGCTAAAGAAATTAATCCTAAGATAGCCAGTACATGACGACCAAAATAATGAGTGCGCATAAAAAAATAAGCTAAGAGCGTGCCAAAAATAACAGATAATACCGAAACGGATAGCGCTAAACCGAGTGTTCGACCCAATAGATGCCAAATATCACTTTGCGAAAATAACGCTGCAAAAGACAGGGCGGGTACTAATGGATTTTGGGGGGATCAATTAATCCCAAGCCCAAACCCAATAAGGGTAAAAGCATAAGCGCGCTGGCCAATAAAGCCAGCGCGCTTATGAGTCGAAAAAACGGCTGTTTAACCAATTGTTAAATGAGCCCTAATTTTCTAAGCATTGTTAAAGTCGGACCCACATCGGCTAGATCTTTTTGTGTAACACTCGCAAATGGAATATTTGCAAGCGGCGTCACATCTTGATGGGTGGCTATGCCAGTACGGGTTGGATATTCAAATGATTCATTGGCAAAAAAGAGTTGTGCTTTTTCACCGGTTAAATAAGCAATTAATTGTTCTGCTTGTGCAGATTTTTTAGTGTGTTGATGGATGCCCGCACCGGAGATAATTAAAATATTACCCGCTTTACCACTTTCAGGAAAATGATAATTAGCAACCGGCATGGATGGATTTTGTTTTTTAAGTTGATACAAATAATAATGATTGACCCAACCGATTAAAATTTCCCCTTGGCCCACTGCGCTGACTATAGGTGCATTTTTGGGATAACTCACGGGTTTATTATTTTTCACGCCGTCAAGAAATTGATAAGTGGGCTCTTCTCCCCATAAAACGCGTAGTGCACTGACATGCGCTTGGAAGCTGGCATTTGTTGGCGCCCAACCGATTTTGCCTGACCATTTAGGATCCGCAAGTTCTTTTAGATCTTTAGGTAAGTCTTCAGCTTTTACTTTATCGGTGTTATATGCAAGAACACGTACGCGTGCGCTAGTACCGACCCAACGTTTGTTTTGATCTTGAAACTGTGTGCCAACCGGCTTTAATAAATCAGCATTAATTTCTTTTAATAAGCCAGCTTGTGCGAGTAGGGTTAAATAACCGGATTCTTGAAAGAATACGACGTCAGCTGGACTGTTTTGTTGTTCACTTAATAACTGGGTGGCAAGACTTGAAGTAGTGTTATAACGCACATCGAGCTTAATCCCCGTATCTTTTTCAAATTGCGCAAATAGGGGTGCGACTAGGGCTTCACCGCGGCCGCTATAAACCACTAGTTCTTGTGCAAAAGCGTTAACCGTAAAAATAGTCAGGAAGAAAGCTAAGATACGTGTCATAGTCCGATACTCCTTGGGTGTATATTGCAAAGCTAAATGATAATGATTCTTATTAATAAAAGCAAATATCCCGCAGCATGGTTAAAGGTCAAACTCATCATTAAGAAAGAAAATCAACTAATGTAGTGATATAATTAACTTAAAGAGTGTCCAAATAAGTGAGCCAAAATATCAAGGTGTAAAAATGCTGCCAGTGAATGCAAACATAACTAAGCAAGTCGCAGATACGCTTAAATTATTACAAGCCAGCGCCTTAAGTCCAAATGTATATGAAGAGGTCCAAAAAACACTCATAGCGATAGAGACCCTGATAAAAGCAAACCCTAAAAGCAGTGATTTAAGAAAATATAAACAAAGCCTAGTTTTGGCAAGTAGCCGCTATATTACGCGTGCAATACAAGAGTTTAATCAATATTTACCACTTTCAGCACATGATGTAGATAAAATTGACACACTAGTCAATACAGTAAAGCAAATCATAGCACTTCGCAAAATATTGCCAATTAAACAAGATACAGAATCCATCTATCAAAATTTCATACCCGGCATCCAACGTACGATTGAAAATTTAAAAAATAATGCAGGTGAAATATGGATTAATGAAATCCTAAATAAAAAGCCAACTAAAGCATCTAGGCAAATGTTTGCTAACATGATTACACTGATACATATCGGAGATAAT
This sequence comes from uncultured Gammaproteobacteria bacterium, assembly GCA_963798975.1. Lineage (GTDB taxonomy): Bacteria > Pseudomonadota > Gammaproteobacteria > JABCZS01 > JABCZS01 > JABCZS01. The sequence goes on from CAWCVU010000030.1 coordinate 20,808, forward strand.
CAATTACTAGAAACACCAGCAGAAAATTTTACGGCAATCGTCACGATAATAAAGGAATCATTAATAACACTGGCAAAAACCAGTCAAAACCGTGCATTAACTGAGCTTCATCAACTTGCAGAGTATTCACCTGAGATGTTAGTAGAACTAACACAACTACAAAAGGATTTAACAGAAAATTTTAAAAAAGAAATAACAGCTTGTGTGGCCGCAGCAGAAGTAATTTATAATGAAAATGATACGCTCCTCGATAAACGTATAAAAGAGAGTCTTGATAAACTAAGAGAGCTAAGTGCAAAAGACCAACAAGGACTTACGTTTAAAGACACAGAGCAACTGATTGCAGCATATGAAACAGAATTAAAAAAATTACATGCAGTGATCATTGATTCATCAAATGATATTAACAAAGACGCGCACACTAGAGCAATTCCTGCACTCAAATACTATGCGCAAATTTCTGGTCATTTAAAGGCGTTGGATATTTACTTAGATGATGCAAGTAAGTTCAGTCTAATTGAGCATAAAAGTAATAATCTTTTAGAAAACCATAGAAAATATCTACAGCGAGCTGTAAATGGTTATGAAAAAGATGGTCAATATTTTTCTATAAAATCTGACAATATTAATTCATTATATGTAAAAGATGAAATAAATTTTGCATTACCCATTATTACAACCACAGATAAGTCGAACCATAAACCCATAAAGCTAAATTTTCAACAATTAAAATATAAAAATCTAGATACAATATTAAAAGATCTTAATGCGCTTGCGTTATCAACAAAAGAACCACGCTATGCAGTGCAAGCATCAGAGTTAAGAAATATGGTTATTGCGCAAATAAAACTATATGCCGAACAATTGACAGACTGCGAAGCCATAGTTGCAAGCGCACATCTTGCAAACCTAAGGGAGCTAATCAAAAAACTTCCAGATGACATGCAGGAGTTATTTAATGGCGAATTAGAAGCGGCAGAGAAAAAAATTGTTAGAAATGAGCAGCGTGACAGTAAAGCGTTAGAGGAAAACGTTAGTGCCAATAATATCACAAGCTCAATGAACTTCATGGTGACAGCATTTATGCAGTTTAAATTTAAACAAGCTGCAAACGCAAAAGAAAAAATAGATATAATTTTCGTAGAAAAAATAAATAAATTAACTTCAGCCTTACCAGGCCAGACGACCAAAGATATTTTAGAGGCTATAAGATCATTCAATAATGATTATGAAAAATACGTTAAACACCTCTTTGTTTTCAATGCGAGCTATCAAAACGAAAGAGTGCAATATTTTTCTGCCTCCTATAATGATCAAAGCTTTTCAATAGCACCTGTAAGAGAGGCATATCAAGGCTATCAATTTGAAATGGCAAAATTATGGGCATCTAACATAGAATCATTAATTAATTTGCCAAAAACAAACGATGCAAAAAATTTGCAGACAAACTTTGCAATCTTAAAAGAATTATTAACGTTTGAGCGAGCAAATCAGACATCGTATAATATTATAATGCCCTCTGAGCTCAATCAAGCACAATTATCAAGGGCGTTTGGCGGGATTGAAAATTATTTTCTAAAAAAACAAAATCGTTTCAAAGAGCTTTTGTCTACTAATCAAATCACAGATGAATTAAAAAGCATAATGGATGATTTGAAAAAGGCTGACGGTGTGCTGAATGAGGCCAAAACCTATGGTGATTTATCTAAAATAAAAACATACCAAGAAATACAGCAAGAATTGTTACTACATATGACAGCTTGTCAAGCCGAATTGAGTAAGCCTTTAGCAGAAAGTAATATTTTAGAATTTAAAGCAAATAATGCAAGAGATGAATTTTTTAAACATTTATGGTCAACTTATGAAGCGTTGATGAAATCTGTGGATTTAATGAAGGAACATATCCCTGCTGACCAAATAGTATCATTAGAAATTACAGCAAAAACGAGTATAGCAACCTTAAAAAGTAATATTCAAAGTATTATTGATGAACTTAAAGCCATGTTTCCTTTATCAGAGAAACCGCTAGAGCAGCAGGTGCGTTTTAATAAGCAATTAGATCTATTGCGTGCAGCGGAAGAACATTTTAAAGAAGAAAGCGTTACCAATATCATTGGCGCTGAATTGGGGAATATACATCGAGCACTTGATGATGAGTTGAAGACCTTTGAAATCTCGCCGTATACGCATTCACAAGAATTACTTGACTACGGGAGAAAAGTAACAGACCTCGTTATTAAATTAAAAAAAATGGCAGTCAATATTCCGCAGTTTAAAGAGAAAATCGATAAAAAAATTGACGAAATGTTGAGTAATATCGAAAAAGCGAGTCCTGCTGTTATGCCCGTACTCAATAAATTTTTAATGAAATTTGCTGGACCTGAAAACCAAACGATAGCCAGAATGTTGATTCATGAGCATCCTACTTTTCAAGCCATCGGTATTTATATGCGAAATGCTGCTACCGGACGAGTCAGTGTTGAGGCTGTGCTTAATGATTTATCTGGTGATGCAGTGGCTAAAGATCAATTAAGAAGTCAATATGAGTTGTTTATAAAAGACTATGAGCAACTCGTAGATGATGGGCTAAAAAAAGATGATCCAAAACAAGCGCTTGCAGAACTGAAAGCTTTGGTAGATAAGATCCCAGCGTCTGCACTTGATTATAAGACTAAAATCCGCAAAATTTTAGCTTACACTTTTGCCTATTGGACTTTAGAGAAATCTGCTGCGCATTATAAGAAAATGATAAAATCCGGTGAGCCTCATGAAACTGCAAAGCTATATTTATTACAACCTCACGCAGCGCAAATATTTGGTATCTTGCGATTATTTAATGTAGATATGCCAGATAAAGGCATCGTGGATTATATGTTTAACAACAAAAATGCCACATTATCTGAGTATTATGGTATTCAAACAGGTTTATTCTCATTTCTTAAATTTTTATTTATGCCAAGCACGCAGATTAATCAAGATACAGAACAATTATCAAAATTGCATAATCATTTTGCCCAAATTCTAACGGGTGAAGGTAAATCAGTTACTTTAGCCATGATTGCTACAGTCTTTGCTGTGATGGGGCAAGAAGTACATTGTGCCTGTTACAGTAAATATTTAAGCGAAAGAGATTATTTGTCATTTGAAAGTTTATTTAATGCTTTTTGTCCTGCTGATAAAAAATTGGTTCAATATGGTACGTTCCAACAATTGTCTGAAAATTTTGTAAACAAAAAAGCAGGAAATGTTCGTGGCGCATTAACGGATATGATAAACGGTGTACAACATTCACCCGCCGCCGCACCAGCACCCACACCCCCGCCCGTGCTATTGGTGGATGAAGTGGATGTGTTCTTCAGTAAGGATTTCTACGGTAGCAACTATCAGCTCCGACTGCTCTTTAAAAATGATACGGTTTCTGCATTAACCGATATGATGTGGCGGGAACGAAATAATAAAGATTTTAATAATCTGAAAGCAATTAAGAGTACTGCAGAATACCAAGCTTGTGTTAAGCAATTCCCAACGTGGGTCGCATTAATTGATGAATCAATTAAGAATATGAGATTAGCACTGAATACCTTGGCTGAGCATCAATATGAATGTCCCACAGAGGGCGAACATGCAGGTCACATAGGCTATAAAGAGCAAGATGGAATAAACTATGATCAAGTGTTTGGCTACAGTACCCTTTTTGCTTATTACCAAGAAAAAGAAAATAATAATCCAGCCCTCTCTGATGAAGTGCTCGCGCAAAAGAAAGGCCTTTATTTAAATTGTGGTCGTTTATCTTATGCACAGATGATTAGAAAAGGTTATTTACATGTTCGTGGTGTCACCGGCACTTTAAATTTCATTGAAGAAAAAAATACAATTTTACGTGATTTCTTTGCAGTAAAGGCTAAAACCTATGTTGCTTCAGCCTATGGGAGTCGCGCTGATCGCTTTAAGTTTGACAAGGAAAAAGACATCCATATTGTTGATGAGGCAGCACATTTTGCTGCAATAGTTACTGAACTGTTGTATCAAATTAAAGAGGGAAAGCGTGCAGTCTTGATATTGATGAAAGATGAAGCGCAATTACATAGATTTTATAATTCGGAAGAATTTGAAAACTATAAAATGGAAGCGGATATTCTAACCGCTAAAGAAGCGGATAATTTTTATCAACGTGAAGCTATCGTCAGCGCAACTGCAACGCCAGGAAGAATCACTTTAGCAACCACAGATTTTGGTCGTGGTGTAGATTATATTTGTTATAGCAATGAATTAAATGATGAGGGTGGTTTGCATGTTATATGTAGTGATTTACCACCTACAACAAGTGATGAACAGCAATATGGCGGCAGAACAGCAAGGCAAGGTGGTAATGGTTCCTTTAGTATGGTGCTATCAACACAAAGCCTTCAACAAGATTTTAATATGACGGTTGATCAAGTGGATAGCCTTTTACTTGATAAAAAAGACGCCTATTCGCAAATGAATAAAGCGCGCGAGAAAATGGAGGCTAAGGAATTTCAACAAGAAATCGATAGTGCAAAACAAATTCAGCAAGACCATGAGAGGACAGAAGGTTTTTTATCTGCTCTAAACGCGGGCAATAAAAAAGATGTTAATGAATTTCTGGTTGAACAAAATCGCTGTCCAATCTTCCAAAAAATGACACCTATAGTGATCATGCTTGATGCCACGGGTTCAATGGAATACTTAATTGATGGGACTAAGGATGCCATTGTGCAGATGTTCGAAGACGCGCGTGCAGTCTTAGCACTAAATGGTTTAGATCCTGACTTGTTTTCAGTACAAATTATGGCTTATAGAAACTATGGTTCTTACAAATATGGTTTTGATATTTTTGAGGATTCAGGACCTCAAACGGACCCAGTGAAATTAAAGCAGTTTTTATCTAATGTTCGTGCAGGTTCTGGAGATTTTTATCGTGGTCCATCTGGAAGTGAAGCTTTAGAAATACCATTTTATTATCTTAATCAACAAGCTGATAAACCTGACAAAGTTTTGGTACTAAGCGATGCACCCGCAAACTCAGTAGAGATTTCGCGCAAGGGAAATAGGATTGATCATCAAGCGCCAAAAACAAATATCGATGATGAAATTTTGAAATTAAATGAGCATAAGATTCCTGTCAATACATTTTACTTACATGACAGGGCGCAATCTAACTTAAACTACATCGCCAAGAGCACGGGAGGCAAAAGTGATAAACTGAATATCGCAGATCAAAAAACAGCCGCCGCTACACTCACGAGAACTGTCACCACTCAAATTCTTGAAAGTATAGGTGGAGAAACCTTAGTGCAATCTTATCAAGAATATTTAAGAACGCAGAAATCATATTTAGCCTCATCTGCATCAGCATCGACAAATGCAATTCATGCATTTCCTGTCGCGACAGCGACAACGACAACTTCTACTGCCGCAGGTGCTCCTGTTGTTCCTCACATAACACAAACTCCGAAATAGGTGCAGCTATGAACATTAAACAACTTTTTGAAAAACTAAACAGCGATCTTATATTAGTGACAACCTTTAGCCAAGATAAAGATATTGATGACGCGAAATGGGTATTTAATCAATATAAAACTGATATATTTACTTATAAAGCCATCATTAATACCATTGTTGAAAATTTAAAAGAAGAACTCAAAGACACTGATTTGTTAACAGCAGATATCGACAAGCTTAACACTATTTTTTGGATGACCCGTATCCTCAATGAAGCAGATATTGATGACTTTGCAGAAATAGCTGATGCCTTGTTGGTCCAAATGACACACCCATTTGTTGACTCGCTATTTAATCGGTCCAAGGCTAAAAATCCTGGTATGCTTGATGGTCAAATACAAGATTTAGCTTTACAAAGTAGGTTTAAAACGCACTTGCTTGCGAATAAATTAGCGCCCCTAGGTATTTATAATGAAGAACCAAAGTTTTATAATAGCTATTTACTAGCAAATATTTTTGATTTTTTAGTCTTGCAAGCTAATCAAAACATAACGAGTGAATCGTTTTACCTGACTTTAAAACAATACCTGTTAGCAAACCCTGACTATCTAAAAAACACCCATCCAGAAATGCTTTTTGATTCCATGGTGCATGTAATCAAAAAACTTGAAAATAAAGAAGACAGTAATATGCTTTTCACAGAGCTACAAGATCTTTGCGAATTATTCGGCCTGCCCTATGACATATTATATAAAGCTTTTAAAGAAGGTCAATTAGAAAATTACGATGCATTTGAAGCGGCTATTACACAAGCACCTAAAGTAATAGTAATAGCGCCTGTACAACAGCAGCCACCCGCTGATGCACCCTTAGCCCCACAACAAGCTCCACAAGCTATAGGTACGTTCATCGCAGAAGTTAAGGGTAAAAATAATCTTTTCGTAGGTGCGCTCATCAAAGGATATGCAGACTATTATTATGAAAAAACTAGCGAAAGTATTTACAGATTCAAAACGGGTACAACGGATGTTCAAAAAGCTTTTTCAGGTGCTGTATCTAGTTTGGTCACTGGTTTTACAGGTTCATCTGAACCAAAAACCGTTGCATCAGTTGTTGTCACTACTTTTTCAGAAAAAAAGGATCCACTTGTTCATGCAATTAATCCAAATGAAATAGAACCAAAGAATTTAAAAGCGGATCAATTAAATCCGGATCAGCAACGAGAGGCGGTGCTGGAATTTTTTAAATATGTCATGGGACGCTATGTTGAAGGGGACACCAAAGATAGATTATATATTCCGATATTGAGTAACCTTCAAGGTGGTTCATATCACTATTCTGATTCTGATCGCGGTAAAGCTTCCGGAGTCTTACAAACTCAAATTACAGACTTCTTAATTGATCAACTCAAAGCACAAAAAGAGCCAATAGTGATGCTCCGCGCTTATCTAGAACGCCTGACTACTTTACTGGCTTTTTTCCCTGATTTTAGTGTGGAAGTGTTATTTAGGAATACCGAACTTAGAAATATCTTTATGCAAAATCACTTATTACCTTATTTATTGCGCCCAAATCCAAAAATTGATGCTAATTTGATTGCTGTATTATCGAGCATTGTAGGGAGTTATCCGATAGGTGCGCATGCAAAGACCGTTTCTTTGACCATGCTCACTTTGTTAAATGCCTTTCAAGACGCAACACGTAACAGTGAGCCATGGTCTAGACTTGAGCGTCATGATCCAGAAGCTCGCTGCCGTCAGATGATTGGTATGTTCACCCAGAGTGGTTTTAGTGAACGTTCTGCGCAAGGGGTGCAACACCATGCGCTTATATCTCGTACTTTATTAATTTTATTGCAAGTGACTCATTATTGTATTAGCGCACCCGCAAAATCTCAATATAATCGTCCATTTATGGAGGATTTATTGAGAGTATTAGAAAAAATAACCTATAGTGATCCATTTAAAGTCTATCTGAGTAAATACAAACAACATTTTATCCAACAGATCAATTACAGCGTCAGTCAAGTACTAAAAAACTCCAAGCTTACCGGTGAGGGTTTTAGCTTTGAACAAGCCAGAGTGTTAAAAGATTCGCTAGATTTATTAAAAGAATCTTTTTCGATACAAGATACCGAGCTCGATCCAACGGTACAAGATTTTTATATAATTTTAAGTGAAAAAGTTACAGAAGGAGAGAAACTTGCAAGAGGTACGGGAGTTGGCGTGCAACACTTGTATGTTAGAGGAATAGAGCAAAAACCACCACTAACATTAAAATCAGCGCCTTTGCCTTTGTATGAAGCAAAAGCCGTAACAGATGATCTCACCAGCATGCAGGAAGAGTTTGGCCCAAAAGCAGCGCTTCGACCTGACCAACAGATTCCAGAAGAAGAGGAAGAAGAAGCAAAGAATCGGCATAAAAATAAATAATTAACAAAGTTATTTTGCTTAATTCTTCTTTTATTAAGAGGCACGATTACGCTGCCATCTGATATAATGTGAACATGAAAAATGCTACCCTCATCACTGTCATCCTTGGCATTATGTTTATTGCAGCGCAAACAGATCTTTGGCTAGGTCGTGGCGGCTTATTACAATTTTGGCAATTAAGCAACGAACTCCACCAGCAACAAGATGAGAATCAACAACTGGAAATGCGTAACAGCATATTACATGCAGAAGTCCTCGATCTCAAAGGTGGTTATGATGCTATTGAAGAACGTGCGCGGGTGGAACTGGGCATGATTAAACCCGGGGAGACTTTCTATCAATTCGTAGGCGATGCGCATGACACTCAGCAAGACTAATATTTGGGCGATAGTGCCAGCAGCCGGTAGGGGGCAGCGCATGGGAGAGACCTTACCCAAACAATATCTTAGTATTAACAATAAACCGATTTTAGCCCATACCCTTGATGTTATTTGTAAAATTCCCAATATTCAACAAGTCATTATTCCCATACACCCACAAGACAATTATTGGCAATCGATGATCCATTTACCTTATGATAATTACGTAACCGTCATGGGCGGTGATCTGCGTGATGAATCTGTATTAAAGGCCCTTAGCTATATAAAAGATCGTGCAAATCCTAAAGATTGGGTGCTGATTCATGATGCTGTGCGACCGTGCATCACCGTCGATAGTATTTGCAAATTATTAGCAACACTTGCAGAAAATCCCGTCGGTGGTTTATGGGGAGTACCCGTGCGCGATACTATAAAACAAGTGGATACCCATAATAATGTGATAAAAACCATAGCCCGCGAGCAATTATGGCAGGCACAAACACCACAAATTTTTCGTTTTGAATTGCTGTATTTAGCCTTGCTACAAGCAAAGCGTGATAATATTATTCTAACAGATGATGCCAGCGCCATCGAATATTTAGGCTATCATCCCCAAATGGTACAAGGCAGTTATGCCAATATTAAAATAACCTGGCCTGAAGATTTAAAAACTGCGGGCGATTGGTTGAAACAACACGAGGTTTAAATGCGTATAGGACATGGTTTTGATGCCCACCGTTTTATTGAAGGGGATCATGTTTTTTTAGCTGGGGTAAAAGTGCCGCATTATTATGCAGTAGAAGCACATTCTGATGGCGATGTGATACTCCATGCTTTATGTGATGCCTTATTAGGTGCTGCAGGTTTAGGCGATATTGGCGAGCATTTTCCACCCACCGATCTGCAATATAAAAATATGGACTCGCGTCGTTTTGTTAAAATTGTGCATGAATTATTACAAGCGCATCACTGGAAAATTAGTAATATTGATATTACGTTAGTCGCGCAACAGCCGCGTATTCAAGCTTATAAATTAGAAATGAAACATAATATTGCTTTAGATCTAGAACTTGATCCAAATCAAATTAATATTAAAGGCACCACTACAGAGAAAATGGGTTATTTAGGACGTGAAGAAGGCATTGCGGCTTATGCCGTAGCTTTATTAATACAGGATAAATCACTATGAGAATATTAATTAGTAATGATGATGGTGTTTATGCACCGGGCTTGGGTATATTGGCTCAAGCGGTTTCTGAAATTGCAGAAATTTCAGTGGTTGCGCCGGACAGGGATTGCTCAGGAGTCAGTAACTCCTTAACTTTAAATCGGCCACTGCGTTTAACAAAAATGCCCAATGGTTTTATTAGTGTGGATGGCACACCCACAGATTGTGTACATGTGGCGATTACCGGTTATTTAGATTATGAACCGGATATGGTGATAGCAGGAATTAATTCAGGCGCGAATATGGGTGATGATGTCTTGTATTCTGGTACCGTTGCAGCTGCAACAGAAGGGCGATTTTTAGGTTATCCTGCGATTGCAATATCCCTTGCCGGTGAAGAGCATTTACATTATCAAACAGCGGCCAGTGTGGTGCGGACCTGGGTGCAACAGCTACAAAGATTTCCTTTGCCTGCAGATACAATTTTAAATATTAATGTGCCGGATATTCCATATTCACAACTCAAAGGTTATCAAGTCACGCGTTTAGGTGATCGGCACCGTGCCAAGCCAGCAATAAAAACCCTTGATCCACGTGGACGGACGATTTATTGGGTAGGTCCTGCAGGGCTTGAACAAGATGCGGGTCCTGGTACAGATTTTTATGCAGTGAGTCGCGGTTACGTATCCATTACTCCCTTGCAAATTGATTTGACACGTTACAATGCCCTAGAAAGTTTAACCGAATGGGTTGCGGAGCTGAAAATTTAATGTTTACAAAATTATATCAGCGGGTTTTGATTTGGTCGCGGCATCAATATGCGGTGTATTATTTAGCGTTGATTAGTTTTGCAGAATCTTCGTTCTTTCCCATACCACCGGATGTGATGTTGGCGCCTATGGCTTTGGCGCATCGTGAGCGGGCTTGGTATTATGGGACTGTGACCACCGTATTTTCTGTGCTGGGTGGCATTTTTGGCTATGTATTAGGACATTACGCATTTGAACCTGTGGTTTTGCCCGTCATTCATTATTTAGGTTATGAACAGCAGTTTGCCCTCGCAGAAGGTTGGTTTGAACGTTGGGGTGTTTGGATCGTTTTTGTCGCGGGGTTTTCTCCCATACCCTATAAAGTTTTCACCGTAGCCGCCGGCGTGATGAATATGGCACTTTTGCCTTTCATATTAGCGTCGATTATTGGTCGTGGAGCACGTTTTTATTTAGTTTGTGCTTTAATAGTCCTAGGTGGACAGAAATTAGAAGATCATTTAAAACAATATATTGATTTAATTGGTTGGATTACCGTGGCTTTGATAGTCCTAGTCGGCCTATTTTTCTGGCTTTATTAATTGATACCAAAAAGGTGGACGCATGCATTTAGGGCGCATAATGTATGGCTGCGTTATTTTTTTAGTGGGTTGCCAGAGTAATTGGGCGCCGGTTGAAGATATTAACCGTGCAACTGCGAAACTTTCGGGTCAACATATTGTCCAATCAGGAGAAACCCTTTATGCTATAGGCTGGCGCTATAATCGGGATTATAAAGAATTAGCGCAGGTCAATCATATTGAGCCGCCCTATAAAATTTATGTGGGGCAAGAAATTTCGCTGCAACAACCTGTGCATACCACACAAAAGACGCAAGTGGTTGCACCAAAAGTGATAGCGCAGACACAGGCACAACCGCCTAAACCTGTGCAAAGTGCTCCAAATGTTCAAGTGGGCCAGTGGCAATGGCCGGTAAAAGGTAAAACAATTGGTCACTTTGCAAACACGAAAGGGATCGATATCGCAGGTGTTGAGGGTGAAATCATACATGCAGCCAATAATGGTAGCGTCGTTTATAGTGGCAATGGTTTAAGAGGGTATGGACAATTATTGATAATCAAGCATAATGACGAATTTTTGAGTGCGTATGCGCACAACCAGCGCTTGTTGGTTAAAGAAGGAGATAGTGTTAAAATCGGTCAACCCATTGCAGAAATGGGCAAGACGGATACAAATCGTGTTAAACTGCATTTTGAGATTCGTAGGAACGGTAAACCAGTAGATCCCTTACGGTATTTACCAAAATAGTTTACCAAAGTAGATTAATAAAGCAATGGACTGCAACTAAGAGGCACAAGATGATGAAAGATCATGATGCGGGCTCAGACAAGGAATTATCTTTTGATTTTGATCCCCTTATTGGTGAGGTGATCGCCGATGAATTACAAGGTATTGATGTTGAAGACCTAGAGATTGAAGACGAGGTCCTCCCTCCTGAAGTCATTAAATTTTCAGTAGAAAAAGCCAAACGCAAACGCGCTGTGGTGCAACGTAAAGCTGCAGATGCTACGCAAATGTATTTAGGTGAAATTGGTTTCTCTCCGCTTTTGAGCGCTGAAGAAGAAATATATTTCTCACGTAAAGCCTTATCAGGCTGTGATGCCTCACGCAAACGGATGATCGAAAGCAATTTACGACTGGTCGTTAAAATTGCCAGACGGTATATTAACCGTGGATTATCTTTACTAGATTTAATTGAAGAAGGTAATTTAGGTTTAATTCGCGCGGTAGAAAAATTTGATCCCGAACGTGGGTTTCGTTTTTCAACTTATGCCACTTGGTGGATTAGACAAACCATTGAACGTGCAATCATGAATCAAACACGCACGATACGTTTACCTATCCACGTCGTTAAAGAATTAAATGTTTATTTACGTGCAGCGCGTGAATTAGCGCAAACTTTAGATCATGAACCCAGTGCCGAAGAAATTGCGGATTTATTAGATAGACCCATTGAAGATGTCAAGCGCATGTTAGGTTTAAATGAATGTGTCGTGACTTCTGTTGAAGATCCACTGGGCAGTGATTCTGATAAAACCGTATTAGATACTTTAGCTGATGATCAAAACACTGATCCTGCACAAATGTTGCAAGATCAAAACTTACGTGAAAACATTGATCAATGGTTACACGATCTTACAGAAAAGCAACGTGAAGTTGTGGTACGACGTTTTGGTTTGCGCGGACATGAAATGGCAACACTTGAAGAAGTGGGCAATGAAATTGGTTTGACACGTGAACGTGTCCGACAAATTCAAGTTGAAGCGCTAAAGCGTTTAAGGGAAATTTTAGAAAGTCAAGGTTTATCGCAAGATTCTTTGTTTACTTAATAAATATCCATATCACGGAGATTTTTTTTTTGCAACTAATATATTGTTTAAATTGATATTTAAAAATTACGTTGTGAGATGCAATATTACTTGCAATAAAATTATTTTCTGGTAATTTAGTGTGACGTCAGGGATGATAACAGGGATGTACTTCTGCAACACACGGGATGTATTAAGGACAAGCAGAATGAGTTTGTCCCACTACGTGTGGGGCAAGCTCTCTTCTAATTGATTTAATTTATTTTGTGCAAGTTTAATTACCTCTAATGGAATTCCTGCAAGTCGCGCAACAGACAAACCATAACTTTTATTTGCGGGACCTTGTTTCACTTGATGTAAAAAAATAATTTCATTGCCGTGTTCAATGGCATCAAAATGTACATTCTTGCAATGTGCTAGTGACTCTGGTAATTGTGTGAGCTCAAAATAATGTGTTGCAAATAAACACAGCGCTTTAATGTGTGCACTTAAATATGAAGCGCTTGCAAAAGCCAGCGCCAAGCCATCAAACGTGCTAGTCCCTCGACCCAATTCATCAACCAGCACTAAGCTCTGTGACGTAGCTGCGTTTAAAATATGTGTCAGCTGGGTCATTTCAACCATAAACGTCGATTGCCCGCCGGCTAAATCATCAGCGCTACCAATGCGGGTAAATATGCGATCAATTGGCCCTAGCACCGCGTGTTGTGCAGGCACAAAACTGCCCATATACGCTAAGATCACTATCAAGGCTGTTTGCCGCATATAAGTGGATTTGCCACCCATATTAGGCCCAGTAATGATGAGTAAACGCTGTGCTTCGTTCAGGGTAAGATCATTGCCAATAAAAGGTTCTTTAATGTTTTGTTCCACAACCAAGTGACGTCCTTGTTCAATATTAATACCTGGTTTATTAGAAAATTCAGGACATTGTAAATGTAAACTTTGTGCGCACTTTGCTAAATTTCACTAACACATCAATTTCGGCGAGCGCACGTGCTACTTGTTTTAAATAAGGCACTTGTTTTGCTAGTTCAAGTAGTATCTGATCATATAACGATTTTTCCAGGCTTAAACTGCGTGCTTTGCTGCTTAATATTTTATCTTCAAAACTTTTGAGTTCATCACTGATAAAACGTTCGACATTTTTTAAGGTTTGCCGGCGATGATAATGTGCAGGCACCCGATCGCCTTGCGCACGCGAGGTTTCAATATAAAATCCGTGTATGCGGTTATAGCCCACTTTTAATGTACTCAAGCCGGTTGCTTGTCTTTCTTTTTCTTCAAGCTTTAATAAAAATTCACTGTGATCATCACTTAATGCGCGTAATTCATCCAGTTCTTTATTAAAGCCCTGATTAATCACACCGCCTTCACGAATATGTGTAGAAGGTTCAGGCAAAACGGCTAGTTCAAGATAAGTTTGTAATGCAAGTAAATCAATTAGTTGTTCATGCAGTTCTAATAAACGTTCGGCCTGTTGTGTCGGTAACTGCATTTTTAATAGTGGAATCAATTGCAGGCTTGCGCGTAATTGTACTAAATCTCGAGGACGTGCAGATTTTAAGGCTATACGCGCGATAATGTGTTCAATAAATCACTGATCTGACGTAAAGCTTGATGCAAATTTGGCGTGCCTTGATCATTTAAAAAAGCTTTAATCGCCATTTGCCTGGCCATTAAAACCGATGTATCGCGCAAAGGATGAACATAAATCGCCGTAATAAACGCGCACCTATGCGTGTTGCTGCTATTGTCCAACACATCGACTCAACGTAAGTTTGTGTTTACCCCTGCAAATTTTCCAGTAATTCTAAATTTTGCAGAGTTGTTTTATCTAAACGTAAATATTGCTGTGGCGTATAAAGTATTAGATGATTGACATGGACCGCATGAGTCTGTTGTGTTTCATCGATATAACTTAATAAAGCGTTCGCAGCGGCAAAAGCACACGTGAGTTTCGCATCTAAGTCAGGCGCCATAGTATGCTGACACGAGCGCTGACGCGTTGATAACCTAATTGTGCATTGTAAATCATGTTTGGCCCTTCGTTGTAAGCCGGGTAATTTTAAGGGCGTATGCGGACTTGTTAATATTTCTTTAGGATTAAAGCGTTCTAACTCTAACTTGTAATTCAGATAAATCATCAGTTTGCCAAATATAAAATTCACCACTGCCTAAATCGATAAGTGCTATGCCCCAGGATGGGCTATCAAAAAACGTATTGCTGCACAATAATTTTCAGTCTGTGCATCAATTAAGGCTTCATCAGTCACTGTGCCTGGCGTTAAAATGCGCACTACTTCTCGTTGCATGGGTCCTTTACTGGTTTGAGGATCACCGATTTGCTTGTAAATGGCTATCGATAAACCCATTTTAATTAATTTAGCCAAAGAGGATTCTGCGGCGTGAAAGGGCACCCCGGCCATAGGAATAGGCGCGCCCGCAGATGCGCCGCGCGTTGTTAAAGGCGATCCCAATAATTGTGAAGCTTGCTTAGCATCTTCATAAAATAATTCATAAAAATCGCCCATGCGGTAAAACAATAAACGATCAGGATGTTCCGCCTTCATCGTTAAATATTGTTGCATCATCGGGTATGTGCTGATAAATCCATGATAGCCTCTCTTAAATGCGCGAGTTTACGTTATACTTATAAGCATGAAAAACAACCAAGATTTATTTCAACTGACCACGCAAGTGGCACACTATTTATTAGCAAAAGAACTGAAAGTGTGTACCGCGGAATCTTGCACCGGTGGTCTTTAGCACAATCATTAACCACATTACCGGGCAGCTCAGCCTGGTTTGATTGTGGCTGGGTCACATATAGCAATACTGCAAAACAAAAATTATTAAATGTACCCAAAGAGTTGATAGTGCAACATGGCGCGGTCAGTGAACCCGTCGCTATCGCTATGGCCATGAACGCACTTCAGTTAAGCAATGCAGCTTTAGCAATATCTATCACTGGTATTGCCGGCCCCAGTGGCGGTAGTATTGATAAACCCGTAGGCACTGTTTGGTTAGCCTGGCAATTACGTGAATACGCTGTCATTACAAGGTGCGAACATTTCCTAGGTGACAGAAGAAATATGTCAACAAGCCGTAAGCTTGGCACTAAAGATGATTCTAACAAATTCAATCCACTAGGCGCTTTTGTTTTTCTGTGTGATAATGTGACTTTCACACAAGGAGAGATCAGATATGGAAACAAATAAACAAAAAGCCTTAAGCGCCGCATTAACGCAAATTGAACGTCAATTTGGTAAAGGCTCGGTCATGCGCATGGGCGATGCGACGGTGTACGGGATATTGAGGCCATTTCAACAGGTTCATTGGCTTTGGATATTGCCTTAGGTATAGGCGGTTTACCCGGGTCGGGTTGTTGAAATTATGGTCCCGAATCTTCGGGTAAAACTACTTTAACCTTACAAATGATAGCGCAATGTCAAAAAAAAGGTGGCACCGCAGCGTTTGTGGATGCAGAACATGCATTGGATCCACAATATGCTGAAAAATTAGGCGTGAATGTCGATGAATTATTGGTGTCACAACCCGATACAGGCGAGCAAGCTTTAGAAATTACCGATATGTTGGTGCGTTCTGGTGCGGTGGATGTGATCATATCGACTCGGTTGCAGCATTAACACCCAAAGCCGAAATTGAAGGTGAAATGGGTGATAGTCATATGGGTTTACAAGCACGTTTGATGTCGCAAGCGTTGCGTAAACTAACTGCTAATATTAAACGCTCCAATACTTTGGTGATTTTTATTAACCAAATTCGTATGAAAATTGGCGTGATGTTTGGTAGTCCTGAAACCACAACCGGCGGTAATGCGTTGAAATTTTATGCTTCGGTGCGTTTAGATATTCGTCGCATTGGCGCGATTAAACAAGGTGAAGAAATTATAGGCAGTGAAACTCGTGTTAAAGTGGTGAAAAATAAAGTGGCTCCGCCTTTTAAACAAGCAGAATTTGATATTTTGTATGGCGAAGGTATTTCACGTGAAAGTGAAATAATTGAATTGGGTGTTCAAGTTGAATTTGATTGAAAAATCAGGCGCTTGGTACAGTTATCAAGGTACACGTATTGGTCAGGGTAAAGAAAATGTTCGCCAATATTTCAAAGAGAATCCGTGAAATGGCAGCGGAAATTGAAAAAACGTTACGCGATAAATTATATCAATGGCCAATATTGCCCAAGCTGCACGTGCAGGTGCTGTGGTAGAAGAAGAAGAAGTGGTGCTGCGAGGATTAAGCATGACTAGTGCGCAATTGCGAGAAAATTTTTTAAATTATTTTTATAAACATGGGCACACCATTGTTCCCAGTAGTTCACTTATTCCTAGCAATGATCCTACTTTATTGTTTACCAATGCAGGCATGGTGCAATTTAAAGAAGTATTTTTAGGCGATAGAAACGCGCACTTATACCGCGCCGCTACAGTCAACGCTGTGTACGAGCAGGTGGAAAACACAATGATTTAGAAAATGTCGGCTATACCGCTCGTCATCATACTTTTTTTGAAATGTTGGGTAATTTTAGTTTTGGTGATTATTTCAAACGTGAAGCAATTAAGTCTTGCATGGGAATTTTTAACCAAGAACTTAAAAATACCCACAGAAAAATTATGGGTAACTGTTTTTAAAGACGATCAAGAAACTGAGGATATTTGGTTAAAGGAATATTAAAGTTGATCCCAAACGTTTTTCACGCTGTGGCGAGAAAGATAATTTTTGGTCTATGGGCGATACGGGTCCTTGTGGTCCTTGTACAGAAATTTTTTATGATCATGGTCCAGAGATTGCGGGTGGGCCACCAGGTTCTCCAGAAGAAGATGGCGATCGGTACATTGAGATTTGGAATCTAGTCTTTATGCAATATAATCGAGATGCAAGATGGTACATTATCGCCCTTACCCAAACCTTCAGTGGATACCGGTATGGGGTTAGAACGTATGGCTGCCGTCATGCAAGGCGTACATAGTAATTATGAAATTGATTTATTTCAGGCGATAATTAAAGACATAGCCGCATTAACTAAAACAACAGATTTAAATCATATTTCCTTGCGGCTTATTGCAATTGAATTCGTTCAACAGCCTTTTTAATTACCGATGGCGTACGACCTAGTAACGAAGGCCGTGGTTATGTGCTGCGACGCATTATCCGCAGAGCGGTACGTCATGGTGCACAACTAGGTATGCATGAACCCTTTTTCTATAAAGTCACAGCATCTTTGGTAAAACAAATGGGCCAAGCTTATCCTGAACTTGCCAAAGCACAAAGCACAATAGAACGTACTTTAAAACAAGAAGAAGAACAATTTGCTCGCACCCTGGATTAAGGTTTAATTGTATTAGAAGACGCCTTGAAAAAAATTTCTCCGGTAATGAAATTCCCGGTGAAATTATTTTTAAACTATACGATACCTATGGGTTTCCCTGTAGATTTAACTGGCGATATTGCACGTGAGCGACAAACTCACCTTAGATATCAATGGTTTTGAACGTTTAATGCAAGCACAGCGCACTAAAGCGCAGGCGGCCAGTCAATTTGGGACCCAAGCTTTATTTACCAGTGATGCCCATACCGAATTTACCGGTTATCACACGTTGAGCGAATTTACTAAAATCAGCGAACTTTATGTAGAAGGTGAAGCTGTCAATAAAATTGATGCGGGGGTCTAAACCGCAGCGATAATATTAACGCAAACGCCATTTTATGCAGAATCAGGCGGACAAGTCGGCGATGTCGGTTGAATTGGTCTGTAAGCATGGTTTATTCAAAGTCATCGATACACAAAAAGCGGCTACGCCATTGTTCATCACGGTACTTTAGTAGAAGGCAGTCTGAGTGTAGGTGATGCCCTAGGGCAGGGGTTGATTTAAATAAACGTAAAGCTACGGCGCTTAATCATTCTGCAACACATTTATTACAAGCAGCACTTAAACAAATTTTAGGTGAACATGTCATGCAAAAGGGATCATTAGTTGCACCGGTTATCGGCTACGTTTTGATTTCACCCATTTTGAACCCATGACCAGCGCCCAAATCATACAAGTAGAAAATCTAGTCAATGAAAAAATTGGCGCAAATGCCCACGCTGAAATTAAAGTCATGAACACAGACGAAGCACTGAAATCCGGCGCCACGGCCTTATTTAAAAAAATACGGCGAATCAGTTGGCGTATTAAATATGAACCAAGGTTTTTCGATACAAACTCTGTGGTGGTACCCATGTAGAATCCAGCGGCGAAATTGGTTTATTTAAAATTATTTCGGAATCAGGCTCTGCTGCTGGCGTGCGCCGCATTGAAGCCTTAACAGGGCAGGGCGGTTCTTGATTATTGCCAAGAACAAATAGAAAACTTACAAGAACTTGCCAAATTATTAAAAACCAATCCACAAGAATTATTAACTAAAGCACAACAAGTTTTAAGATAAGACAAAAACCCTAGAAAAACAATTGCATCAATTGAGAGCCAATTAAGCAAAGCCGCAGCAGGCGATTTATTACAACAAGCACAAGAAGTTTCAGGCTTTAAGGTATTAACCGCTATACAACCCGATGCAAAAACCTGACGCTCACAAATCGATGATATAAAAGCCCGCGAACCCAATATTGTCGTCTGTTTAGCCAGCATAGAAGATGAAAAAATAACCCTAGCCGCAGGCGTAGGTATAAAAGCCATCGATAAAATTTCCGCCATCAATCTCGTCAATTTTATAGCTGCACAATTAGGCGGCAAAGGCGGCGGCAGAGCCGACTTTGCGCAAGCCGGCGCACAAGGCGATCAAAAAACAACTAGAACAAGCTTTGGCGAGTGTCAAAGAATGGATAGCTGTAGCTATTACCTAACTCTTAGGCCTTAGGCCCCTGTTTGTTTTGGCTATAGTTGTCTTGGTTTTTTATTTGAAGAACTCCGACGAAAACTTATAATCTATTATTCTACAAGATTAATTTTTAATTTAGGTTT
>CAWCVU010000031.1:0-40320 GCA_963798975.1 uncultured Gammaproteobacteria bacterium
CCAAAAAGCGTCCCCAAGGCAAAACTGAACAGATAAATCGTCAAAGTATATTCTACTATAGACTCGCTTGTTTGCAAAGCCTGCGTGATATCAGGCAGCGAGGGCGTATAAACCGTCTCCGATAATTGTGGCAGGCCTACTAATAAAATAATCAACCATATTGCAGGTAATAAAATGTGTGTCATAGTGCTGCTAGTTTAAACGACCTTAGGCTATAATTACACAGATAAATGCACATAAAAGGGTCACTTTAATGAAAAATTACATCAGACATCTCTTAGTATTAGGATTAATTGTATGGATCACGGGCTGTGCCAGCAAACCTGAAAAAATGGATGTGACTGAAAACGCATCAGGATTTCTGATGAATTATGATTTACTCGAGCCCATACCTAGCCCTGCAGGGTTGCAATATTATGTTTATCAAAATCCTGAATTTGATAGAGGTGACTTCGATGCCGCCATAGTTGAACCCGTATTCATCTTTGAAGGTGCTACAAGTGCAGGTGAGGTGAACGATCAACAAATTGAAAATGCTAGACAAGGTATTAATGCGGGTTTAGAACGAATTGTAGGTAGCCGATTCCAAATTACCGATACCCCCGGGCCTCGCGTATTTCGTATGCAAACCGCTATTACTGGCGCCATGCTTGAAACGGAAGGTTTTAAACCTTGGAATATTATTCCCGTCTCTGCTGCGATTACACTAGCCTCCCATGCAACGGGCTATGAAAATAGAAAACCTGTTTTAGTCGTAGAATTGAAATTTACCGATAGTGAATCGGGCGAGCTTTTGAAAGAAATTTTAACGACAATTAGCGGAGATAATTTTCGCAATGCAAGCAATACCAGTAGTGAATTTGAAAACCTAGCTTATGAGTGGGTAAAACAAGCGATGGAATATTCCAATAAAAAATAATGATAAATTTTTATTGAGCCAGTTGATTATTGATCTCAATCATATTTTTATCATCATCACAAAAAAAAGCTTGAAGTGTGCCCTCAGGCGTTTTATTGAGTTCTTGAATAAGCGTTATGCCTGCATTTTGCAATTTTTTAAAACCGTAAGCATTTTATTATGATCCATAGAGAGTGCAAAATGCGGTTGTATGGTTTCACAAAGAGGATGGACTTGCGGCGGATAAGCTTTTTCATGCAGCATTAAATGCAATTGACATGATCCCAAGGTGTACCATATTCCCTTGATAAAAAATTCAGGACGCTCTATTTCTTTTAACCCTAAAATATTACCGTAAAACTGCCTAGCCTTTTCTAAATCGGTGACTAAAGTGCAAGATGGTTAAATTTAATTTCCATCTTAAACCAAATCTACCAAATTCGAATACTGGACTAACATTTCATCCGCGGTTACAAACCGTAGTGGTTCACACAGGGCTTGAGCAAGCAAAATTCTATCAAAGGGATCACGGTGTACATCTGGTAACTCATGGACATGTGCAGCATGTTGAATGCTAATAGGTAATGTTTCAAAACCACTTTCACCGATGGCTGCAATTAATTCATCAAGAACACCTTCGAGCTTGCCTAATTTTATTTTAATAGCGGCCTCCCAAATGGTTGCACTACTTACATAAACATGGGTTGCGTCACAAATTAAAGATCTGCTGTTGAAAGTTTATGGTCATCTTTGACAAACCACAAATATACATGTGTATCGAGCAATAAGCGCATTTAGCGTCCTCAAAAGCATCCAATAGATCGGCAGGCAAAGGGGCATCAAAATCATCTGCTATTTTTATTTTACCCTTTAAAGCCCCTGGTCGACGCACCGGTTTTTCTGGCTCTATAGGGATTAAACGTGCAACAGGCTTACCCGCTTTGGCAATGATAAACTCCTCACCTCGCATGGTCGAATCGGACCCATTTAGAAAAATGAGTTTTGGCTTCGAGATATTAATGGTATGTAACATGGTCTTCCAATACTTTTTTGGTTAGACTTAGTCTAGTCTAATCATACCCTAAAATCAAGTCTTTTTGAGATGCTATCAACTATCTATAGACTAGTAGTAAGTTAAATGATATATTTAGTATTCAACATGGCTTTTAACGGGGATTTTAAATGCGTCAAACGGTTATAGGTATTACAACTGTCTTTTTTATCCTGCTCTTTGTTGTATTAATCACCGCGTTTAATCGCGAACCTCATTACCGTGACCTAGCTTCTTTTACCACGCCAGATGCGGCCTGTTATAACCGTCAAATAGAACCTTATACTGCCGTAGTTGATTCACATGTTCATTTCAGAGGATTTGGACAATCACTGTCCTTTACAGAAATGATCGAATATTTTAATAAAACAGGGATATTATTCGCCAATGTAAATGGCATCGGTCAGGTATTGCCCTCAGATTCTCTTTGTACTTATTACTTAGATTGCCCAGGGTACACCGGTAACACCTGAGTATTAAAAATGATTTTATAAATGCTGCAAACGTTTTGAAACATCAGCCAAAAAACATACAACTGACCTTATCCATGACGTTTCCAGATCTAGCTGATCCTGCTGGAATTGTTGAACTAATAGATTTATACGATAAAGAATATCCTGGATTATTTAAATGGATGGGTGAAGTGAATTTAATGAAACAAGCCTTGATTGCTAATCATCACGAGCCTGCGACCTTTGAAGACATTGCAAATTGGAAAGCATTTATGGCAATACTTGAACAGCGCGGTATTCCGATTAACCTGCATTCAGATATAGGTGTTGATGGGGAGCCTACAAAATATCTTTCTTTGATGCAGCACGTTTTAGAACTATACCCTAACAATAAGATAGTATGGGCACACATGGGCGTATCGCTTGAGTTAACAACGATGTCTGCTGCAGAGCATATTGCCATCATGAAATCCATGTTAGACCAACATTCAAATTTAATGCTCGATATATCCTGGCGCCTATTATATGACCATTATTACAGCAAAGACGATGCACGCAATTTATACGTGCAGTTTTTTAATGATTATTCGACACGCATTTTGCCGGGCACTGACTTTGTTGCTTCCCAAGGAAAAACCTTGGCGATTTACCGTGAGGAGCTAGCGCTTACGAAGCTATCTTAATCAATATTTAAACGATACCGCCTTTCGCAATATTGCACTGGGCGAAAACTATTTTCGACTTTTAAAATTAAACTATTTTGCCCCACAGATTTGTCCTGGTCCCCAATCAGACTAAAATATGATGCATTTTAAATGCTTTATTAACGGCCATCAGAAAATCTGTTTGGAATGCTTTTTCAAGTCTTGAATCTTTTAATATACATTTTACGGTCATCACAAATGAAACGACACCGTTAACACCTAATACTTCTTTACCTACAATAACAGTTTTTTCTCTGGTTTTAATATGCGTGCTCTTTTTAGATTCTTCTTCAAGTATTTCTTTTACCTTATACAAATCAGCTTCCAAAGGTATATTAACATCTACCGTAGTCATCATGCCTAGCTCGCCCGCACTGCTTGAGCTTACCACATCACTTATAAAACGCTGATTGGGAATCGTTACGACACTTTCATCCAGGGTCAGCAGCTTAACGCAGCGTAAACCTATTTCTATGATTTCTCCATAAGCATCTTGAAAAGTCACGCGATCCCCAATCTGAAAAGGTTTATCAAGCAATAAGATGACTCCTGCAATAATAGATGCAGCAATATCCTTAATGCCAAAGCCAATGGCAACAAAAAGGCTTATAGTAAATGCTATTAAAAACTCACGACTGGGTGAAAAAATAATATAAAATGCAGTAAAGATACCGCCAAAATATAAGAGAAAATTAAAAATTGGCACCCAAGCTAACACCAGCATTCTCTTTTTAGGAAATTTCTTTGAAAGCCAAGCTGAAAGCTTACGAATACCACTGACAATCAACGAAATTATAACAATGGCAATAAATAAAAGCCCCAGTTCAGCCAGTTCAACACGAGCGAGAAAACGCGAGGCATGATCAGCATTGAGCATTTTGTACGTTCCTTGTAGTGATATATGATTTTAGCACAGCCATTTAACTACGGTATTCTTTCTAAAATATAAACGCTTAGATTGACAAGTATTGAACTAACAAGGCATTTTTGGTAAAATAGCTAAAACCAATAAAAGTCATGAAAACAGATGAATAACAACGCGCTCACACTATACGTTTATCTTAAAGAAATATTTCGAGAATATAAACTCTATTTCATTGCACTGTTTTTTGTCTCTGTGATTGCTGCAGTCTTTCAGGTAGCAGTTACTTATAAAATCAAAGAAATAATTGATACGATAGCCGCAAGTGTAAACACACCTGTTGGAGGTTTATTGGCTTTATCTTATATTTTATAAGTTTATGCATCATGCGATGTTTTTTATTCAACGTTTACTGAGCATTAAATATGAACCGACGATATCTAGCGAGACGGTTCGAAAATATGTATACCAAAACTGTTGGTCATTCGCTGCATTGGTTTGATTCTCACTTATCTGGAGAGATCTCAAGTAAAATTGCTGATTTTCAATCCAATATTACTGTGATGATAAAATCCTGTTTCAATGCCTTAAATAATGTATCGACAATGATTATATCTATTTTATTCTTGATACAGGTAAATGTGTTGTCAGCCTTAGTGATATTTGTATTTGTCATTATTTATATGCCGATTTTAATGTTATTATTAAAAAAGCAACTGCGCTTACGCGATGCTTATGTCACTTCTAAACAAGAAACCTTGGGGATTATTAATGATTCTATTACCAATATATTTGGCATAAAAATTATTGGCAATGTGTGGGCTGAATTGAAAACTAAATTAATCCCAGCCATTGCTAAGTGGCGTGGCAAAGATAAAAAAGCACGTGAGTTTGATGCTTATTTTGTTGATAATGCGGATACCTTGCTTGTGACCGTGATGGGTGCAGTGCAAATTTATTTGACCGCTTATCTGTATCAAAGTGGTCAAATTACAGCGGGCGGATTTGCTTTTATTTCGATGATTACTTTAAGTATTCATGCGGAGATAGACTATTTTCTTGATAATTTATTATTCAATATCAACCCGGCTGTCGCTTCAATGAAAGCGTCTTATGCGTTTATAAATGCACCACAAGATACTTACGATAGAATGGATGCAAAAACTTTGGGCGCGGTGCATGGCGATATTATATTTGATAAAGTCAGTTTTGCTTATGGGGGCAATCCCAATGAAGTATTGCATCAATTAAGTTTTCATATTAATGCTGGGGATAAAATAGGCATAGTCGGGGCTTCCGGTGCTGGTAAAACAACGATTATTAAATGTTTACTGCGTTATTTTGATATTAAATCAGGGAAAATTTTAATTGATAATCAAGATATTTCACACATCGCAAGCGTCTTTACGTGCAAATATGTCGGTGATACCCAAAGGAGATATTTCCATGTTTCACCGCTCAATTGTTGAGAGTCTCAGGCTTGCTAAATATGATGCTAGCTTGGAAGAGATTATTGAAGCCTGCAAAAAAGCCAGAGTCCATGAAGACATTATGCGTATGCCGCAAGGTTATGAATCCATCGTTGGTGAACGCGGCGTAAAACTCAGCGGCGGTCAAAGACAACGTATAGCCATCGCACGTGCCCTTTTAAAAAATGCACGGCTATTTATCTTAGATGAAGCCACCTCCGCCTTAGACACGCCTACCGAAAAACTTATTCAAGAATCATTACACGAAATGCTAGCCAGCAATCGCATGACCACTCTGGTCATTGCGCATCGTTTATCAACACTATTACATATGAATAGAATACTGGTCATTGACCATGGCGATATTATTGAAGAAGGTAATCATCAAGCACTACTTGCGCAGCAAGGTATATACAAATCACTTTGGGATGCTCAGGTCGGTGGTTTTTTACCAGAAATTAATATTAAGGTTTAATCATAATAGTTGATAATATATTATTTTTAGCACCTCTAATTCCCTGATGAGTATCACGACGATAACTGGGATATTTTTCTGGATGCGTATAAGTATCTTCGCAATAATCCAAAATATCTATAATACCTAATTGGTTTAGTTTCATTCTGCAAAATGCAGGCATATCAAACATGGCATGTCCTTCATTTATTGAAGGAATAAACAATGAAGTGGCATTGGGTTCAGCAGCTAGTATTTTATCATAAAAGAGCTGATCCACTTCGTAAGATTTTTGATTAATCGCTGGACCAATAATCGCACGAATTTGCTTTGCGCCTTTATCCTGCATCGCACGAACAAGCAACATGAGAATATTATCCTTAGCCGTATGCCAAGAACAATGCGCAGCACCTATCACATTCTCCTCTAAACTGGTCAATAAAACGGGCACGCAATCTGCAGTCTGAACAGATAACAAAATACCAGGTTTAGTAGTAATCGCTGCATCTGCATCTGGCTCGATTGAAAAATCTGTAATAAAATCAGCATCGATGATACGCGTACCATAAACATGATTTAACATCAGCATATGATCCGCAGCCATCTCTTTGACTATGGCAAGGTGATTATTTTGCACAGTGAATAGCTGCTGATTGTCTTTAAATCGATTAAGTCTATAAACCCCAGTAGAATAGGGAAAACGCTTATCAAATATTTTAAATATCACTCCCACTTTATACCCTCATAATATGGTTAGCTTAAACTTGCTGTCAAAACAAAGATCAGAGATAATAAACGACTCAACTAATGAGGTGTTTATGAACCTATATAGAGTTAACCTTAATCTCTTAAAAGTATTTTTTGTACTTATGAAAGAGCAGCATGTCAGTGCAGCGGCTGGCCGTTTACACCTAACCCAATCCGCGGTGAGTAATTCTTTGCAACAATTACGTGAATTGTTTCAAGATGAATTATTGATTCGCGGTCCTAAAAAAATGGTACCTACGCAAAAAGCTTTGCATTTGGCGCCTCAAGTTGAGCATGTTCTACGAACCTTAGAAACTGTGCTTTTTTATTCAGATGACTTCGAATATAAGACTTCTACTCGCACATTTAATTTAGGCATGACCGATTATAGCGAGTATGTATTATTGCCCAAAATTTATGAGCGCATAAAAAAATTAGCACCCTATTTGTCGTTAAAAATCCAATTATACCATAAATTTACTCCGGAAGATTTTGAGAGCGAACAGCTGGAACTAGGCATAGGACAGGAAATGAAATTTCCTAAGCAATTAATGGTGGAGCGCATATTTAGCGATCGCACCGTTTGCGTTGCGCGTGAAAATAATCCCATATTCAAAAAGCCTCTCACTTTAAAACGCTATTTACAAGCAGAACATCTTGCGACCTGCGCTTATTCAGACAATCTACCTAAAGCAGATCAAGCTTTGAAAAAGCTTAATTTAAAACGCAATATAAAGATCAGTTTACCCAATGCCTTGCCCGCTTTTCAAATGCTGTCTACCTCTGATTTAGTTGGTACTTTTTCACGCAGTATTGTGATGCAGGCAGAAAAGCGTTATCACTTGAAGTATGAACTGCCTCCCTTTGAAATTGCTGAATTTCACATTGCGCAAATCTGTCATCGTCAACAAAATAATGACAGCGGTTTACTTTGGCTTAGAAATATTATAAAAAACATTTGCGCAGAATCATTTTAAATATTTAATGTCTGTGCGATCACCAAGTCTCGGAATGTGCTGAGTGTGTAAAATATTCATTCAATCTGCGTCTAGTACCTGGACTTGTCATCTCAGGTAAATTTTCATAATCAAACCACTGCCACTTTTCAATTTCAGGAGAAGAGGCATCCTCTTGAGTAAATTCTTTGACTATATACATGATGGGATAATCACTGACACCTAAATAAGTATGATAATAAACACCAAAGAGCTGCGGCTCGCCGGTTACGATAACGCCCACTTCTTCTTTTAATTCACGGATCACCGCCTTTTTTGCTGACTCTCCTCTATCAACACCGCCACCAGGTGTATGCCAATGCACTTGATAAGTATGCTTGACTAATAACACTTGGTTTTGTGAATTTAACACTATCGCACGCGCACCCAGTGTGGGCATGCCTATCAAGGCCTTACATTTGCGAATGGTGTAATTACCAATTTTATGTAAAAATATTAGGTTCAAAGCCTATCCTCTTTTCTTGATTTTCTTTCCATAAATGACATTATATCATGATATAATCTGCCTATATGACTATTATCTTACAAACACAGCGATTAATTGTTAAAGCCATAGAAGCCTGTGACTTGGAACATTTGATCAATCTGCGATCCGATCCGCTTGTTATGAAATATGTGGGTAATGGCGTGCCACAAAGCATTGATGAGGTCGAGCATTTTTTAAAAGCTGCAATAGATTATCAAGATCGCTATGGGTTTAGTTTTTTCTGTGTATTTGAAAAAGACAGCGGTGCGTTTATAGGACAGGCCGGTTTAT
Source organism: uncultured Gammaproteobacteria bacterium (assembly GCA_963798975.1). Lineage (GTDB taxonomy): Bacteria > Pseudomonadota > Gammaproteobacteria > JABCZS01 > JABCZS01 > JABCZS01. The sequence goes on from CAWCVU010000031.1 coordinate 8,411, forward strand.
TTCATTTAGGATTTTCAAGGCAAGAAGAAGATATTGAAATAGCCTATCGCTTGCATCAAAAATTCTGGGGCCAAGGTTATGCAACAGAATTAGCCAGTGCCTTAATTGCATGGGGATTTGAACATTTAAGAGTAAATAAATTAGTCGCCTTCGTCCACCTAGAAAATTTGGCTTCTCGCCGCGTATTAGAAAAAGCGGGAATGGTTTATATCGGTCAAATGAAATACCAAAATAAAGACGTATTTGGCTTTGAAATTTATAAAAGTGATTCAATAGAATTAGTCCCTTATAATACCCAGTGGCCAAAAATGGCTGAGGCAGAAATTAAAAATCTGCAAGAGGCATTGCCGAAAAAACATATTCTAGATATGCAACACGTAGGCAGCACTGCCATCCTAGGCATGCACTCAAAACCCATTATTGACATTCAAATAGCCGTTGATTCACTCGAAACCGTAAAACAAACGGCCATAGATGCACTTAAAAATTTGGATTATCAATATTGGGCTGAAAACCCGGAACCAGAACGTTTATTTTTTGTAAAGAACATGCCGCCCTTTGGTGAAAAAAGAACCCATCACATACATATTTATGAACCCACCTCACACCATTGGCAAGAGAAAATTAGATTTAGAGATTATTTATTAGCACATCCAGATACAGCTCTAGCTTATCAAAATTTAAAAATGGAATTGGCTGCACTCTATAAATATGATCGAGAAAAATACACGCAAGCTAAAACGAAATTTATTCATGAAGTATTAAACAAATGCGATATTGCCTGATATACCTAGCTATTTTACTTAAGCAGGCGAAAGAACTCCTCGCAGCTCGCCTGTGAATTAATTTGTTTTAATCAATATTATCCGTTTTAAACGCTAAATCTACAACACCATCAGGATCAAACATATCCATAAAATGTTTAAGCATTTGCGCCCTGTTCTCACCACCCAAATCTGTCAATATTAATTCCTGAGAGTAAATTGCAATATCTTCTACAATTCTTTCATGCCGATAATAGGCCAATAGCGTTTTATTAATATCTGTCTTTCCATAGCCTGTATAAAACAAAGCTTCTTCATAAGGTTTATTCCAAACATTACCCACACCACCACCGATGAACATCAAATCACGTTCCTTAGGTGCCATGATGGGTTCATCCCAATCGATAATGTATAAAGCATTATCTGTACTTTTCAATACATTGCCAGCGTGAATATCTGAATGACACAGCACGCTTTTTTCATGATTACTTTTAATAAAATCTGCAAGTGTTTGCGCACGTTCAACCAAATGCAAAATGACTGATTTTCTGGTTTTCATAAAAGATGACATTTCAATTGCAATGGCATCGCTTACAGATTTAAGTTCAATTTGCTGATAAATATTTCGAAGGCTCTCACGATATTTCGAACAATAGCTCTCGCGGCGCAAGCGCGATTGAATAGATAATGGCACCTCAATTTCATGAATACGCCTTAAAGCGCGGCCTAGTATCACCCATTGTTCATCTGTAAATGTACAATCAAAACCATTTTCAGCGTCTATAAAAGGATAAACAATACAACTAAAGCCCTCAATAAACTGCACGCTTCTCGCAAGGTTTGTTTTAATTGGCGGGATAATTTGCAAAATCCCCTAATGAGATAGAAGCTCCACAATTTCAATACCTATCTGATGCTGATGCCCCTGTTTTAATTTTACAAAATAGGATAATCCATCTTTTGCATCAACCCGATATACAAAAGAATTCATATCTGCACCCAGCGGCAAAAATATCAACAACTGCGCATGAATATTATAATGATTTTTTAGATAATCAATAATTGATTGATCTGAAAGGCTTGGTTTTTCTAGCATTTTTTTACTCTATTAAGATGCTTGTCTATTTTATATGATGTAGGCAAAATATCAATTCTTACATGTTATAAGGAATGACACTATGAAAGCTATGGCTTTGACTCAATTTGGGGATCGGGGTGTTTTTAAGCTATTGGATATGCCAGTGCCGCCAGTGGTTGCTGGGCATGTGTTGATTAAAGTGATGGCGACGAGTGTTAATCCTTTGGATTGTAAATTGCGAAGTGGTGCTTATGCGCATTTGGTTACTGCATTTCCTGCAATTTTGCAGGGCGATGTGGCAGGTATCATTGAAGAAGTGGGCGAAGGTGTTACGCAATTCGCCGTAGGTGATGAAGTTTATGGCTGTGTCGGTGGATTGTTGGAGATGCCCGGCGCGCTGGCAGAATATGTGCTTGCAGATGCGCAATTGATTGGGCATAAACCTAAAACACTTTCATTTCGGGCTGCGGCTGCCTTGCCTTTAGTGTGTGAAACTGCGTGGGAAGCGTTAATTGATAGTGCGAATATTAAACAAGATCAAACTATTTTAATTCATGGTGGTACGGGTGGTGTAGGTCATATTGCGAGTCAATTGGCCAAATATAAGGGGGCTAAAGTTTTTGTAACTTGTTCATTCTTTGCATAAAATGGAACTGGCTAAAAAATTGGGTGCGGATGTGGTGATTAATTATAAAGACACTGACGTTAAATCTTATGTAAGCATCATGCACGAATAATAAAGGATTTGATATGGTGTTTGATACCGTCGGTGGTGAAAATTTATTACTTTGTTTTGAAGCCGCAAAATTATATGGGAAAGTTGCGTCTATTCGTGCAGCAAGCACTTACGATTTAACCACTGCCTGTAGTAAAGCCTTAAGTATCCATACTATTTACCAACCTTTACCTTTAGTCTATAACATCAATCGGGCCCATTATGGAAAAATTTTAACAAAAATAGCTGAATTAGTAGACGCTAAAATTATTCATCCCTTGGTTGATGAGCGCGCATTTACAATCACACAAGTCGAACTTGCACATGCTTATTTAGAATCTGGGCAAGCCCTTGGGAAAGTGGTGCTTGAAGGGTTTTGAATTCGAGCCTTTTCCGAACCGATAAGTCGTTGAAGTATTATCTGGATCTTTAGAATGGTTAAGCATCTCGCTAAGATCTATACGATCCATATGCTTGAAGACCTTGACTGTTAGATTTAAGGTTTTGAAACTGAATCAACATATTTTTTAAATTTTCTATTGTCGCTTGATTCAGTAGTAAAACAATTTTCTGCATTTGCATTTGCATTTACAAGTTTCTGACAAGTGGCTTGATTAAAAGCAGCAAGCTTAAGAATATCGTTTGGCGCAAAGCGATTCATTACCGCGGGATTTTTGAGTGCAATTTCTAGAGAATTATCTTTTTGCGAAAGCGTATGCATTAACTTGATTGAAGAACATGGTCAGCCATTCTTTGTTGAAAGCTGCGGGTGTGACCTTATGAGGCCAAACAGACCAGGAAATTGTTTTTAGTTTCATAACCGTTCCTCTAGAATGGAAAGCACGATAATTTTGGAAAACAATGCCTAGGCTGCGCATCTTGCTGTATAGCCGTGGGTGGAGCTGAAGATACAGAGGATTTACGCAATCCTGAGGTATCAATTTGAATATCCACCACATTTTCAATAATATTATCAGCATTAGCTCGACATATCAATTCACCATAATGGGCGCGCAAATCCAACCGTTTTGAGAGTAGCCCTGCCTTTTGCGCTATTAATTTATCATATTCCTCCCAAAGCAGCGCATCTGGAAGAGCGTTGATTTTAGCTTGATCCAGTTTTGCTAATAGGGCTTCGACCCCTTCATCTATCTTGTCGATATCTTTTAATAACCTAATCTGGGACTCTGTTTCTACCACTAATTCCCCGGTATTACTATTAAAAGACGTCTACATCCCGTATAAGCCCGCAAGATTACTTGTGGATTAGCAGCCATCTCTAATTTAGGTAAGGTAGAATATAAAGCCGATAAGAATTGATAAGCAAAAGTACGTTTAAAATCAATCGCTTGGGAATTTGAAACGTGATCGATCTCGTAGTGATCGCTTCGGCCACCGTAACAGATGGATAACACTAGATTTAACGGCTTATTCCGTGGCAAATCGCAGATCACCCAATAATTCTTTAAAAATATCGCTAATTCTTCATAGGAAAATAAGCGTTCAAATTGATTCGGTTCTGTCTCACAATAGCAATAATCGATATCTTTTTGATAGCGGTTATCCTTCATACTTGAACTATGTGAGCCCACAATAATTTGATCATATTGTGATAAATCAATCCTGCTGGCATGATTGATACCATTAAAACCTCGATTTCGCCAAGCTAGAGCTTCATTCATCAGGTTAACTAAGATCACATTATCCTGCCCATATTTTTCACGCAGTGATCGGGCGGATTTTTCCCCTAATGGACCAGGATCGGATAAATTAAGAAAAATAATTTTCATAGAGTATTATGCCGCAGTTTCAATAATGATTATGTTATCTGAATAAAATTAAGACAAACTTAATTAAAATAAAATTGACCTATTACCAATAGGTCTTAGGGCCAAATCACCAAAAGCTACCTTAGGTCCTAAGTAGTTGTATGATCACCAAGAATAAATATCCAATGATTATACTATAGAAAAATGTTATATTTATTTTTCTGTTTATTAATAATAAATCATTAAAGGAATATATATGAATAAAATAATCATTGCAGGTTTGCTTTTTGTGTTTAAGATAAACGTTGTGCTTGCCCATACCGATACTTTTGCTTATGTGACTAATGCGGCAACGCCTAGTAGCATTTCTTTATGTGCTGTTGATTCATCTACGGGACAGTTTGAAACCTGTGATGCGTTGTATCTTGAAGATCTATCGAGTCCTTTAGATATTGCTTTTGCAGCGTTTGAGGGTGTTACCTATGCTTATATGGCTAATAGCAACTATCCTGCATTTATTACGCGATGCCAGGTTGGCTATAAGGGTGCACTGCACGCGTGTATGCCAAGCGATGTACCTTCATATGCTGGGATTACATTTTATGAAACTGAAAAACTTTATGCGTATTTAACCCATGATTCATCAGTGAAAAAATGTATGATAAGCCCACAAGGGGAGCTCGCTCATCAACTGTGTTTTGATTCAGGTGCAGGTCCTATTTTTACTAACGGTGCAGTTTATATTCATTTTCAAACATTTAATCAGGTGAATTATGCGTATATTGCCAATGGTGATTATCATGTGGGCGCCACTATTATTCAATGTGCAGTGAATGATCAAGGTGATTTTGTTAATTGCATTGATACCGGTATGGTATTTAATGGCGCAGCGGATATTGATTTTGCGCAGATCAAAGGACACACTTATGCATATATCACACAATCGGGCGGCGGCCTTGTTAAATGTAAGGTTGATTTACATACGGGTTTATTTAATGATTGCGCGCCTACTGGTGGTGAATTTCATACGCCGCTGGGCATGAGTATTAAGAAAATTAACGACTCACTTTTTGCCTATATAGTCGATGGCGGTTTTCGGGCACCTTATATTAATCAAGTGATGCAATGTTTGATTGATTCATCAGGTGATTTAGACTGTGCGGATTCGGGTGTTGGCTCGGTGTTTGCTAATCCTTTCGGAATTGCTTTATTGTTGATGTAATTCCTGTAGAGCATACACTTGTTCACTGACGCTGGTGTTCAAGGCTTCTAAAGAGGCTTGGGCGCCAGCCATGGTGGTGATATAATTAATTTTATATTGTAGCGCACTGCGTCTGATGGTGAAAGAATCTCGGATTGCTTGTTTGCCTTCAGTTGTATTAATAATAAAATCAATTTCATTATTTTTAATCATATCCACAATATGCGGTCTGCCTTCGCGGACTTTATTGACAGGCGTACATTTAATTCCTGCTTCTTGCAGTGCACGCGCCGTGCCACTAGTGGCAACTAATTCAAAACCTAATTGATTGTAATTGTTCGCTTAATATAATAGCACTCGTGTTTTATCTGCATCACGCACACTGATAAATGCGCGTCCTATTTTTATTGGCGTCATATTGGCCATGCCAATTGTGCTTTAGCATAAGCTTGCGCAAACGTTTGCCAATACCCATCACTTCACCCGTTGATTTCATTTCAGGACCTAAAATCGGATCAACACCAGAAAATTTATCAAAAGGAAATACCGGCTGCTTTAACCGAAAAATAATGGCATGTGATCATTCTTGTAAGCACCTTGTTGCTTCAAAGCTAACTCCTACCATACACGAGCCGCAATTTTTGCCAATGGCAAACCTGTTGCTTTAGAAACAAAAGGCACCGTGCGTGAAGCGCGTGGATTAACTTCTAAAACATAAATTTCATTATCTTGAATCGCAAATTGTGCATTAATCAAACCAACCACACCCAATTCTAAAGCAATTTGCGTCATTTGTATCGCATAATGTCTGCTTGAATCTTCGCACTCAAACTATACGGGCGGTAAAGTACAAGCCGAATCACCGGAATGCACACCGGCTTGTTCAATATGTTCCATAATGCCGCCAATCAAAACTTCTTCACCATCACAAACCGCATCGACATCGACTTCTAATGGCATCATCTAAAAAATGATCCAGCAACACAGGTGAATCATTAGAAACCTCTACTGCATCAGTCAAATAATGACGTAATTCATCTTCATTATAAACAATTTCCATCGCGCGACCACCTAATACATAAGAAGGCCGCACGATTAATGGATAACCAATTCGACTTGTGCTAAACGCAATGCCTTCTGCTTAACACTACGTACCGTCCCATTGGCGGTTGATATAAATCTAATTGCTGTACCAATTGCTGAAAACGTTCGCGATCTTCGGCTCTGATCAATGGCATCTGGCGAAGTGCCAATAATTGGCACGCCAGTTGCTTCTAAAGCTCGCGCTAATTTTAATGGTGTTTGTCCACCATATTGCACAATCACACCTTTGGGTTTTTCCAATGCAACAATTTCTAATACATCTTCAAGAGTTAACGGTTCAAAATATAAACGATCGGAAATATCATAATCGGTTGAAACAGTTTCTGGATTACAATTAACCATGATGGTTTCATAACCCAATTCCCGCAATGCCAACGCAGCATGCACACAACAATAATCAAATTCAATTCCTTGACCAATGCGATTAGGTCCGCCGCCTAAAACCATAATTTTTTCATCGTGCTGTGGGTCGCGCTTCACATTCTTCTTCATAAGTGGAATATAAATAAGCGGTATCGGTGGCAAATTCCGCGGCACAAGTATCAACGCGTTTATAAACCGGACGTAACACCTAATTCGATGACGATGTTTACGCAACTGCTTCTTCACTCACATTCAATAATTGCGCCAAACGATGATCAGAAAAACCTTTTCGTTTTAATGCAACACATTGTCGCTTTATCCATCGCTTGTCAAATTCGATTTGCTAATGTGTTGTTCAGATTGCACTAAATCTTGAATTTGCGCTAAAAACCAAGGATCAATATTGATTACATTGATGAATTTCTTCAACGTAAAATCCTGAACGAAATGCATCGGCAATATACCATAAACGATCTGGCGTCAGGCTGCGTAATTCATGATCGTAATAGTATCTTTCGCATCTTCATCTTTAAATCAATTTAGGTTCTAAACCATAACGACCAATTTCCAAACCACGAATGGCTTTTTGCAAAGATTCTTGAAAAGTTCGACCAATGGCCATCACTTCGCCCACTGATTTCATTTGCGTAGTTAAGCGTGGATCGGCTTTGCGGGAATTTTTCAAAATTAAATCGAGGAATTTTAGTAACCACATAATCAATGCTGGGTTCAAAAGAAGCTGGCGTTTTACCACCAGTAATTTCATTACTCAATTCATCTAGGGTATAACCAACGGCTAATTTTGCTGCAACTTTTGCAATGGGAAAACCGGTTGCTTTGGAAGCTAAAGCTGAAGAGCGTGAAACCCGCGGATTCATTTCAATCACCAGCATGCGACCATCTTGCTGGATTAACCGCAAATTGCACATTCGAACCGCCAGTATCTACACCAATTTCACGTAAACTTGCAATCGCAGCATCGCGCATGCGTTGATATTCTTTATCAGTCAAAGTTTGTGCAGGAGCAACGGTAATGGAATCCCGGTATGAACCCCCATGGGATCAAAATTTTCAATTGATGCACACAATAATGCAATTATCATTTTTATCGCGCACCACTTCCATTTCAAATTCTTTCCAACCAATAACTGATTCATCAATCAATAATTCATGAGTAGGCGATAAATCTAAACCGCGTGTACAAATTTCTACAAATTCTTCGCGATTATAGGCAATACCACCACCACTACCGCCCATAGTAAATGAAGGACGAATAATGGCTGGAAAACCAAATTGTGCTTGAACTTGCAAAGCTTCTTCCATACTATGCGCAATCGCAGAACGCGGCATTTCTAAGCCAATTTTTTGCATAGCTTGACGAAATTTTTCTCGATCTTCTGCTTTATCAATCGCTTCACGCGTGGCGCCAATTAATTCCACATTATATTTTTCCAAAATACCTTCGCGCACTAAATCTAAGGCGCAATTTAAGTGCTGTTTGCCCGCCCATGGTGGGCAATAAAGCATCGGACTTTCTTTTTCAATAATTTTTGCAACGACTGTGCCAATGAATTGGTTCAATATAAGTCGCATCTGCCAAATCAGGATCAGTCATAATGGTGGCTGGATTGGAATTCACCAAAATAACGCGATAACCTTCTTCTCTCAAGGCTCTGCAGGCTTGCGTACCAGAATAATCAAATTCACACGCTTGTCCAATGACAATTGGGCCCGCGCCAAAAATTAAAATACTTTTAATATCAGTTCGTTTTGGCATTATTAATCGTCTCATGTTGCTTTTTAATCATTTGCCATGGCAGTCTAAATTCATCAAATAAATATGCTACATCATGTGGTCCTGGACTGGCTTCAGGATGACCTTGAAAGCCAAACGCAGGATTTATGACGATGTTAATGCCTTGCAAAGTACCATCAAATAATGAACGATGGGTCATTTCAAATCATTCGGGCAATGATGTTTCATCCACGGCAAAACCATGATTTTGACTGGTGATCAACACTTGATTATTGCGAAATCTTGTACAGGATGATTGGCCCCATGATGCCCAAATTTCATTTTAAAGGTTTTGCGCCGCAAGCCAAGGCTAATAATTGAAATCCTAAACAAATACCAAATATGGGAATATTGTCTTGCAAAAATTGCTGAATGGCTTTAATAGCATAATCACAGGCAGCTGGATCACCTGGACCATTAGATAAAAATATACCATCGGGTTCATATTTTATAGATTTCACTGATCGCACTATTCACGGTAATACGGTCACACGGCAACCCTGACTCACTAAACAACGTAAAATATTATATTTAGTTCCAAAATCTAGGGCGACACTATGCGGCACATCGGGTAGTAATAAGTCTCATGCTGCCAGCGTGCAGAGCGCCATTCATAAGACGATTGCGCACTCACTACACTGGCTAAATATTGTCCGGAGATCACCAGGAAAATCTCGGGCCATTTGATTAGCCTTTATTTCGATATATACCAGTCAGTGACACAAGCGCCTTGTGTCCCTTCTCACGCAAAATATGCGTTAAACTGCCGGGTATCAATTTTGTTCCAATGGCGACAATTTTATGCGTTATTAAATAATCAGCCAATGTTTGTGTAGAAACGCTAACTACTCGTGGCAAGAGATAAGTCTCTCGATCACTAAGCCTTTAGCCCAAACTTTATATGATTGCACTATCTACAGGATTGGTAACGGTAACATTACCAATATGAGGATAAGTTAAAGTAACAATTTGTACGGCATCAACCAAATGTCTGAAATTTCTCATAACCTGTCATCGCGGTATTAAAAACCAGCTTCCCCCACGCAATACCGGGCGCGCCGATAGCAGTGCCGTGAAATATTGTGCCATTTACAAGGCGAGTATAGCCGGGATAGACAAGTTCACATTCCTTATTTGATTTTGTATATTATATAGATTTTTACCTGTACCGGCGAAAGAAATTCTTTACAGCATCTAGCCATGAATCTGATTTGGGGTAATGGCGGGTTCGATCGGCCGCTATGTCTTTATCAAATTCACGTAATAAGGCTTTTTGTTGTGAGCTTAAATTAACAGGGGTTTCAACCATGATTCGGCACAATAAATCGCCGCGTCCGGAACTGTGCAGCGAAGTCACGCCTTTGCCGCGTAAACGGAATAAACGTCCAGTTTGCGTTTCGCTGGGAATTTTTAATTTTACATGGCCTTCTAGTGTAGGCACATCAAGCTCACCACCTAATACGGCTGTTGCAAAACTAATAGGCATTTCAGCAATATAAATCAGCACCATCACGTTTAAAAATCGCATGTTCTCGAACATGGGTTTGTACATATAAATCACCCGGTGGGCCACCAAATTGTCCAGCTTCACCCTCACCACTGAAAGCGTATGCGATCGCCTTCATCCACACCGGCGGGGATTTTAACAGATAAAGTTTTTTCTTCACGAATACGTCCTTGTCCACGACATTGAGTGCAAGGATCAGCAATAATTTGCTCCTTGGCCACGACAGGTTGGACAAGTTTGTGATACTGCAAAGAAACCTTGTTGCATATGCACTTGACCTGCGCCTCTACACGTAGAACACGTGACCGGTTTAGTCCCCGGTTTTGCACCTGAACCTGCGCAAGTTTTACAATGCACCCATGTACGGCACATGTAACTCTACGGTTTTACCAAAAACAGCATCTTCTAGATCCAACGTTAAGTTATAACGTAAATCGGCACCGCGTTGTACACGTGAACCACCTTGACTACGTCCACGCTGACGACCACCTAAAATATCGCCAAATATATCTTCAAAGATATCGCCAAAGCCTGCAGCACCTGGACCACCACCGCCCATACCGCCTTGTACACCGGCATGACCAAATTGATCATAAGTACGACGTTTATTGTGGATCAGATAAAATTTCATAGGCCTTTTGTATGACTTTGAATTTATCTTCTGCGGTTTTATCACCCGGATTACGATCCGGATGATGCTTCATGGCTAAACTGCGATAAGCTTTTTTAATTTGCTCAGGCGTAGCATCACGTGCCACGCCCAGTGCTTGGTAATAATCTTGATCCGCCATGCCTACTTCTTCTTATCTTTATCGTCTACTTCTTCAAACTCACCTTCAATCACGTCTTCACCTTTATCGCTTGCTTGAGCTTGTTCTGCTTGTGGAGATTCAGTGGGTGCTTCATTGCTGCTTTGTAAATGTTCGGACATTTTTGCAGATAGATTATTTAAAGCATCAAGTTTACTTTCCATGTCTGCTTTATCATTGCCTTTTATGGCTGTTTTTAAATCACTGATAGCTGCTGTTAATTGTTGTTTGAGATCTGCATTGACCTTATCGCCAGCAGCGCTTAATGATTTTTCAACAGCATGGATAGAACCATCTGCACGATTGCGTACTTCTACCAATTCTTTAAATTTACGATCGTCTTCTGCGTGCAATTTAGCATCTTCAACCATTTGTTGAACTTCTTCATCCGATAAACCACTGCCGGCTTTAATCACGATTGATTGCTCTTTGTCCGTCGCTTTATCTTTTGCAGACACATTTAAAATACCATTGGCATCAATATCAAAGGTCACTTCGATTTGTGGCATGCCACGTGGCGCAGGAGGAATATCAGATAAATCAAAGCGGCCTAATGATTTATTGCCAGATGCCATATCCCGTTCACCTTGCAATACATGTACAGTCACTGCGGTTTGATTATCATCAGCTGTTGAAAATACTTGTGTGGTTTTGGTTGGAATCGTGGTATTTTTTTCAATCAGTTTAGTCATAACGCCGCCCATGGTTTCAATACCTAAGGATAAGGGTGTTACGTCTAATAACAACACATCTTTTACTTCACCCGATAACACGCCGCCTTGAATAGCTGCACCAATGGCAACCGCTTCATCGGGATTCACATCTTTACGCGGCTCTTTACCAAATAATTCACGTACAGTTTCTTGTACTTTCGGCATACGGCTTTGACCGCCGACAAGAATAACATCATCAATTTCACTTGCTTTCAGACCCGCATCTTTTAATGCGGTTTGGCAAGGGCCAACCGTGCGTTCAATTAAATCTTCAACCAGTGCTTCTAGTTTTGCACGCGTCATTTTAAATTTAAATGTTTAGGACCTGCAGCATCAGCGGTAATATACGGTAAATTGATTTCTGTTTCTTGCGCGATAGATAATTCAATTTTCGCTTTTTCTGCGGCTTCTTTTAAACGTTGCAATGCCAATGGATCTTTATGTAAATCAATCCCTTGATCTTTTTTGAATTCATCGATAATAAATTCGATAATCCGTAAATCGAAATCTTCACCACCTAAGAACGTATCACCATTGGTGGATAATACTTCAAATTGTTGTTCACCTTCGACTTCCGCAATTTCAATAATAGAAATATCAAAGGTACCACCCCCCAAATCGTAAACTGCAATTTTGCATCGCCTTTGTTTGTCCATGCCATAGGCAAGTGCTGCAGCGGTGGGCTCATTAATAATACGTTTAACTTCTAAGCCGGCGATACGGCCTGCATCTTTTGTTGCTTGACGTTGTGAATCATTAAAATAAGCAGGGACGGTAATCACCGCTTCGGTGACTGGTGTGCCCAAGATAATCTTCAGCCGTTTGTCTTCATCTTTGCTAAGACTTTGGCAGAGATTTGTTGTGGCGCCAATTTATCCATTTTGCCTTTAACTTTGGCTTCAACCCAAGCATCACCATTGGTAGCATGGATAATTTTGTAAGGAACCATTTTCATATCGCGTTTCACGATATCATCTTCGAACTTACGACCAATCAAACGCTTGATCGCATAAAAAGTATTTTGTGCATTGGTAACTGCTTGGTTTTTGGCTGTTTTACCGACTTTTTCTTGGCCATCTTCTAAGAACGCAACTACAGAAGGTGTGGTTCTATCCCCTTCACTATTCGGTATAACTTTGACTTGTCCACCTTCACGTACTGCGACGCAAGAATTGGTAGTCCCTAAATCAATGCCTATTATCATGCTCATAAGTATTCTCCAATTTTTAAATTTATATCGCTATCATATGGGGACGGCTTCCCCAATTTTCAAGCCCTTATTCCGGCGCTTTAGATACCACCACCCGTGCTGGGCGGATTAAGCGTTCATGTAATACATACCCTTTTTGCATCACAGCCAACACAGTGCCCGGAGCAATTTGTGCATCCGCTTGGGTCGCAATCGCTTCATGATACGTCGGGTCAAAACGTTCACCTTTCGGGTCTAGGACCGTAATAGTAAATTTATTAAACAAATCTGTAAACATTTTTAAAGTCAGCACTATGCCTGCACGCATGGGATCGCCTTCTGGAGCATTGTCTAAACCTTGTTGCAAACTATCCAATATGGGAATCAAATCGCGAATGAATTTTTCTAGGGCATGTTTATGCGCATGTTCCACTTCACGATGGGTACGTCGTTGTACATTTTCAAGTTCGGCACGGGCGCGCAGGGCCAATTCCCAATTTTCTTGTACTTTTTGCTCTGCTTTAGTCAGCGCAGCTTCTAATTCTTCTCGTGTAGGCGCTGAGAGTTGCGCCGTTTCATGTTCACTTTGGTGATCGTGTTTATGATCATGTTTATGGTCATGAGATTTTGACATCATTTTCTCCTTTAACTTTGATTCAAAGCACTACTTAAAATTCTTGCGGTCACATCTACAACGGGGATGACTTGATCATAAGGCATCCGCGATGAGCCAATAACACCTAAAACACCCACGCGCTGACCGCTAACGGAATAAGGTGCGGACACCAAACTATAATCACTTAATACATTACAACCTGATTCTTCACCTAAGAAAATTTGTACACCGTCAGCTTGCAAACAATGTTCAAGCAAATGTAACAAATCCCTCTTTTCATTAAATGCTTCAAATAATGAATGTAATTTTTTAATATCTTGTTCTTCTACCTGATTAAATAAATTGTTTTGTCCAGTAACCACATAATCTTTATTTTGTGCAGGGACATCTAATATATTAATCACAGCTTGCATTAAATCATCCATTTTTTCTTTTGTGGATTTTAATGCGATTAACAGTTCATTACGCACAGTATATAAATCTTTTCCAATATAAGTATCATTTAAATAATTAGCCGCCATTTGTAATTCACTACTTGAGAATTCTCGTGGTAATTCAAGTATGCGGTTTTGCACTTCGCGTTCATTAATCACTAAAATAACCAACACGCGACGCTGCGAGAGAGGCAAAAATTCTAAATGCCGTAAAATTAATTTTTCTTGCCGCGGCAGCGTCACTAGACCGGTTAAATGGGTAATGCGTGAGAGTAATTGCGAAGCGCTGGCCACTAAGGCCTTGCTGTCTTGTACGGGGTCTAATTCTTTTGCAAAATCTTTGAGCTTGTCTTCAGATAAAGGCGTCACGGTAAGTAAACTATCAATAAATAAACGATAGCCCCGAGTTGTTGGAATTCGCCCTGCTGAAGTATGCGGGGATTTTAAAAACCCCAGCTCTTCTAATTCTGCCATCACATTACGTACAGTGGCCGGACTTAAAGTCAAGGCACAACCATCGACGATGGCCCGAGACCCCACAGGCTCGCCCACGCGAATATAACGCTCTATCAAGATTTTTAAAATCTGCTGGGCACGGTCATTAATGGCTGGATGTTTACTCATAACGGCGGTATTTTAGCACTCTTCTTCTTAGATTGCTAAAGCAATTTAATGGGGCTAAGATAAGAGGATAAAGAAACAGGGGCTTTTATGACATTTAATCGCATAGCCATTACCGGTCGTATTGAACGCGGCAATACCCTAGACACCTTGCGCGCCTTAATTAAATTGCTTGAAAATCAAAAGGTTGAATTAATAGTTGAAGAACAAACGGCCAGTGCACTGCCCGATCATACCTTTTCAATTACCCCAAGAGAAAAACTAGCCGAACATGCGGATTTAGTCATCGTCATTGGCGGTGATGGCAGCTTATTATATACGGCCCATAGCGCCTCTACTTTAGGGGTACCGATACTGGGTATTAACCGCGGCAGACTTGGATTTTTAACGGATATATCACCCGAACAAATGGAAGCACAAATCCTAGAAATTCTAAATGGCCATTATCAAATTGAAGAGCGCTTTTTATTACAAGCCCATGTCGGGGAACACCCTAAACACGATGCATTAAATGATGTGGTTTTATATGCCGGCAGCATCGCCAGAATGATTGAATTTGAATTATATATTGATAATCAATTTGTCTACAGCTTACGCTCCGATGGGCTTATTGTGGCTACATCAACCGGTTCAACTGCCTACGCACTTTCCGCCGGCGGCCCCATCGTTCATCCGGCTTTGCCTGCCATTGTCATTACCCCATTATCACCACACACATTAACCTCACGTCCAATAGTCGTGGATAATAATGCAGTCATTGAATTGGCCATTTCCTCCACACGCGGCATGCGCCCTAAATTTAGCTGTGACGGTCAACAACTCACAACCTTGGCTGCGGGTGATAAGTTATATATTATGCGTAAACCCCAACCCTTGAAATTAATTCATCCGCTCAAATATAATTACTACGATACCTTGCGTACGAAATTGCAATGGGGAAAGAAATTAGGTCCTTAACCTAAGGAAACATTAAAGTCATGCTCACACACGTTCATATTGATCATTTTGCTATTATTGATAGCGTAGAATTGGAATTACGTCCCGGCATGACGGCGTTGACTGGGGAGACGGGTGCGGGGAAATCGATATTAATTGATGCCTTGAGTTTGGCTATGGGCGATCGTGCGGGGAAGGAAGTCATTCGCACTGGTGCTAAACGTGCGCAGATTAGTTTAACCTTGGACATTAGCCGTCTGCCGAGTATTCAGGCCTGGTTGGCTGAATCTGAATTTGATAACTGTGATAATCCGAACGAATGTCTACTGCGACGCACCGTGAGTATCGATGGCGGATCAAAAGCTTATATCAATAGTCAAGTGGTGCCGCTGCAGCGTTTGCGCGAACTTACTTCACAGCTTGTTGATATTCATGGGCAACATGCGCATCATTTATTATTAAAGCCGGATACGCATCGTTTTTTATTGGATTTATTTGCTAAAAATAAATTATTATGCGAGAGCGTCAAAAATCATTATTTACAGTATAAAAAATCAAAACAACTATTAGAAAAATTATTGCAAAACCAACTCGATGCACATAATCAATTGGCTTTATTAATATTTCAATTACAAGAATTAGATGAGCTTGCACCTGCTGCGGATGAATGGCAACAATTAGGTGCTGAACATCAGCGTCTGTCACATGCTGAATTATTAATTACCGAATGCGAACAAGTGATTAATGCACTTGCAGAAAATGAATTAGAAAAAACGACATTGATGCTTCAAAAATTAAAAAATATGGATAGCAAATTAACACCCAGTACTCAAATGTTAGAAAGCGCTTTAATTCAAGTACAAGAAGCACAGAGCGAATTACGCTCATATACACGCGATTTAGAATTGAATCCAGAACAGTTACAACACATAGATACACGCCTTGGGAAAATGCATGCCATGGCACGCAAGCATCGTATCGAGCCTGAAAAACTACATGAACTACATGAAAAAATAAAACAACAAGTACAACAAACACAAAATCCAAATGAGCAAATTGCAGCTTTAGAACAAACCATCAGCGAACATGAACTTGCTTATAAAATAGCAGCGAAGAAATTATCACAACAACGTGAGATCGCGAGCGAAAAATTAAATCTAGCGATCACCGCGCACATGCAAACCCTGGGTATGACCGGTGGGTATTTTCAAGTTGAATTAACGCCCATTGCTGATGATCAATTATCTGAGCACGGACAAGAACAAATCATTTTCAAAGTCTGCACCAACAAAGGACACGCAGCCTATCCCTTACATAAAATCGCCTCAGGTGGAGAATTATCACGCATCAGTCTTGCCATTCAAGTCACAACCATGCAAGCCAATGATACGATTCCCGTCATCGTGTTCGATGAAGTCGACGTCGGGATCGGTGGTGCCACTGCACAAATCGTCGGCCGGATGTTAAAACAATTAGGCAAAAATGCACAAGTATTATGCGTAACCCACTTACCACAAGTCGCCTCACAAGCCGATCATCATCTCTATATTTCAAAAGCCTCAGATGGCCAAACCACCCACACGCAAATCACACCCCTGGATAAAAAATCACGCATCAACGAAATAGCCCGCATGTTGGGCGGTGTGGCACTAACAGAAAATACCCTTGCGCATGCGAGGGAAATGTTAGAGGTTGATTAATACTTAAATAATCTTCTTAAGCTCAGCAACAGGTAATATCCAATCGTCATACCCGTTGCTTAAGCGAAATATTTTTTAAGAGAAACTAAAGCCAATATAAGTAGAGAAATTACCAAAACTGTCTACGCCTGAGAAACTATTATTGTTATTGCCGAATATATTATTGACTACAAAGCCCATTAATAAAAAGTTATCACTGTCTTCTAGACGGTAGCGTGCATCAAAACCTGCACCAAAGATAATTTCATTTTCATTATCCGTAGTGAGTGAAACGCCTGCTACCTCTTCAAAGTCTTCAAGTTCATACTTATTATGGATCAGTGTGGGGCCTAGTTTGAAAGTGGTGATCCAATCATCACTCTCGGCATAACGTGAGAAAGTGAACATTAAAGGTATCTCATATGAGCTAGTTTTTAAGGTGCCATTTTGTACTATACAACAACCGTTTGTAGTATTTACTTGAGCTTGGAATTCAGTTTTAGATGGGGAATAATAAACAAAACCAGTTTGAAAACCAGCACGCCAGTAATCGGTGGCGATAATTTGATATTGGCCATCAATTAAAAGACCAAATACGCCGCCCAGATCAGTTTTATTCACGTTCGGATTATCATTCACATAAACGTCTGGATCACTGCTGGTAAAAAACGACTGCGCTAAGCCCGTGATATCTGTATAATACAGACCGATGATAGGCGTGAAAAAATATTCTTCATCAGAGCGCCCCTCTTTTTCTGCTAATTCAACGATGCCTCTAACCGTATTTTTTTCATTTATATTTTCATCTTCCTGTGCAAAAACGGGATTGGCAAATATAAAAGCAGCTAACATAATGGACAAATGTTTTTTCATCAAATCTTCCTTAATCAATTAAAAATAAACAGAGCCTAGCATTAAATCTGATTCAATCTTAATTAGCAAGCTAAACTTGATTAAAACCCCTACTCACGGTATAAACCCAGTCATGATGCTAAAGCCGCTCATTATTAAAAATAAACCTTATACCTGTAATCTGGTTCAAGGCCCACTCGCAGGAATTAGTTGTGCGCCCTTTCGCGCGCTTATTTTTGAATGTGCCTTTGCGTATACGGAAATGATTTCTTGTAAAACGCTGATTCACGCATCTAAAGCTTTGCAGCATCGGTTTGTGGCTATCGATCCGCATGAACATGAAGTTTGTTTTCAATTGAGTGCAAATAATGTTAACGAATTAGGTGTGGGGACAAAAATTGCGACTGATTATGGTGCAAACCTAATTGATTTAAATTGTGGCTGTCCGGTTAAGAAAATTCGCAAAAAAAATGCTGGGTCTCATTTACTCTCTGCACCTTTAAAAATTTATCAATTAATTCGGGCAATGAAAAATAATACCCATTTACCTGTGTCGATTAAAATTCGTGTGGATGCCAATAGTGATGATAATTTTAATCAAGATCTTTGTGCTGCGATTAATGATGCGCAGCCGGATTTTATTACCGTGCATGGACGGCATTGGTCACAAGGTTATGATGTGGCTTGTGCTTATGATGATATTGCTTTTTTTGTATCTGGATTATCAATTCCTGTCCTTGGTAATGGCGATATTTCGTGTATTGATTCACTCAGACGTATGCTTGAAACCGGCTGCGCGGGGGCTATGATCGCACGCGCAGGTGTTGGACAGCCCTGGCTGATTGCACAATTGATTGCCCAAATAAATCAACAACCTTATGAAGTGCCGTCTAATTTGATGATAGGTAAATTATTTTTAAAACATCTTTGGGGATTATGTGAATTATTAAGCAATGAAAAATTTGCACTCCTGCAAGCACGCACCTTTTCAAAATATTATGCGCGGCCCCTTTTAGACAAACAGGATTTTTGCAACGATTTTAATTTTTGTGAAAATTTTGACGCTGCAAAGCATGTGATTGAACAGTATTTTAAATAATCATTTACCCTCGGCAAGCAGAACAAATGCCGTAGATATTTAATTCATGATCCACCATTTCATAACCCAATTTTTTAGCGATTTCTTCTTGGTGTTTTTCGATGACGGGGTCGGTGAATTCTTTAACTGCATTACATTTCACGCAAATCAGGTGATCATGATGATGTTCTGCACACAGCTCATATACGGCTTGGCCACTGATAAAGTTATGGCGGCTAATGAGACCTGCGGTTTCAAATTGAGCAAGGACCCGATAAACGGTGGCTAAACCCACATCGCTGCCTGCCTCCAATAAAGCTTTATAGATATCTTCGGCGCTTAAGTGTTGACCTGCACTTTTTTCAAAAATCTCAAGGACTTTAAGCCTCGGTAGGGTTACTTTTAAGCCCGCTTTGCGTAAATCAGTATTATTCAATGACAGCCTCCTTTATAATACGTAGAATAGTACTGTGACATTATATTTTAGGATCTGCAATATGAATTTATGGAAAATTTTAAGCTGTATTATTGGCTTAGTCCTGATAACGGGCTGTGTCTATAAAATGGACATCCAACAAGGCAATGAAGTAACCAAGAGTCAAGCTGATGAACTTAGGTTAGGCATGACAGAGGCAGAAGTCCGCGCAATTTTGGGCACGCCTTTGTTACAAGATCCTTTTAGTCCTGGACGTTGGGATTATGTCTATCAATTACAACAAAAAGGCGAATTGGTAGAGCAACGACGTCTTACGGTGTTTTTTGATGAGGATCAACGTTTGACGGATGTTGAGCGGGTGCAAGACCTTTAGCACGGAGTCTTCGCGCGCTCATCGGGTCAAAAATTAAAGGTCGATATATTTCGACCCTATCGTTGGGTTGAACAATAGTATCTAAAGTCACTACTTGGCTCATAATGCCTACTTTATTCACCTTGAGATTTATCTCAGGAAAATCTTTACAAACCCCAGAAGCTTCAATCACTTCCATCACTAGACTGCCCTGCGGCACCGTGACTTCACGTAAAAATTGTTGTTTTGCGGATTTGGCATAGGCCACTGTTATGATCATATTATTCATCGCTTTATTATATAATAATCTCTTAAGAAAGTAAACTAGATTGTAAAAACAAATAACCTCTGCTATCTTTTAACACGTCGCAACATGAAAATGTTACGGTTTTAAAAAAAAAATATTTTAACAATTTAAGGAAGAGATATGACCGCTTTTGCACAAATACACGGATTTGAACTAAATCCAAATACCAATATCAATGATGTTAACACCCTGCTTGCGGGACAATGTGAGCATGAAGAAAAACTCGCTATCATAACCAGACTCCAAGAAACCGGAGAAAACTGGGCTGGTATATTTGAATTTTACAATACAGAAAATTTAGAAGATATCGGTAGAATTTATGCCAGTCTCATTGATGCTACATTTAATCTTTATCGTAAAGGCTATGATCCCTATTCCATTGCTAATAGCCTTCGTACGTCTGTGATACAAGTTGCATTTAACCAATTAAAAAGACATGTTGCTAATGCAATTCCTGTGAACACCCAAGCCCCATCATGGATAAGGCATCCTATCGGTTCATTGCCTCTGGATAGCACGCCAACCAAACCCATCAAATTGGATACCCAAAATAGAGTTGTGCCTACCCAGCGTACGATTTCTTTTAATTAAGTCTGGGAGCAATCCACGCGCCTTCAAATCCCCCCGGCCTAAAGCTGGAGGGATTTTGGCAAACTGGACACTGCTCTATCCATACAAAAACTTTGCCCGAGTGCAAAAAGCGCCCATGATCTGATTTAATACTTGCGAAATCACCTGAGAAAATAATAAAGCCATAAAACGATTCTTAAACTCCAGCTGAATGGATAATTTGACCTGACAAGCCTGTTGATTGAGCGCTATAAATTGCCAGTGCCCTTTTAAACTTTTAATCACACCTGGCACCAAATCCATACTAATAGATTGATTTTCAATACATTTATTTTTAGTAGTCAGGGTATTGCGCACACCATGCCAATTGATAATTAATGAAGCATGCATAGCACTTGCATCCGCTTGATGGATAGTCGCACTCTCACACCAGGGCACAAACTCAGGATAACGGGCCACATCATTGACCAAGGCATACATTTGCGCAGCAGAATAAGGCAGATCTAATTGTCGTGAAATTGAAGTCATATTCCCATATAATACTCCAATGAAAGAGCAAACAACATATAAAATCATCGCGCAAAATAAAAAGGCAGGCCATGATTACTTTCTTGAAGAGCGCCTGGAAGCGGGCATTGAGCTTTTAGGTTGGGAAGTAAAAAGCTTACGCGCAGGTAGAGGCCAATTAACCGATAGCTATGTTTTATTAAAAAACGGTGAGGCTTGGCTCATTGGCGCTCATATACAACCCTTGGGGAATGTCCCTGCTTATTTACATCCCGATCCCATCCGCTCACGGCGTTTATTACTCAAACACAAAGAACTCAATAAACTCTTTGGCGCAGTGGAGCGGCAAGGTTATACCCTGCTTGCCACGCATCTATATTGGAATCGCCATTTAGTCAAAGTCGGCATAGCACTGGCCAAAGGTAAAAAACAGTTTGATAAACGCCAAACGTTGAAAGAACGTGATTTTGCCCGCGATAAAGCCCGTGGCTTTAGAGAAAAAGGCTGAGCATGACGATAGAAATTAATAAATTACAAAAACGTTTACGCCGTGAAGTGGGTGAAGCCATTCACGCGTTTAATATGATTGAACACAACGATAAAGTCATGGTCTGTTTATCCGGCGGCAAAGATTCTTATACTTTACTTGATATTCTCATGAATTTACGTTTCAACGCACCGATTCATTTTGAACTTATCGCCGTACATTTGGATCAAAAACAACCCGGCTATGATGCAGATGTTTTACCCCGGTATCTAAAAAATCTAGATATCCCCTTTCATATTCTTGAAAAAGACACTTACAGCGTTGTTAAACGTGTAATCCCAGAAGATAAAACCATGTGCTCACTGTGTTCACGCTTACGACGTGGAAATTTATATCAATTTGCCAAAGAAATTGGCGCCACAAAAATTGCCTTGGGACATCATCGTGATGATATTATTGAAACATTTTTTTTAAATTTATTTTTTGGCGGAAAATTAAAAACCATGCCAGCCAAATTATTAAGTGATGATGGTGCGCATATTGTGATACGTCCTCTGGCCTATAGTCGCGAAAAAGACATCGCCCGTTATGCACGTTATAAAGAATTTCCTATTATTCCTTGTAATTTATGTGGCTCGCAAGAAAACTTACAACGTAAAGTGATTAAAGACATGTTAAAAGTTTGGGACAATCAAAATCCCGGGCGCTTAGAAACTATTTTCTCAGCCATACAAAACGTTTCTGTATCACATTTATTAGATGCTGAGTTATTTGATTTTAAACAATTAGGACTATCACTATGATCTTATGTCTTGATGTGGGTAATTCACAAATTTATGGCGGCGTATTTAATGAAGGAATGATTCAAGTGCGTTTTCGTTATAACAGTAATTTGGGCAGCACCTCCGATCAATTAGGTGTATTTTTACGCGATGTATTGCGTGAAAATGAAATTGATCCCAAGCTTATTAATCGCATTGCCATTTGCTCGGTTGTTCCGCATATGGATTATTCACTACGCGCAGCCTGTGTTAAATATTTTAATATTGAGCCTTTTTTGCTGCAAGCAGGAAAAAAAACCGGTTTAAAAATACAATACCGTAATCCCTTAGAAGTGGGCAGTGATAGAATTTCAAATGCCATCGCTGCAGCGCACTTGTTCCCGAAACAAAATCTGATCGTAGCTGACTTTGGCACCGCCACCAAATTGTGTGCCATTTCTGCCAATAAAGAATATTTGGGCGGCGTTATTTTAGCAGGGATACGATTATCCATGGAAGCACTGGAGAAAAACACTGCAAAATTAAGACCGGTTGAAATTATTACGCCTACAATTATTCTTGGACGCTCAACGACGGAAAACATACAAATTGGTTTATATTACAGCCAACTGGCCACCGTACGGGCATTGAGTCAAGATATTAAAGCGCAGTATTGGCCTTTGGAAGAATCTTTATTAATCGGCACCGGTGGGTTTGCGCATTTATTTGCTGCTGAAAAAATATTCGATCATATTTTGCCTGATCTCGTATTAGAAGGTTTGCGCATCGCGTTAGAAATGAACACGCTTTCAGGGTGATACGTTATAAGGTCCGCAATATTTGGTGATCACATCGCCATTGGGTGCTTCACACATTTCAGGGTTTAAACGCAACATCTTAGCTTTATCTAATCTTAACTCGCTCATGATTCGAGCGGGGATGCGCGCAGCGATCAAGGTACCTGCGGGCCAAATACTAATGGGCGTTCCTTGTTGGCCACGATCTATAATTAAAATATTTTGACTCACTGTTATTAAGCGAATGATTTCTACATCAAATCCTGCTTGTAGCGTTAAATAGTAACATTGGTCTTTATCAAAGGATCCAGATAGCAATGCCGCTTTGGCATTACTGACCGGCACACCGGTTGAATTAAGATTTAATGTTGCATGAATATTTGCTTGCCAGCCCTGATATTGTTGCCACATGATGCACCTTTGTTATTATTCTATTACTGTAACTCTATTATCGTCCGTCTTGACGCAGTATTCACCCCGATCCCCTATAGATGGCTTGGCAGCAAACTGTAGCATTGGTAGGTCAAGCTTGTTAAAATAGCGCTAGGCCGAGGTGGTGAAATGGTAGACACGCAAGTTTCAGGTACTTGTGGGGGCAACCCTGTGGAGGTTCAAGTCCTCTTCTCGGCAGATTGTCTACCTACGCAGAACGTCCTTAGGGACGAAAAATTTTTCGCCCTTTTATATTCGCATTACAAATAAATTGCTAATGGACTTAGGTCAAAGGATGTTTAATAATGATCGTCTGATGACGCTCGGGACCCGTTGATAAAATATGAATGGGAATTCCCAAAAACGTGCTGATGCGATCTAAATAATCGCGTGCATTTTGTGGCAAAGCATCCCAGCGTGTTAAGCCATAGGTCACTTCCGACCAACCCGGCATGGTTTCATAAATAGGTTTACAAAGCGCCAAGTCTTCTGCTTGTGAAACAAAATGATCAATTTTTTTCCCACGAAGCTCGTAAGCTACCGCCATTTTGATTTCAGATAAACCATCTAAAATATCTAATTTTGTAACGCCTAGTCCGGTAATACTATTAATATGTACCGCATGCTTTAAAGCAACTAAATCCAACCAACCACAACGACGTGGTCGACCCGTGACAGTACCAAATTCACGCCCTACTTTTGCGATATGTTCACCGATAGGATCATTTAATTCTGTCGGCATAGGACCGCCGCCTACGCGAGTCGCATACGCTTTGGTCACACCCAAGACTTCATCAATATAACAAGGACCAAATCCTGCGCCGGAAGAAATAGCACCCGATACCGTATTAGAACTGGTCACAAAGGGATAAGTACCTTGATCAATATCTAATAAAGTCCCTTGTGCACCCTCAAATAAAATAGATTTCTTATCCGCGCGCAATTGCGCTAATTGTTGTACGACATCATTTAAATAGGGATTTAATGCCTGTTGATGTTCCAAAGTGGCCGCTAAACTGTCTTCTAAAGTAACGGGGGCTTGTTGATAATACTGTTGCAAAATAAAATTATGAAATTCTAATAAGGCTTTGAGTTGTTCAATAAAACGATCCGGTGATCGCATATCCCCCAAACGTAAACCACGACGACTGACATGATCCGCATAAGCAGGACCTATGCCACGACCGGTAGTACCAATCGCTGCAGCACCCAACGCACGTTCACGTGCTAAATCTAAGGCCACATGACTGGGCAAAATAATTGGGCAACTTAAACTGACATGTAAACGCCCGGTCACATCAACGCCTTTTTTGGCCAGCATGGCAATTTCATCCAATAAGACACGCGGAGCAACCACTACACCGTTAGCAATAAAACATTCTACATGAGGATGTAGAATGCCAGAAGGAATTAAACTTAGGGCCGTCGTCTCACCATCAATCACTAAGGTATGACCCGCATTGTGTCCGCCTTGAAAACGAACCACTGCCTGCGCATCTTGCGTTAATAAATCAACAATTTTACCTTTGCCTTCATCGCCCCATTGGCTACCTAGCACTACAATGTTTTTACTCATTTATTTTTTGTCATTAAAATATTTAAAAAATTCACTATCCGGAGATAATACAAACACATCGTTTTTATCAATAAAGGCATTTTGATAAGCGTTTAGACTACGATAAAACGCATAAAATTCTGGATCTTGACCATAGGATTTACCATAAAGTCCAGCCACATGCGCATCAGCATTACCGCGAACAATGCGCGCTTGATTTTCTGCCGTAGCTAACATGATTTGCACTTGTTCATCGGCTTGAGCACGTATCGTTTCAGAGACTTTCTCCCCATCTGCACGATGCTCTGCAGCGACTTGTTGACGCTCTGCACGCATCCGCTCAAATACAGAAACACTAACTTCATCGGGTAAATCAATGCGTTTAATACGCACATCGATCACTTCTATACCTAAAGATTGTGCACTGTCATTAATTTCGCTACTCAAACTTTTCATGATTTCATCACGATTTTCAGAGACCACTTCACTAATCGTACTGCGACCAAATTGTGCGCGTAAACCATCATTTACTTTCTGCTCCAGCAAACTATCCGCACGCGTAAACACACCGCTGGTGGCTTTATAGAAATGAGGAAAATCTTGAATGCGCCATTTCACAAAAGAACTCACGATCACATCTTTCTTTTCGCTGGTGACTATCCGTGAATCTTCAATATCTAAAGTTTGAATACGATTATCAAATTTAACAACGGTACTAATAAACGGCCACTTCATATGCAAACCAGGTTGCATGACTTTAGCCACACCGTCATCTTCAACGATCCGTCCTAAAGTTTGTACCAAACCACGCTCAGTTTCTTTAATCGTGTAAAGACTAAAAAACACCACGAAAAGAACTAACACTATCGCTATCCATATACCGGGTTTATTATTCATCACATTATCTCCTTTCACGTGAACGCGCACGTGCATCTTCGGCATTTTGTTTACTGCTTTGTGGTACGGCCACAGGCGGCTCCTCTATAGTGACATTGATAGGTGGCACACCTTCTGTGGATTTTTTCATGAGTTGATCCAGCGGTAAATACATCACTTGTTGACCATTAGCACTATCCACCACAATTTTACTGATTCGACCTAAAATACTTTCCATGGTATCGAGGTATAAACGCTCACGTGTTACTTCCGGTGCATTGCGGTATTGCGGTAACAAAGTATCAAACCGTTCTACATCTGCTTGTGCGCGCAATTTAACTTCTGCTTCATAAGCACGCGCATCGGCTAAAATCCGTTGTACTTGTCCTTCTGCCGTTGGTAATACACGTCTTCTGTAAGCATTGGCTAAATTGATTAAGCGTTCTTCATCTTCTTGCGCTTTAATCGCATCATCAAAGGCTTCTTTCACTTCTTCAGGTGGACGTGCGGGCTGTAAATTCACATCGGTAATTAATAAACCGGATTGATAAATCGCAAGGGTCTCTTCAATTTGTTTGCGAATTTCATCACGAATTTCAGAGCGACGTTCGGTTAATACATCATCCAAAGTAGATTGCCCAACAACTTGACGTATCGCACTATCGGTCGCTTCTTTCAAACTACGATTAGGATCAATCACATTAAATAAATAATTAGGTAAATTATCAACTTTATACTGAACAGCTAATTGTACGACAATAATATTTTCATCGCTGGTTAACATCCGACTACTGTGCGTCGAATCCATAATACGCTCAACATTCATCACTTCTTTAGAACGAATAAATAAAGGCAACCAATGCGGACCAGGCCCCACTTCTTTCACATAGCGACCAAATTGAAATACAACGGCACGCTCTGCAGGCTTCACGATATAAATACCACTGAGCACATAAACCGCTAATAATACAGCTAAGATTAAACCAACACCAAAGCGTGTTGCTGAAGGCGGCCTCATGTCTGAAACATTATTTTGTTGTGGCCCACGTCGGCCATTTTTACCAAATACATTGGCCAATTTTTGCTGCATTTTGCGCAGCACTTCGTCTAAATCCGGAGGTTGCGGTTCATTACGATTGCCACTTGACCAAGGATCTTTATTTTTGTCGCTACCGGGCTCATTCCAAGCCATATTATCACCCCACATATGAAAAAATTTATTCTACCTGATTACCTGCACGTCTTCAAATGCTATCCCCGCTTTATGCAAAATATGACGCAATACATCTCTATGTAATTGCACGGTCAGCACCCAGCCCCCTTCTTCATTAGGTTGTTCCTGTAAAATGGCCTGAGTTTGGTATAATTGTGCGCGTATCCCACCCATATCAGCAGATAGCAATAATTGGCACTTGATTAACTCGGCTGACAAAGCCTTGGCTATCGCCTGTTCCAAAGCGACCAAGCCCTGCCCTGTTTTTGCAGAAATAGCCACTTGTCCTGGCAAAAATTGTTGTCCTTCTTCCAGTTGATCAATTTTATTGAATACTTCAATTTGCAACACCTTGTCCGCATCAATTTGTGCTAGCACATCATTAACATGGGTTATTTTTTCATCCCGGCGCGGATCGCTGGCATCAATCACATGAAGTAATAAATCAGCATCGCGGGTTTCTTCCAAGGTGGCAGAAAAAGCTTCAATCAATTGGTGAGGTAAATGCTGCACAAAACCTACTGTATCCACTAAAATCACATCCCCAACGCCTGGAATCTGAATGCGTCTTAAAGTAGGATCCAGCGTTGCAAATAATTGATCCGCAACATAAACCTGATCGTTGGTGAGGGTATTAAATAATGTGGATTTACCGGCATTGGTATAACCGACCAAGGAAACTGTCGGTAATGCACTTTTGCTGCGACTTTTACGACTTGCGCTGCGTTGCGCTTTGATTTTCGCTAAACGGCTTAATAAGGTTTTTATTCGCTGGCGAATCAAGCGTCTATCGGTTTCTAATTGCGCTTCACCGGGACCGCGTAAACCGATACCACCTTTTTGTCTTTCTAAGTGAGTCCATGTTCGTACCAGGCGCGATGCTAAATGATTCAACTGTGCCAACTCAACTTGCAATTTGCCCTCAAAACTATGCGCACGCTGTGCAAAAATATCAAGTATCAAGCCCGTACGATCGATCACGCGGCATTTTAATTGACGTTCCAGATTACGTTCTTGTGAAGGAGACAAACTGTGATTCACGATCACTAAATCAGCCTTGTGATCAGCAACAAGTTGGGTAAGTTCTTCTACCTTGCCTTTACCGATTAAATAGCGGACATCGACACGTTCCCGTAGTACAGTAACCAGTGCTAGCGTTTGTGCACCTGCAGCATCTGCAAGTGCTTGAAATTCAGCTAGATCTTCATTATCACTGGCTTTCTTAAAGTCTACATGAACCAGAAGCGCGCCTTCAGACACTAAGAATTACCTGGGGTAACCGCTTCTTCTTCTTCGCCATCATCCATTGTTAATCCTGCTGGCATTTTCACATTACGTGCAGGTACTATTGTGGAAATCGCATGTTTATAAACCATCTGGCTCACGGTGTTTTTTAATAAAATCACAAACTGATCAAATGATTCCACTTGACCTTGTAATTTAATACCATTGACCAAATATATAGCAACCGGTACGCGTTCTTTGCGTAGCGCATTTAAAAAGGGATCTTGTAACAATTGGCTCTTTGACATTTTTATTTTCCTTATCACGAAGAGCAGAATTCTATAGGTGTTTCTTAAAGATTGCAATTAGTAAAAATCACGAAATATGCAAATAAGACAAAATACTTTCTATGCTATTAGGTACAAACCATGACAAATCTGCCCATTTTCGTAACCAAGTGACTTGTCTTTTAGCCAATTGCCGGGTTGCAGCAAGGCTAGCTTCACGCATTTGCTCAAAATCACATTCTCCGGATAAATATTGCCAGGCTTGCCGGTAGCCTACACAACGCATAGAAGGTAAGTTAACTGATAAATCAGCGCGCTTAAATAAAACTTCCATCTCCTCCATAAACCCTTGAGCCAACATCGCATCAAAACGTTGGTTAATTTTATGGTGCAATACTGCGCGATCAGCAGGCATAACCGCCAGTGAACAAATATCATAATCCAGCAATTTTTTATCTGCATTTTTTTGCCATACACTTAAAGGCGTACCTGTTGCTTCATAAACCTCCAGCGCACGCAAGATACGCTGCGTATCATGTTCATTAATCATTTTCGCTGCCGGGTCAACGTGCACTAATCTCTGATACAGTTTCACAATACCCTGCGCATGCAATTGTTCTTCAAGCTGTAAACGTATTTTTGGATCACTACTGGGCAATACAGATAACCCTGTTTTTAGGGCATTAAAATACATCATCGTCCCGCCCACTAACAAGGGAATCTTTTGCCGACGAATAATATCTGCAATCACATGTTGCGCATCACGACAAAAATCAGCCACATTATAAGGATCACTAGGATCACAAACATCAATCATATGATGCATCACTTGCGCACGTTCTTCTGTTGTAGGCTTAGCTGTACCAATATCCATCCCACGATAAACCAGTGCAGAATCTACACTCACAATTTCACAAGGCATACGTCTGGCCATCTCTAAAGCAAGCGCCGATTTACCACAAGCCGTAGGGCCCATGAGGAAAATAAGGGTGGGTGGTTTCATAGGGATTGATTATATGGCCAAAGACCGAGCCTGTATAGGGCAAGTTGATGCAGTCCTGTAAATAAAAGCACTCTCAAATATGGTATACTTTTGATGATTATACAAAACCATGATTTAAAGCATTTAGATCCGATGCGAGCATAGTACTTAACAAAAGATAAGCCAAATGTTTGACAAATTATTTCTAACCTTGGGTAAAAAAATCGCTGCCTATTTATCAGTGCCCGTTTCACATTATGAAACTTTTGGTGTGTTGCCTTCGATAGAAAATTTAAAACGCGTGATACGACCGGGGGATATTTTATTAGTCAAGGGTAATACGCGCTTGAGTTCAACCATACAATATTTAACGCAGTCTACCTGGTCTCATGCGTGTTTATATATTGGCGATCACTTAGGCGATAATCACACCGTTATTGAAGCGGATTTATTAAATGGTGTCACTGCTGTTCCGCTTGAGAAATATAAATTGTTCAATACGCGTATTTGTCATCCCGTCAAATTATCATTGGATGAAACCAATCAAGTAATAGATTTTATGGTTAAACAACTTGGCCATCAATATGATTTAAAAAATGTTACTGATTTAGTGCGCTATTTATTTCCACTGCCCTTACCTGCACATCACCGACGCCGTTATATGGCTTATGGCAGCGGCGATCCGACTAAAGGCATTTGTTCCACACTTATTGCTGAAGCCTTTCAAGCAGTGAAATACCCTATTTTACCTCGTGGGGATACGCAAGATTCAGAACCTGAAACGATCTATCTGGAAAAACAACATTATTCGCATTTTGTCCCAAAAGATTTTGATGTCTCGCCTTATTTTGCCATTATAAAACCAACCCTGGAAACCAACTTCGATCCCCATCTGTTACATTGGAAAAAATAGCGTTCGCTTAAATATTGCGCATCTCATCTAAAGACCAGATTTGCCAGATTTTTAAACCGTGTGGACAACGCGCCTTCGTTGGAAGTATTTCAATCGTATCTAACAGATGTTCTATTTCCGTACGTGATAAAGCTAGGCCTTCTTGAGGTGTGGCTGCGCACGCTAATTGTTCTAGCCAGTCTTCTGGGCTTAATGTAGATAAAATAGCCCATACTTGTGCCATATCAGCTCGCGATAATACAGCTGGAATTTCGCGTAATACAAAATAACACTCACCAATGGCATCCACAATAAATCCTAAATTCTTCATGGCCTCCAGATGTACATAGATCCAATCTTGTTGTTTTTGCGTGGTTTTAAATGTAGGTGCAGGAAATAAGGGTTGTCTTGCTATGGGCTGTTGTCCTAAAAATAGTTGAGCCTGGTATGCATAATAGGCATGAATATCCAAAAGTCCTAAACCTGTTGTCGTTTGACTAATAATTAATTGATTATTTAACAGCGTTAAAAATTCACCTGATTTTCTTTTAGGTATTTGAACGCTATTTGTAGGCAAGACCTCGGAAATCAAACGGGTATTTTTTATATTATTTTCTATCGGTTCTTGCAAGACATCTTGTACACTTTTAACTACAAAATCATGTACTAAACGCGTATTATGAAAACGCACCTCGTGTTTAGTGGGGTGAACATTTACATCGACATGTGTCGGATTCAACGTTAAATATAATACATAGGCTGCATAACGCCCTGGGTATAAAGTCTCTCCAAAAGCTTGACGCATCGCATGTTGAATTAATTTATCTTTAACCATGCGATTGTTAATATAAAAATACTGCCAATCATAACTGCTGCGGGTGAAATCACTGGGTGCAACAAAACCTGTTAAAATGTAAATGGGTAGTGCTGGCATCGATAAAATGTGCTGCATCAATAAATGCTGGGCTTAATACTTTGGCGATACGTAATTCTTTTTCAGCTATCGGAT
>CAWCVU010000032.1:0-59431 GCA_963798975.1 uncultured Gammaproteobacteria bacterium
TCGGCATTTTGCTTAAAATAAGTAACTAAGGCTTCACGATGGGCGCCACGTGCGCTTGCTGTGCCCAGCGAGTTAATTTCTAGATGAATATGATCTGCAACACCCAACATTTGCCATAAACGAGCACTAAGCGCAATAATTTCTGCGTCTATATCAGGTCCTGACATCCCAAAGGCTTCTACCCCGAATTGATGAAACTGGCGCAGGCGACCTTTTTGTGGACGCTCATAACGAAACATGGGGCCCATATACCAAAGCCTCTGGTCTTTGTTCAACAAAATACCTTGCTCTAGCGCACCACGTACACAACCTACCGTACCTTCTGGACGTAGGGTCACGGATTCATTATTGCGATCTGCAAAGGTATACATTTCTTTAGTGACAATGTCGGTTTCCTCACCCACGCTGCGGGTGAATAAAGCCGTTGATTCGACTCAGAGGTACGCGCACTTCTTGATAACCATAAGCAGCCGTTAACTGGCGCAGTATTGCTTCAATATAATGCCAGTCACCAATTTGTGTGGGCATAATGTCATGCATGCCCGCGTCACGTAGGGCTTGAATTTGGGTCACTGTGGGTTCATCTTAAAAAGTTATAACGACGAAGATTATATCACGATTTTGCAAGCGCAGCCTTCTTATCATCCTGTTGTTCCAGAACAGCATTTAATTTTGAATAAATAGCAGTGCGGGTGGGATCTTGTTGCACAGCTAAATCAGCATAATGAGCAGCTGCTTCAAAATCCCCCTTTTTTGCACAGCACAGCGCGGCATTTTCATAGACACTGGCAGTTTGATGGTAGTAAGCATCGTTAATCGCGCGTTCAAAATGAACTAAAGCTTGCTGGTAGTGGCCTTGGCCACATAAAAAGGCACCGTAATTATTATTCACTTGCCCTGATTTGGGCATCAGCATGAGCGCTTGCTGATAAGCTTGCTCGGCCGCATGAATTTGGCCTACTGTTTCATAATAATAAGCCAAGGCTAAATGTGTTCTGGGTTATAGGGCGCTTGTTCGGTGGCACGTAATAATTTTTCCTTAGCACGAACCCTATCATCTTTTGCTAAATAACCTAAACCCAGTTGCATATTATAACCTGCAGCGGTGGTATTTTCCGGCTATGTTTAGCAGTGCAGGCGGCAAGAAGCATCACTGCAATCATAGTAACTATTTTCTTCATTTTATCCCGCATACAAAAGTACAACCATCCGTAGGGGGCGAAAATCTTTCGCCCTTCTTGACGCTACAAAATATGTTTTTTTTATTATTAACTGGAATCTGAAAAAGTCCAGGGCGAAAGATTTTTCGCCCTGCAGGAATAATCAAATCTTAACTTCTAGGACAAATCTCTTTTTGTGCGAAGAAAAATCCAATTTCTTGAGCAGCTGTATCAGAACCATCCGATCCATGCACAGCATTCTCATCAATAGATGCAGCAAAATCTGCACGTATCGTACCGGGTGCTGCATCTTTTGGATTGGTTGCACCCATGATTTCCCGATGTTTTAAAATCGCATTTTCGCCTGCCAATACTTGTACCATGACCGGCCCACGACTCATAAACTCAACTAAATCTTTATAAAACGGACGCGCTTGATGCACGGCATAAAATTGTTCAGCTTGTTTGCGACTCAAATGCATCATTTTCGCTGCAACCACATGCAAACCATTATCTTCAAACCGTTGATAAATTTTACCAATATAATTTTTGGCCACTGCATCGGGTTTGATAATCGACAATGTATATTCTAACGCCATTACTTTGCTCCTTCTTTTAAATTAAAACTCTCACCACAACCACAAGCATCGACTGCATTGGGGTTGTGAAAAACTAATTTTCGATTAAGCCCTTGTACAGCCAAGTCGATTTCGGTCCCTTCTAAATAATCCACGCTGTCTTTGGGGACGATCACTTGCATGCCTTCGCTTTTAAATACCAAATCCTGTTCACCGGCTTCATCGGCAATACCCATAATATAGGAATATCCCGAGCAACCGGAATTTTTAACGGCTAGCTTAAAGCC
This sequence comes from uncultured Gammaproteobacteria bacterium, assembly GCA_963798975.1. Taxonomy (GTDB): domain Bacteria; phylum Pseudomonadota; class Gammaproteobacteria; order JABCZS01; family JABCZS01; genus JABCZS01. The sequence goes on from CAWCVU010000032.1 coordinate 2,026, forward strand.
CATACCATGGCCGCGTTTTTTAATCACGCTTTCAATATGCGCCGCTGCGGCTTGTGTCAGTGAAATACTCATGGCCGCATTATACCACAGCCTGCATTTTCAATGACAGCCCCTGCCCTATCAATATCCGCTTGCGTCGTAAAGCGCCCTAAGGTAATCCGTAACGTACTTTGCGCTAATTGATCACTTAGTCCTAGGGCTTTTAAAACATGGGACGGGGTATATTGTGCAGACGTACATGCTGAGCCTATCGAAACAGCGATATCTGATACCGCTTGTAGTAATACTTCACCATCAATATTTTCAAAACTGATATTTAAAAAATTTCCCGCAGCATAAGAAAAATCTGTATTTAAATGAATGCCGGGTAAGTTTTTTATTCTCTCCCATAATTGCTGACGTAAATCTTGCAGGCGTTGCATATCATCATTCATTTCTAATGTGGCTAAACGTGCAGCCTCGCCCATGCCGACAATTTGATGCGTCGGTAAAGTGCCGGGACGTAAACCCTGTTCATGACCACCGCCCTGCATTAGAGGTTGTAAACGTACACGCGGTTTACGTCGTACATACAAGGCACCCACGCCTTTGGGGCCGTACATTTTTATGAGCCAATAAAGAGAGTAAATCGATTTGCATCGCATCCACATCAATGGGCACACGTCCCGCACTTTGCGCTGCATCCACATGAAATAATGCGCCCTGTGCACGGGCAAGCTTGCCTATTTTTTCTAAATCTTGAATAATACCTATTTCATTATTGACCTGCATGATTGAAACCAATAAGGTATTATCATTGAGTAAGCTTTTTAATTCTTCAAGATCAATTAAACCGTTTTTTTGAGGTGTTAAATAGTCAAGTTTAAAGCCTTGTTCTGCTAAAGCATAACAAACATCCAGCACAGCTTTATGCTCGGTTTTTACTGTAATAATATGATTTTTTTTACGTTGATAAAAATAAGCTGCGCCTTTTATTGCTAAATTATTGGCCTCGGTTGCACCACTGGTCCAAATGATTTCTTCTGGCCTTGCATGAATTAAATTTGCAACATCAAGGCGTGCTTGTTCAACTGCATCCAGGGCCATGGCACCGTAAATATGCGTAGTTGATGCGGGATTACCAAAATCGCCATCGATAGTTAAATGTTGCCACATTTTTGCAGCTACGCGCGGATCAACCGGGGTTGTTGATGCATAATCTAAGTAGATGGGTCGTTGCATATTTTTTTAAATATACCTCGCAGTAAATTAATATCTTCATCATCCAATTGCGCGCGATTAAAAATACGTTTTAATTTAGGCATCAATTCCGGTGAAGAGGTCGGCTTTCGAAAATTTATCTCATTCAATAATTGATCTAAATGCCCAAAAAAACTTTGCATTTGCGCATCGGTTGCTAGAATACGGGGGATAAGTTCATCAGGCTCAGATAAAGCACCATAAAGTTCATAACAAATGACTTGCACAGCCATAGCTAAATTAAGCGAGCTATAAACAGGATTAGCAGGAATCGCGACTTGATAATGACAACGTTGTAAATCCGTATTAGATAAACCGGTACGTTCAGGACCAAATAAGATAGCAACGTTTTGACTACTGGCCTGCTGCGCCACATAGTGAGCACATTCCCTAGGCGTTAATTGCGGCCAAGGCAAATGCCGATTTTGTGCACTCGTGCCTATCACCACCCCACAATCCGCCAAAGCCTCATCTAAATTTTCAACCACCCTGGCATTTTCTAAAACATGTTCCGCACCCGAAGCCCTAGCCGTAGCTACCGGATCCGGAAACGAAAGTGGTGCCACTAAATACAAGGACTCCAAACCCATAGTCCATATCGCCCGCGCAGTTGCCCCAATATTGCCAGGATGGGAAGTTTGATTGAGAACAATACGAATGTTATTTTGCTTCATGAAGGCATTTTACCCTGATTTGGGTGAATTATGGTATGCTATAGTGACTTTTTTAGGAAAATACCTTTATGCACCACCCTGTTGTTAATATTGCTATTGATGCCGCCCGTAAAGCTGGGGATGTGATTACCCAGGCGCTTGCGCGGTTGGAAGAAGTTAAGATTATTGTTAAGGGCAAAAATGGTATTACTACGGATGTGGACCAGAAGGCTGAGCAGGTGATTATTAAGACCTTGCAGCGGTCTTATCCGGATTATGGGTTTTTGTGTGAAGAATCTGGGGAAATTCAAGGAGATGAAGAATATACTTGGATCGTTGATCCCTTAGATGGTACGACTAATTTTATTCATGGTTATCCGCATTTTTGTGTGTCAATTGCCTTAAAACATGGGGATAATATTGAACACGGCGTTATTTGGGACCCTATTCGTCAAGAATTATTTACTGCAACCCGTGGCCGTGGCTCGCAAGTCAATAATCGCCGGATGCGTGTGAGCCAGCGCCGAAAACTGGATGGATCGCTCATCAGCGTAAGTTTTCTTAAACATCCCGCAAAATCAGAACTTGCCGATCAAATGCGACAAAATATAGCCCAACGCGCAGCCGGCTTACGCCGCAGCGGATCTGCAGCCTTAGATTTAGCTTATGTCGCCGCTGGACGTTTAGATGCCTGTATTGATTGGAAATTATCAGCCTGGGACATAGCCGCAGGAACCTTATTAGTCCAAGAAGCTGGCGGCGTAGTCACAGAACCACCCGGCCAAGCACATTTTCTTACCTCAGGCTGTATTATTGCCGCAAATGCCACTTTGATAGCACCGCTGACCCAAGCAATTAGTACGACGCCTTAGTCTTAATATCAAGACACACTCGCAATAACGGAATTTGCATTTTCAAGTGTAACGGGTAGAGCTGCGAAAAAACAAAAAAGTTAAGGTCGATCATCCTCAGGATTTTTTTCGATAACGCGAATTAAATCCTGACGGCTGAGTCCTGAATGCTAGGGATAAGCTGCTGGCGATGTAGATTGATGAATACGTACCCACAATAATCCCAATGGTTAACGCTAAAGAAAAACCAAATAATGAGTTGCCACCAAAGAGTAATAAAGCAACGACCACTAATAGTGTTAAAAATGAAGTCATGATCGTGCGGCTTAGGGTTTGGTTGAGAGAAACATTGACTATTTCTTCTGTTGCACTTTTATGCATTTTTAGAAAGTTTTCTTTGATGCGATCAAATACGACTATAGTATCGTTTAATGAATAACCAATGATCGCTAAAATAGCAGCTAGCGTGGGTAGATCAAATTCAATTTGTAACATGGCAAAAATACCTAAGATCACTAAGGGATCATGCATTAAGGCCACAGCTGCGCCGATGGCAAAGCGGTATTCATAACGTACGGCGATATAAATTGCGGTGCCAATTAAGGCAATTAAAATTGCTAAGGCGCCTTGTTCGGCCATTTCTTTACCAATTTGTGCGCCCACTTCATCCGCGCGCATTAATATTACATTTGGGTTTTGGGCTTTTAATACGGATAAAATCGCTTGGCCTACGGCTACGCCTTGTGTGTCTTGCGGCGCCAGGCGAATTAGTACGGATTGAGTTGACCCATAATGTTGTACAACGGCATCTTGAAAGCCTGCTTGCGCGAGGGTTTCACGTACCTGTGCAACTTGCACGGACTCAGGATAACTCACTTCCACTACCGTACCACCGGTAAAATCTAAACTAAAATTTAAACCACGTGTGACTAAAAAGAAAATAGAACCCACGATTAACACCACTGAAACCAGCGCTGTTAGTTTACGGTATTTTAAAAAATCTATGGGTAAAGCAAATAATCGCATAATACGTTTTTATATTCCTATGGATAATTTATCTACGTGACGCCGACCATACCACCGATTCACAAACATGCGTGAAACCATCACCGCTGTAAAGACTGAGGTAATTAAACCAATAATTAAGGTCACGGCAAATCCTTTGACCGGACCACTGCCTAATGAAAACAAGGCCATGGCCGCAATAAAGGTTGTAAGCTGGGCATCGATAATGGTAATAAAGGCTTTTTCAAAACCTGCATTAATGCTGTTTTGTGGTGAATTACCTTGTTTAATTTCTTCTTTAATGCGTTCAAAAATTAATACATTGGCATCCACAGCCATACCTAAAGTTAAAACGATCGCCGCAATACCTGGCAAGGTCAAGGTTGCACCCAAGACAGATAAAATCGCAATAATTAAAATCAAATTAATAATCAAGGCCAGATTAGCGATGATACCAAAGGCGCGATAATAAAATATCATAAAGAGTAACACTAAAGTTAAACCAGCCAGGGTTGACCAAATACCTGCTTTAATATTATCGATACCTAAACTTGGACCTACCGTGCGTTCTTCAACAATATCTATGGGCGCAGGCAGGGCACCGGCGCGTAATAATAAAGCCAAAGTACGTGCTTCGTCATTACTGGCAAGGCCGGTAATTTGAAAACGATTACCCAGCGCGGTATTAATAGTGGCTACGCTGACCACTTCTTTGGTTTGTTCTACGGTACGCTTGGTTTCACCATTCACTAGTTTATCAACGAAACGACTTTCGATATAAACCGTTGCCATTTGATTGCCCACATTTTGTCCGGTAATGCGTGAAAAACCACGGGCATCGCCGCCTAATTGGATAAATACTGCGGGTTTACCAAATTCATCAAAACCTGATTGTGCGCCCACTACAGAATCACCGGTTAACACAATTTGACGTTGTAATACGACGGGTGTGCCATTACGCTCATACAAAGTCTCGGCACCAGCGGCTTGTTCATTGTTAACTAAGCGAAACTCTACCGTTGCCATTTTATCTAAAATATCTTTAGCCATGGCGGTATCTTGTACGCCCGGTAACTCGACAACAATACGATTCGCGCCTTGACGTTGAACTAAAGCTTCTGATACACCTAATTCATTCACACGATTACGAAGGGTGGTCATGGTTTGATCAACAGCGAAATTTAAAGTTTCACGCATTTCTAATTCAGATAAACCGCCTTGTAGTTGATACAATTGACCTTGCTGATGTGACGTTAATTCTAGTCCAGGAAAATCTAAATTAATTAAGGATAAAGCAGCATGTTGTTGCGCTTCGTCTTCAAAACGAATGCTTAATTGTTGATCGGTGATATCAAGACCACGATAACGAATTTTCTCATCACGTAAACGGGTGCGCACATCACTTAAATAGGCATCTAAATGGCGCGCTTCCACTGAAGCCGTATCAATTTCTAATAGAAAATGCACACCGCCGCGCAAATCTAAACCCAATTTCATAGGGCTAGCATGCAAAAAGCGCAACCATTGTGGCGTACTGGGCGCAAGATTAAGAGCAACAACCAGGTTTTCACCTAAATCATTAGCTACCAAATCACGGGCAATCAGCTGATTATCGGCGCTATTAAAACGCACTAAGATCCGCTGATCCGCAGATTCAATCTGATAAGGGATGTTAGCATCTGATAATACACTTTCAACCTGCGCCATGGTTTGCGCATTGACTTCACCTTTTAGGGCAGAGATTTGTATCGCGGGATCTTCGCCAAATAAATTCGGCAGCGCATAGACTATACCCAGTACTACAACTGCGGTAATAAGCATATTTTTCCAGACGGGGTATTGGTTCAGTGCCATGCTCTTGCCATTATTTCTCTAGAGATTTTAACGTGCCTTTAGGTAATACGGATGTGATTGCGTTTTTTTGGCAATAAACGTTCACATTTTGACCAATTGTCAAAGTTAATAAATCTTCTTTAATTTCGCTCACTTTACCCACAAGTCCACCCGTGGTGACAATTTCATCGCCAACTGACAGTGAGGTAATTAAATTACGGTGATCTTTAGCGCGCTTAGCTTGTGGGCGCCAAATCATCAGATAAAAAATCACAACAAAAAACACCAACATACCAATTTCTAAATAACCTGAACTGGCAGGTGCTGCAGCTGCATCAGCGGCTAGCGCGGTATTAATAAAAAAATCCATGGCTTTCCCCTTTAGATAATTCAAAATCGCTAATGTACTCGTTTCACACTAAAAGCGCAAATATTCTATTTTTCTTGACACCCAATCTTATCCCTTTAAACTACTGGCATGAAACCCATCTTAAGGAGCAATAGGTATGCAAGGCGACAAAACAGTTATTCAACATTTAAACACGGCCTTAGGTAATGAACTAGTGGCCATTAACCAATATTTTTTGCATGCACGGATGTTTAATCATTGGGGCTTACAAAAACTAAATGAAAAGGAATATCAAGAATCCATTGATGAGATGAAGCATGCTGATAAATTAATTGAGCGGATTTTATTTTTAGATGGCTTACCCAATTTACAAGATTATGGCAAATTATTAATTGGCGAAAATACTAAAGAAGTATTTATTTGTGATTTAAAATTAGAGCAAAAAGCAACGGCTGATTTAAAAGTCGGCATCGCCTATTGTGAACAAGTCCAAGACTACGTCTCTCGCGATTTACTCAGCGCAATTTTAACCAGCGAAGAAGAACACATCGACTGGCTAGAAACACAATTAGATTTACTCGACCGGGTAGGTTTGGAAAACTATCAGCAAGCACAGATGTAGCACTTGGGGCGAAACATTTTCGCCCCAAAAGCCTTTACAAGTTACTCAGCAAAATCCTTTTCCATCACTGTTTTACGGCCATCTTTGCGTGCAGATTCGATGGCGTGGTCACATAGACGACGGATAATCTCAGACACTTTAGGCGCGACTGAGCCAGCGGTATTCATTTCTGATTTATCACGAATATAATTTTTTAACTTAGAAACAACAACCAAAACTTCTTGTTCGCTCATAACAAAATCCTTTTATTAAAGTTTATAACTTAACCTTGAGAAATGCTAATGGGTATAGACTAGCCGTATTTAGGCAAAAAAACAATGCTCCATAATTAATTGCAGCTTTTTCTGACCTCGAAATTCATTCACGTCTAAACGATAGACCACGCGCACGGTTTGTGCAGCTTTTGGCCAGGTTTCAAAATCAACAAAAAAAGCAATGGCCTCTAATACCAATTCGGAGCCAATTGGCCGCAGACTGCATTTCACATGTTTTTGCGCTAAAATTTGCTGATTCACCATTTCAAATTCGCCATCAAACACAGGTTCAGGAAAGGCTTGCCCCCAAGGTCCTGCATTTTTTAAAGTCTCGGCTAATTCTAGCGAAAAAACTTCCGGCGCTAATTCACCGTCGGTTTCAATAAAACCCTGTAATTGCTGCGTATTCATTAATTGTGACACATGCTGATCAAACACTTTTGCAAATGCTGAAAAATGTTCTGGCAAAATACTTAAACCTGCCGCCATGGCATGGCCACCAAATTTCATAATTAATTCAGGTTTTATGCAAGTGATATGCTCTAATAAATCACGAATATGTAAGCCTGGAATGGATCGCGCGGAGCCTTTTAATTCTTGTTCACTAATTTTGGCAAAACAAATGACCGGACGTTGCAAACGCTCTTTAATACGTCCTGCTAAAATACCCACAACACCTTGATGCCATTTGGGATCATACAAACACACGCCCGTGGGTAATTTTTCTCTATCACCCAATGCAATATCATCGATCATCGCCATGGCTTCATCTTTCATTTGTGCTTCTAGGCTACGTCGTTGTTGATTAAGCGTATCTAATTGTAAAGCCATGTCAATTGCTGCTTGTAAATTATCTGATAATAAACACGCTATACCTAAAGACATATCTTGCAAACGCCCGGCCGCATTTAATCGTGGCGCTATCGCAAAACCTAAATCACTGGCAGAGATTTTTTCACAATTTCTCTGTGCAACTTGCATCAAGGCTTGTATACCCACACAGGCATGCCCTGCTTTGATACGCTGCAAACCTTGATGCACTAAAATGCGATTATTATGATCAAGCGCAACTACATCGGCCACTGTACCCAAAGCAACTAAATCTAAAATAACGGCTAAATTGGGCTCTGGAATATTTTTTTCGATGAACCAGTTTTGACTACGTAATTGTGCACGCAAAGCAAGCATGACATAAAAAATAACGCCTACGCCCGCTAAATGTTTGCTGGCAAAATCATCCCCGTGTTGATTGGGATTAACGATCGCATCTGCTTTGGGTAATTCTGGTGGCGGTAAATGATGATCAGTAATTAAAACTTGTATGCCTTGTGAGTTTGCATAAGCAACGCCTTCAATACTCGAAATGCCATTATCAACGGTAATAATCAAATCCGGTTGATAAGTCTGCGCAACTTTAACAATTTCAGGCGTTAAACCATAACCGTATTCAAAGCGATTAGGCACTAAATAATCCAGATGCTGGGCACCCATCATGCGTAAACAACGCACACCCACAGCTACACTCGTCGCCCCATCAGCATCAAAATCGCCTACAAATATAATCCGCTTTTGCAACCTTAAAGCATCGACCAAAATCGCAACTGCTGTCTGAATTCCTTTTAAATCCTGATAAGGCAATAAATGCTGAGTCTTTAATTCCACAGGGGCTGACATCCCTCGAGAAGCAAATATCCGCGCCAGCACAGGGTGCAATTGTGAAAACACCTGCGGAATCGGCGGCACGGGGCGATGAATAATGGTTTTTTGCATGACGTCCTTGTAAGAAAATCTAAGTCCTATATGCGTACTAGCTTAAACTGTTTTGAAAAAGAAAACCATGATATTGCGCGTCCATGCCTGAGCAGTATTCTAGTCATAGAACTTATAATTACACTATATTGCACATATTGAGAATGTTAATAAAGACAGATTATATAGAATTTTTGGAATCCGATGCTTTCGATGAGGTCGATGAGCTCGATTCGGCACGTGGTCGTACTTCATCTAGACCAGGTTGTTCCTTGCCCTCTACAGATTGAATTAAAGTTTTGTTAGTCGCTATTTCATTAAATTGATTATGAAATTGCTTTGCAAGCTTTTTGTCCTCAGAAGAAGCTTTAGAATTTTGTTTAATACTAGCAGCTTTATTATTGAGCTGATCTCGCGCGCCGTATACTTGTGTCATCACTGAATTATTACTAAGAAGTTTTTCGTTACCAGGACTACGAAGAAACGCCTGTAGTAATATATAATTAGTAACTTTGTCTTGAAAATCAAGCGAATCATTCTTAACAAAATTGTTAATAAATTCTTCAACACCTTTTTCAAGGGTAAATCCCAAATCTATGGTTGGATCTCGATATAATTCTTTTAATAAATTCATCATTTCACGTGCAGTACTGGGTATGGCTCCTCTTACTACACTTGCACTCGCATCTGGTGCTTCACTAAGATGTACAGGAGCTGGCTGAGTTGCTACAGCACCTGCCATCTTCAGAATACCTTTAGCTTTAACTAAAACTGATGCATCTACATCAGCCTGCGCACCTAATTTAATCACATCTTGTAACAAGGAAATTTTTTCCACTATTTCTTCGCGGGTGCCAGCAGCTATCCATTCGTGATCCATCTTTTTTAATATCTCAGATACTTCAGATCCAATGGCTTGTTTAATACCATTATCACCCGTATATTTATTAGCAATATTTAATATAAATGAAAGCTCTGCTATATGATTACCAATAGGAGAAGATTCAAAATTAAATTTTTCAAGTTGAGAATTTAATCTTGACTGAATAGCTGATTCTATGGGTTCAGTACTAAAAACACCGTTGTCAGTCATAAAATTCTTCAAAAGTACAATTGATTTTGTAAACTTAGCCTCGGAAGTATCTAGGATTATAAGCGTATTAATTTGTTTTACTAAGCTATCTGTCGATAAACGATTATCATTATATACACCTATATAGCTCTCATTTTCCAATAAAAATTCATTTAATAAAGTATAATTTTTAATCAGCTGTTCAATATCCTTAGTCTGGTATAAATTATCTATGATTTGTTTAATCGTATCTCTGACATAGGCCTTAACGATGGGTTGGGAGCCAACCTGTATTAGTTTTGATAACGAAACTAAGGCAAATGAAATGAGAGGGTTCTCTTTTGAGAGCGCTACTATTTGAGTTTGAATCTTTGAAAAAACTCGCGTAACAAGATTTTTATTTGGGTTTTTAGTATCTTCATCATTTAAATTAATGATATAATTTATATCTTTACTGATTTTTATTAATTCCGATAGATTTTCGATTTGGCTATCAATAATAATTTCGCGCGCTTCATCATTCTCAACAAGCAATATTGCATTATCGGATTTAATTTCTTCATTATCTTTCAATAAATCAAGCATTTCTGTTTGTTTATTTTTTGTATTTTTTTCAATATCATGATCGATGGACTTTATTTTTACTTCATTTTGTATAAAAGTTCCTTCATTAGTTTCGATAAGGCGCTTATTTTCTCCAATAAATTTCTCTTTTGTAGTATCATTGATATTGGCTTCAATTTGTCCAAGCAAGAAAGCGGTCGCCCTGCCAACAATCTTAGTGACATCACTCGCTTGAAAACCAGATTCAGGATTTTTTACAAACTCAGTAATTGATCTAAAGTTATAGACAAAGCCCGCTACACTATTTCTACCTTCTTTAATATTGTTAGCAAAAATATACTGTTTTAAGAAATTTCCTGTCAGTAGCGTATCTCTAATAAGATTATTTAGATCTTGATCTTTTAGATTGATCATGCTCTCCAATTCATCTATTAACAGGTCGCTGTGAAAATAATTATTATATTGGTTTAAGGTTTCTAAGAACTGCTCTTCAAGTTTGTCTTGTTTGTTTGCTCTTAAGTTTGTAAGTGTAGTGTGAGCATCTGTGTAGCGCTTAATAATGGGATCATTCTCATCAAGAGTAAGATTAACAGCGGACGCTTCTAATTTTAACTCAGCTATCTGTTTTTCTATAAATGCAATGACAAAATCCATTTCTTTATAATATGTAATTAAACCCTCTTTAATACCCATCTTACGATCTAAAGCATATGAACAATAATCAACATAAGCGCCAATATAAGAAGCATCTATATTAAATCCCAAACGCACATTATTCCAATTATTTATGATCTCAGGATCCGTTTCAGGATCGCGCGTAGTCATACCGGCCCAGGCCAAAACTGATGATTGCATAGGTACTGATTTATATGTGGTTTTGCAAGCATTTTTAAAATTGTCGATTGCCTTGGATAGAGGAAATGCATCATCTGCTCTAGGTGCAGGATCGGGGTTTCGTTTTACATGTATTGCAAGTGCGTTTTCTACATTGCTGATTTCTAGTGATTGCATTAATGTATTTTCAGGCAATTTCGCTTCTGGATTCCCTGTCAGATGCTGATAAGAATATTCAATCTTGTTAAAATCATCTTGATTATTCGCTATCCCATTTTCTCTAATTTCAATCTGAGCTTTACCAACAAATGCTCTATTCATCAAAATACCACAAAGATTTCTTTGTACTATCTTTAATTCTTTATATTTTTGATCAATATCATTAAATATTTTTAATTCATTTGCTGTTGGAGTTCGACTGCCTATTAGTGTAGTTAATTCTCTTCTCAAGCCTTCAAGTTCTTTAAAATATTGTTCAATGGTTCCGCCGTCAACATCATTTTTATTTCCACTTACGACCATTAGTTGCAATAAAAGATGGTCGTCAATATTATAGTAATCTATCGCCTTAGTATTGTTAAGGCCAAAAAACAGATTTGTGACATTGGGATCATAGGTATGAGGTAAATCATTTAAAAGTCCGTGCGTTCCTTTTTCATTAATTTCTCTTAAAACATCTATATTATTCAAGGTCTCATCACTGCTCTGATAATTAATTTTCTTATTGTTTGCCAACTCAAGTGCAAAATTTAATTCAATTGACATTTTCTTTATTTTTTTTAGGCCTTGAACTATTCTAAGTTCACTGTCTGAAGTGCCAAAATTTAATGCTGTAGATCCTAAATACATGGTGGAAGTACGCCCAACTTTAGCAAGCTTCACGGCTGCTGTGGTGGGTAAACTCTTAGCAAAGGTAGCAGCCCCTAACTCTTCATTTTTGTTTTGTAATTTCTTATTATTATCCAGTGCATCTTTTCTATCACGGATTATGTTTATCAATTGTATAAGATCATTAGTATCTCTATTACCTCGAGAAGGTAATACAGGATCTTGTTTTAGGATCTGGTTTATAATTTCTAGATTATCTTTATTTTTAAAAATACCTTCATAAGTTAAATTGATGGAGTCTATCTTTTCACCATTTTCGCCTGGACTGATTATATCATCTTCGAGTATCAATAAACGCCTTAATAGTACTTCTTCTTCAGTAGTACGCAGTAATTCATAGGGTACTGGGTGCTCTATCCCTTGTCTTAATAAATCATAAACTAGCAGTAAACGTGCTCTTTGCCCCTGCCCTGTATAATCCTCGAGCAGTGTTTTTTCAATTTTGTTGATATATTCTTTTTTCTTATCTTCGCTTAATAACGTAACAGCAACTAAGGCATCAGCATATGAGAGGGCTTTTACAAAAGCATCGATTCTATTTGCGCTATACGCATTGAGTCCCGCCTCAATGGGATTTAAGCCATTATTTCTATCTAATAATTCTAATTTTTCTATGGTTTCATCGTAAAGTTTTAATTCATTGACCAGCGCTATCCTTAAATTTTTTACTATATTTTTGTTTATTTTCCTTTCACGATCAGTGCCTGTGTTATTTTTCTCTAACGCATTTATTTGTACACTTACAGCATTGCCATATGCCTCTTTAAGTTTTTTGAATTCTGCTATCCTTTTTGTTCTTTGTGTTGCACTACAGCTCTTAAATTGATCTAACATTGCTCTTTCTGAATTTTCTCTTTCTTTTTTTAGTACTTTGTAATTTTTTCTTTCCTCAGGAATGCCTTCTTCGATCTTAGCAATTTTTTTTCGCTCAAGGTCCATGCGTTTTTTACCAACTTGTTGCTGCTGGCTGATATTACTCTCCCTTTGTGCTATAAGCTTATTTGCTTCTTCTGCTTCTTTTTGCAATCTTGTATCGTTTGTTTGCCCTGGGAGATTTATAGTTCTTTCCCTTGGTTTTATTTCATTTACTTTAAAAAATTCGTTCGCTTCACTGACTAAAGTTTCTATCATGGCCACTTCATTGGCTTTCGCAATCTCGTCTCGTACCTTTTTTGTATAGGTAGTAAGTGCCAATCCAAAAGAGTCAAGTGTTTCAATCTTCTCAAACATACTCTGCAATTTCCCTACAGCCTTCATTGCTTCATTGCCAGCTTTATTAAGATTATCTTCTATATTTGTTTTTATTTTTTCTAATCTTGTTACTTTTGTATTTGTTATATTTTCTATCTTTTCCTTAAAGATTTTATAATCTTTTTTATCGCTTAGTTCTTGCTCTACTTGGGGGTTTGCGCAGAATGCTTTGCAAAAATCTAATAAAGATGAATTATTTTTAAGAAGGCCTTGTTTTTCTTTTTCAACTAAGATTGAAAAGATATTGCCTATGGACTTGGGTTCTAAGACCTTAATAATTGCTTCTATTTGTGCTTCTTTTTCAAGAGGATTATCTGAAAATCCACTTTTAAGCCTTTCCTCTACTAGTGCATTTGCTTCTTTTTGTTTAGCTGCATTGATCCGGGTTTGTAGCAGTTCAAGGTTTTTAGTATCATTGGGTTTTTCAGGTTCACCAAATATTTCAATTCGCAGTGTAATAAAGACTTCATAGATTTCTAAGGAACTGCCAGTAAAAGATTGAGTTGCATTTTTTTCTGGGGTATTGACTAAGCGCGCAATGGTTTTAGATGCAAGCTCAGCACTCACATATAAAGCAATCGCTCTTTGCTGTTGCAAAGCAAGCACACTATCGGTTGAAAATCCCTTATTCTCAGCAAGTAATTGTTCAAAAAGCATTTTGGCTAATATTTGCTTTTTAGCTGGATCTGTAATTTTCTCGATTAAATAGGGATGTGTCACTATGAAATTTCTAAGAATTTCACTGGACTCTAATTGTGATACTTTTGTTAGGGCTAATTGATTAATTGATTTAACGAGGTCTTTAGTTTTATGATCTTCAAATAATTTACTTACATTAGGAATGATGAATTGTAGTAGTGCTAAATCGGATTTTTTTCTTTGTAATTTTGCTTCTACTTTTCTAGGAAAATTTTCACGTGCCGAGGCTATCAGTTGTTTATTAAGACCTGCTTTTTCCTGATGTTTATCAAGGACAGTTAGTATATTTTTATACTCTTGAGTATTTATAGACTTGTTACTGGCGCAATCTAACATTATTTCAAGACAGACTAATTGATACTTTCTTAAGAGAGACAGCTGTTCTTTGACATAATAGCCAAGTTCTAGCGTCATCATTTCTTCTGCATCTACATTCCCTAAGATTGCATTATATTCTTTATACAATCTATCGGCTTTTGCCTGTTGTCCACTACTTAAAGAGGCCATTTGGCCGTTTCTATCTAAGACCAGGTCTAGGTATTCTCTTCGAAGGGACAGAGCTTCTTCAAAATCCTTCCCTCCGGCCTTCGTATTTTTTTCTCTAAATTCGTTTAAATCTTTTAATAAAAGTTCATATTGTCCTATAGCAAGCGCAATATTTGCCTCCATCAATAGTGCCTTCGGGTGGATTTGATGAACGTATCAATTGATTTAAATCATCATCCGTGATGGTGGATAATTGATTGAGGGTATCTGCACTTAAGGGTATAAAAATCCCACTACTTTTTGTTTGGCCAGCGATGACTTGCGGCTGAATCTTGCTTGTCAACTTATCGATTTCAGCCGTTTTCTGACTATGTTGGTTACCCCAAAAAGCATCCCAGCGCTTCTGGTATTGTGTAGGTTTACCTCTAGGGTATTGAGTCTGGTACTTTCCGTATTCACAAATCTTTGAGCCTTTTTGTGAGATTTCCAATTTTTTATCATTTAATCATGACTGCACCCCTAGGCACACAATTTTGGAAGGTTATAATTAACTTTCTCACTTATAATATTACTACAAAATTGTGGTTAGCTCTATAACTTTTACTTAAAAATGAAGCATTTCCGTCTATGTTAACCTTGAACAGGCTCCGGCGGAGTAGGTGCTTTGCTCTTCAGGTATGTTATGATGATGCGTGATTAAATTTTCCTAGGGGACTTGAATTAAATGCAATTAAGCGAAGACACACCACTGACAGAGTTTTTGGTGACCGGTTATGAAACAGGCACATATCAGGTGAGCTCTACACCTTATACGCAGTCGATTTTTTTAACACCTGAACAAGTACTGCCTTGGAATGAGGATTTTGCGGAGTTATTGAAATTTGAGGTTCAGCTGGTGCTCGTCAGGTTCTGGTACGCCTGGTAAACTTTATACGCCTGAAGATCTAGTTTTGTTCTATGAAAAAAATCTGGGTGTCGAAGTCATGAATACGCAAGCGGCATGTCGGACTTATAATTTACTTGTCAATGAAGAAGCCACAAAGTTATTCGGGTTTAAATCATTTGATTCAATTCGTAAATTTGGAATCACGCGGACTGTTTCAATTTTATTATCTTTTACTGCCAATACTTCTAAGGGGTAACCATTTAAACGTAAGCAGGTGCCTGGATGAGGAATCACTTCTAAAAATTCAATAATCACACCACTTAAAGTTTTCGCACCTTCTGTGGGTAATTCCCAAGTCATGGTACGGTTAAGTTCACGTATGGCCATACTGGCATCGATAATAAAAGTACCGTCTTCTTGTGGATGAACAAATTTGGTATCCGAAGCAATATCTGTCGTGTATTTACCAATCACTTCTTCTAGAATATCTTCTAACGTCACTAAACCTTGAATATCACCGTATTCATCGACAACTAAACCTATGCGCTTTTTACTGTTTTGAAAATTCATCAATTGCATCATCAGCGAAGTCCCTTCAGGTACGAAGTAAATTTCTTCAGCTGCATTAATTAAACCTTCTTTATTAAAACTGCCTTTATTAAATAAAGACACTAAATCACGCATATGTAACATGCCCGTGACATTGTCTATCGTATCTTGAAATAAAGGTAAGCGTGTATGTTGACTGTGAGCCAACTGCATACTGATAGTGGGCCAATCTTCTTGCAAATCAATACCGGTGATTTCATTACGCGGCACCATGATTTCATCCACGGTCACTTCTTTTAAATCAATTAAACCTAATAAAATATTTTTACTTTGGGTAGGTATGCTTTTACTGTGTTCGGCAACGATGGTGCGCAATTCTTCTATCGTCACATGCTCGGTACCTAAAGTCGGTTTACGCATACCAAACAGATATAAAATGCCATTGACCACTCCATTGGTTAAAATCACTAAGGGGTAAAGTAATACAAAGATCCAACCTAAAGGCCAACATAAAATAAATGCCAAACGCTCTGGGTAATGTGCAGCGACCGTTTTTGGCATAATTTCACCAAAAATTAACACCACCAAGGTCAATAAGATGGCTGAAACTAAAACACCGACCTCACCCATGACTTGTACGGCTATCACCGTTGCCAAAGCAGAAGCCAAAATATTACTAAAGGTATTACCGATTAAAATTGTGCCTAAAAGCCGGTCGGGGCGTCTTAATAAACGCTCTGCGCGCTGGGCACTTTTATTTTTGTGTGATTTTGCTAAATGCCGCAATCGATAACGATTGAGCGTCATCATCGCCGTTTCTGAGCTGGAGAAAAAAGCAGAAAAAATCAGCAGAATAACAAGGATAGCTACCGAAACTATCAGGGGAAGTTCTTGCAAAGTAAGGGGTTACCTTTTGTTACTAATCAAGACTACTTTTTAGCAAATATTTAGCGAAGAAGCAAGTAGGGCTTAAAGATTGCGATAAATTTCATAGCGATCAACCTCATGCCCTTCATAATCTACACGTCCGGCAAAACGCATGCCTACTTTTTCTAAAACTCGGCTTGAGGGGATATTTTCTGGGAAGGTGTGGGCTAAGAGTTTGATAATGGGTAGGTGCGCAAAACCCCAATCTATGAGTGCTGCTGCGAGTTCTGTTGCATAGCCTTTGCCCCAATACTTTTTATGTAAGGCATAGGCAATTTCCATCTCAGGTTGGTCTTCCCTTAATCCCAAATGGAAAATACCGACTTGGCCGATGAAAACACCGGATTTTCTTTCAAATACGGAATAAAAACCAAAGCCGTATTTTTTTTGGTATTCGATGGATAGTTTTAAGAAGGATTCTACTTCTTCGGGGGGTTGGGGTTGGCCGTTGCTGGGGCTGATAAATCGTGCTACGTCTGGGCAGGCGCGTAGGGCGATTAGATCGGCTAAATGAGACCATTTGGCTTTTTTTAAGATTAATCGTTTGGTTTTTAAAAAGATGGCCATTTGTTTTCCTGGGTTGGTTTATTTTAATAGTTTTGTGGATAAATTGCATGCAAAACTTTATAGATCCGTCTAAACGGGGCCTGTCCTGCGTTTTTTTCCATGCTCGCAGGCTGCGCGTGGAAAAAAGCCTCCGGTCACCCGTTTAGAATTAGGTTTGTTGGGGTTTTACGCTTAATCTTGAGAGAGTTTTACTTATGATCTGGGTTATGTCATGATTTGTTTTTTTATGCGGTGGGGGCTTTATGTTTGAGAATTTGAGTGGGCGTTTGCAGAGAACTTTTCAGCAACTTACGGGTAAGGGGCGGTTGAGCGAGGAGAATATTCAGGATGCGCTTCGGGATGTGCGTACTGCGCTTTTGGAAGCGGATGTGGCGTTGTCTGTTATTAGGGATTTTTTAGATACGGTCAAGAGTCGTGCGATTGGTGTTGAGGTTGAGACTTCAGTGCAGCCTGGACAAGCGTTTATTAAAATTGTAAATGATGAATTGACCCATTTGATGGGTGATGTAAATACGACGCTTGATTTAAAAGCACAGCCGCCTGTTGTGATGTTGATGGCCGGCTTGCAGGGTTCAGGTAAGACTACGAGTGTTGCTAAATTAGCACGTTTTTTGATGGAACAAGAAAAGAAAACGGTGATGGTGACTAGTTGTGATATTTATCGTCCGGCTGCGATTAAACAGTTAGAAACTTTGGCTTTACAGCTAAATACGCCGTTTTTTCCGAGTCATAGCGGTGAAGATCCCATTCAAATTGCACGCAATGCTTTACGAGCAGCGGAGAAACAAGGTTGTGAAGTCTTGCTGATTGATACGGCTGGGCGTTTGCATATTGATAAAGACATGATGGCTGAAATTAAAGCTTTGCATGCCGCGATTAAACCAACGGAAACTTTGTTTGTCGTCGATAGCATGACGGGGCAAGATGCAGCTAATACGGCTAAAGCCTTTGATGATGCCCTGCCCTTAACGGGCGTGATTTTAACTAAAACAGATGGTGATGCTCGCGGTGGCGCGGCTTTATCGATACGCCAGATTACTGGTAAACCCATTAAATTTTTAGGTGTGGGCGAGAAAATTGATGCGTTGGAAGCTTTTTATCCAGATCGTATGGCCTCACGTATTTTAGGCATGGGTGATGTGCTAAGTTTAGTGGAAGAAGCTAAACGCAAGATCGATGAAAAACAAGCGCAAAAAACCGCTAAAAAATTACAAAAGGGACAATTTGATTTACAAGATTTTCGTGATCAACTGCAGCAAATGCAACAAATGGGCGGGCTTAGCAGCTTATTGAAAAAATTGCCTGCGGGTCTTAAATTGCCGCAAAGTTCTGTTGATGAAAAAATGTTTAAACAATTTACCGCCATGATAGATTCCATGACCCCACAAGAGCGGCGTTATCCCGCATTAATTAAAGGCTCACGCAAAATTCGCATCGCGGCAGGCTCAGGTACCCAAGTGCCCGATATCAATCGCTTATTAAAACAATTTATGCAAATGGAAAAGATGCTGAAAAAATTCGGCAAAAAAGGCAATATGAAAAACATGATGCGGCAAATGCAAGGCATGGTCGGACAAGGGAATATGCCACCGTTTTAATATGAAGGCGACGGTCTTGGACCACTACGCGTATTACTTATGCCTGCCTCATCATCTGCCTCCAGGGTTGGTGGAGGCGCAGGTTCGGGTTGTGGTGCGGGTTTGGCTTTTTGTAATTCTTCCAATCGCCATGAGGGGACGAAGGTTGACGAATTTGGATTGTGTATATTATTCGTCATGGGTGAGTTAGTATGTGTGGGATAAGCATCATCATTGGCAGCCATTTTAGCTTCAACCACACCTATCCAAGCTTTCGTTTCATCATTTGCTAGGCCCAAACTATCTAATAGTTTAATAATACCCGCTAATTCTGCTGGGGATGCAAGCGTAAGAATGACATTATCACGAATAGA
The DNA here is from genome assembly GCA_963798975.1 of uncultured Gammaproteobacteria bacterium. Lineage (GTDB taxonomy): Bacteria > Pseudomonadota > Gammaproteobacteria > JABCZS01 > JABCZS01 > JABCZS01. The sequence goes on from CAWCVU010000032.1 coordinate 21,255, forward strand.
TATAGCCTCGAGCAATTTAAGTGATTTTTGCAACTCCGCATCAAATTCGCTTAATTCCTTAATGCCTGTAATCAGCACCATATTTTCTTTAACATGAACGTCAATTGTAGGCGCAGCCTGCTCAGGCGCGTTAAGCGGTTTAAACTCGTAAAGCTTGCTTATGTCAAAATCCCCGGCCATATTCTTACTCCAATATCTTTAATAATATAGCAGCTTTTATGGGTGTGTTAAGTATATTAGATAGGTCAACGGGTGGCGGAGAGAGAGGGATTCGAACCCTCGGTACATGGGTTACACATACACACACTTTCCAGGCGTGCGCCTTAAACCGCTCGGCCATCTCTCCATGCAAGGCAGTATATAGAAAATAGTTATGCAAATAAAGCCAGTAATTCTTTGACGGGTTTGCGCTTGTTAATATTACAACTGATAGTGCGCGCTGCAGGAAAAGAATGAAGGCGTGCGCCGTGATAGATTTCGCGTAAGGCTTTGACATCGTGATTGGAAACTAAAACACTAATACCCTTTTTGGATAAAGCTCTGGCCATTTGTGCTAAATCTTGTTGATCTTGCCAGGTGAATATATTCCCACTGTATTGGGTAAAGCTAGCACTTTTGCTGATAGGTGTATAAGGTGGATCACAATAAACCACACTGCCTTTAGCAAGATTATTTAATGTTTGCCGGTAATCTTGACAGGTAAATTGCGCATGTTGTGATTTTTGATGAAAGAATAATAAAGCCTCCGTGGGGAATTTGGGACTTTTATATTGCCCGAACGGCACATTATAACCACCCTTTTGGTTATAACGACATAAACCGTTATAACCATGCTTATTTAAATATAAAAATAAAGCGCTGCGCAACAGGATATCTGAGCTGTCATTAAATTCTGCGCGTAAATCGTAATAACGATTTTTTTGATTATTTTCTTTGATAAAAAATTGTGAAGCATAATCAATAAACGTTTGACCTTCGGTTTTAATCAGTTGATATAAATGGATTAAATCAGGATTAATATCGTTTAAAATATGCTGCTCGGCATTTACATTTAAAAATACTGCGCCCGCACCTACAAAGGGGCTCAACCCAGATTGAGCCTTGTGGTAATCGATGTAAAATTTTATCTAATAAACGAAATTTTCCGCCCGGCCATTTTAAGAAAGGACGTACTCTATCATTCATATTCTAATATATTCTGCAAATTAGACAGCCGAATAATATCCTGCATTTTTTTGGGCACATGATGCAAATGCAAAGTTTTATCTTGTGCTTTTGCGTAACGTAACCAATCTATTAATAAAGCCACACTACCGCTATCTGAATCGGTCAGATCTTTTAAATTCAACTCAATTTGTTGCACTTTAGCTGTATCAATCAAATGGTAACCTTTACGCCAAATGCGGGTGATGGTTCGCACATTGAGTGGGCCTTGTAGAACCCACTCTTGTTCACTGGCTTGATGCAAAAAAAGTGACATTAAAATTTCTCTTGGTTTTTAATCCGCATATTATTCAACATTTGCTCAAATCCTTCGCGATTAATGGCATCGCCAATTTGCGAGCGAAAGCTGTTCACCAAGCTCACATTTTCTACGTTAATATCATAAACTTTCCAGGTGCCATCGGCTTCTTTGATAAAACGATAATTCACCGGTAAATTAGGTTTGCCCGGTTCTTTAATGACCGTGCGCACTTCTACATGGGCAGGATTATTAGGGTTGGTACGCGTTTCTAAAATATCTACAACCTGTTTATCGTAGGATCGAAACGATACAGCATAAGTGCGAATCAATAGTTTCTCAAATTCTTTTTCAAACGCTTGTTGTTGCGCCGGGGTCAAATCCCGCCAATGCCTTGCTAATACACGTTTTGAAGTTTCATGAACATCGGCATGTGGAATAATGATTCTATTTACTATTTGAACCAAATGATTAGAGTCCTTTTTGATTGCTGCGCCTTCTGCTTTTAAAGCTGCAAATAAATCATCCACAACACTGCGTGTGATTTGATCAGGTGTTTGTACAGCCCATACCTGTGCTGAACATAATAAAACCATAACCGCACACAAAAATTTCTTAAACATGGCTTGCATTATCTATCTCCTATTTCACTTCATTATTTTGATTAAAAATTAACTGACCAATTAAGCGCTCTAAAATAACAGCAGAATGCGTTTCATCTAAAACACCGCCTTGCTGCAAGGTCTCAAAATCTGCACCAGGCTCAATGACGATATAATTATCACCAATTAACCCGGCCGTTACTATGCTGGCAGAACTATCAATAGGGATCAGATTTTTATATTTTGGCAATATTTCCAATTTAACATGGGCGCTAAAATTCTCAGGCTCTAATTGAATACTGTGCACACGCCCGATGGGCACGCCCGCTATGGCTACTCGAGAGCGCGGCTTTAAACCACCTACTTCATCAAAATAAGCCGAGATTTCATAACCTTCTTCACTGTCATACAAAGTCGTTAAACCACTGACTTCAAAAGCCAGGACTGTAAATGCCAAAATACCCAATAATACAAATAAACCCACAAACACTTCTAATGCTGCATAGCGCATTATCTTTCTCCCTTATTTCAAACCCGTAAACATCACTGCTGTTAAAATAAAATCCGTAGCCAAAATCACTAATGAAGAATACACCACAGTACGCGTAGTTGCATAACCCATCCCTTCAGGCGTGGGCGTGGCCACATAACCTTGATATACCGCTATCCAAGTGACAGCGATAGCAAACACGATACTTTTAATCACTCCATTGATAATATCATCACGATAATCCACAGAATGTTGCATGCTGGACCAAAAAATTCCGCCATCAATGCCCAAAAACCCAACACTCACCCAATAGCCGCCATAAATAGCTACCGCATTAAAAATTAAGACTAACAAGGGTAAGCAAAAAAATCCGGCCCAGAGCCGCGGCGCAATGATGCGATGCAAAGGATCAACGCCTAATAATCGTAGGCTATCTAATTGTTCCGTCGTTTTTAAGAGGGCAATTTCTGCAGTCAATGCTGAACAGGCACGACCTGCAAATAATAACCCACCTAAGACCGGACCTAATTCGCGCACTAAACTTAAAGCTGTCAATTGCCCAAGCGCACTTTCTGCTCCAAATTTAGCGAGCACGGTATAACCTTGTAAAACTAAAACCATGCCCACAAATAAACCCGCAAAAATAATGATCGGTAATGACAATACGCCAACCACATAAAATTGTTTAAGTAATAAATGAAAAGATTTTAAACGCGGCCGCGTTAATAAGGCCTGAAATAAAAATAGACTTGCATAACCCAAGGCCTGTAAAAATTTTAAAATATGTTGTCCTAATGCACCTAAAAACCCCATGTGTTATTCCTCGTTAATGCGCATTAAATCTTGATAATAATCAGGTGCAGGATAATGAAAAGGCACTGGACCATCGGCTTTACCATGCATAAATTGTTCTGCATGTGCAGAAGCGCTCGTTTGCATTTCTTTGGGCGTGCCTTGCGCCACCACTTTGCCATCGGATAATAAATAAATATAATCCGCAATTTCAGCTGTCTCGTTAATATCATGCGAGACGATCACTGAGGTTAAATTAAGTATATCACTGAGTAAGCGTATCAATTTCACCAGCATACCCATAGTAATTGGATCTTGCCCAGCAAAAGGTTCATCATACAAAATAATATCGGGATCAAGTGCAATGCTACGCGCCAAAGCCACGCGCCGATTCATACCCCCTGATAATTCTCGCGGCATTAAATCACGTGCACCGCGCAAGCCCACTGCTTCTAATTTCATCAAGACTACATCATGAATCATAGACTCAGGTAAATCTGTATGTTCTCGCAAAGAAAAAGCAACATTATCAAATACGCTCATGTCGGTAAACAAGGCTCCACTTTGAAATAACATGCCCATGCCTTTGCGCATGTGATTTAATTGAGCCTGCGAATAATGACCAATGTCTTCATCATTAACAAAAATCTGACCACGATCCGGTTTTAAAAGCCCTGTCATCAAACGCAATAAGGTTGTCTTGCCTGTACCACTAGGTCCCATGATAGCTGTAATTTTCCCTGGGTAAATATCAACATCCACTCCAGCAAAAATAACCCGATCACCACGCGAGAAATGAATATTACGCATGCTAACTTTAGGTTTGAGGCTTGATTGTTGAGGCATTTCCATGTCCATATCAGTATGAAAAACAAATTGTATGCGATATCGCGCTAATGGTCTATAGGCGAGAGCTGGGTAACTGTGGTAAACTGTTTTAACTACCTACGAATAATATACCATGACTTATGATACTGCAAAATTACAACATTTAGCCCAGTCGGTGCTGGAAATTGAAGCTGCCGGTATTATGGCCCTACACGCACGGATAGATGAATCCTTTACTCAAGCATGTAGCACTATGCTCGCTTGTGAAGGACGCATCGTAGTGATCGGCATGGGAAAGTCGGGACATATTGGTGAAAAAATTGCTGCCACACTTGCGAGTACCGGTACACCTGCATTTTTTGTCCATCCCGGGGAAGCTTCTCATGGTGATATGGGTATGATTACCGCCAAAGATGTTGTTTTGGCTATTTCTTACTCCGGTTATACCCAAGAATTGCTCACTTTAATTCCAGCCATTAAGCGCCTACATGTGCCCTTAATTGGCTTAACAGGCAATCCCAATTCTGCTCTAGCCTTGGCCTCTAATGTACATCTTAATGTTGCAGTTGCACGAGAAGCCTGTCCACTGGGATTAGCACCCACAGCCAGTACAACGGCCACCTTAGCCATGGGCGATGCCTTAGCCATAGCCTTATTACAAGCCCGTGGATTTACTGAAGAGGATTTTGCCAGATCCCACCCTGCAGGGGCCTTGGGTCGCAAGTTATTACTAAAAATTAGCGATATTATGCATCAAGGCGATCATATTCCTAAAGTACAAAAAACCGCTTATTTAAGTGAAGCCTTATTAGAAATGTCACAAAAAAACTTAGGCATGACCGCTGTTGTTGATGAATACGATCATGTGTGCGGCATTTTTACCGATGGTGATTTACGCCGCGCTATCAGTCAAAACTTAAATATCCACTTAGAAAAAATTAAAAATAATATGACCACGCCTTGCGCCACTGTGAGTGCCGATATGTTAGCGGCTGAGGCACTCACATTAATGCAAGATAAAAAAATTAACGCGTTACTGGTCACCGATACAAACAATAAACTGGTAGGTGCATTTAATATGCATGATTTACTTCGCGCACAGGTGATCTAACGTATGAATACTATTGATGAAAAAGCAAAATCCATTAAACTTCTTGTCATCGATGTCGATGGCGTGCTAACTCCAGGACATTTAATTTATAGCGAGCACGGTTTGACGCTGAAAGCTTTTCATGTCCATGATGGTCTAGGTTTACAATTACTGAAAAAAAGTGGTGTTAAAATCGCTGCAATCACCACTTGCGTTGCCAAGCTTAATCAAATTCGTCTTGAAGCCCTCGGTTTTGATGATATATTTTTAGGGCAAAAAGACAAGCGCGCAGCTTATCAACAACTCCTAGAGAAATATCAATTAACAGATCATCAAATTGCTTATATGGGCGATGATTTGCCGGATTTAGCACTGATTCGTCGTGCAGGCTTGGGCGTTATTCCTGCCAATGCCGTATCTACCTTAACTGCATATGCCGATTGGCAAACCACAAAAAATGGTGGCAATGGCGCGGTACGTGAATTATGTGAACGTATTATGCAAGCGCAAGGCACCTTAGATGCGTTGGTGAACACCTATTTATCATGAAATATTTTTATTTGAGCTTAGCGATTTTGGTGAGTGCAGGAATGTTACTCTGGCAATTATCACCTTCCAGACAAATGCAAAAAATTCCTGAGCAAACGCAAAACCTCGAGTGGTTTGGCGAGAATATAACCATGAGCGAAATGAATGGCCAAGGACAATTACAACAAATCATTAGCGCGCAAACGCTAGCACATTATATGCCTGATAATATTACCGATTTATCTCAGGTAAACGTGCACCTATTCTCCCATGAACAACAACCCGATGAATGGCATTTAAGTAGTGATAAAGGCCGCTTATTTCATGGTGAACATCGGCAAGACATTACCCGTATTGATCTTTGGCATCATGTGCAACTGTTGCGTCCTGCGCATGATGGCCAAACTGCTGTCACGATAAAAACGTCAACTCTAACCATTTTCCCTGAAAAAGAATATGCGCATACGGATCAACATACAACGATAGATGAGATCGGACATCATATGTCGGGCGATGGCCTGGAAATATTTTTCCCCACACAAAAATTTTATTTATTAAATAATGTGAGCAGCACTCATGAACATGCGAGTTGATTTAAGGGTATTGATGCTTGGCCTATTGTTTATAAATAATATGGCTTTTGCGCAGTCACCTCCTCAAAATCTAACTATTAATTCCGATACCTTTCATTTTGATAACCAAACCGGCATTGCCACTTATACCGGTAATGTGATCGCCACTCAAGGCGAGCGACATTTAACCGGTGATCGCTTAGAAATTTACCGCGATGAAAAATCAGGCAAAATGGATCACATTATTATTTACGGAAAACCGGCACATTATGAAGGCCCCACGGAAGAAGGAAAGCCACCGATTTTTGCTAAAGCCCTTGAGATCACTTATAACATTCCAACAAAATTTTTAACGCTCACGGGCGATGCGCAAGTTAAACAAGAGGGTGATATTTATCGCTCACATATTATCGAATACGATGGCATAAAAGAAACCGTGTATTCGCCGCCTTCAAACAAAGGTCAAACAACAATTATCTTAAAGGACATTGATAATGCCGGAATTTAGAGCAGAAAATTTAAGTAAAAGTTACAAAGGCCGTAAAATTGTTGAAGGCGTATCTATCGGCTTAACCGGCGGTCAAATTATCGGTTTACTCGGCCCCAATGGCGCAGGCAAAACCACTTATTTTTACATGCTGGTTGGTTTAGTTGCAGCAGATAAAGGCCAAGTATTTTTAAATCACCAAAATATTACCTCATTTACCATGGACCAACGCGCAAAATGTGGTATTGGATATCTGCCACAAGAACCCTCAATTTTTCGCAAACTAACGGTTGAACAAAATATCCTAGCCATTTTAGAAACCTTAGATTTAAATAATACTCAGCGCCACGAAAAATTAGAATCACTTTTAAAAGAATTTAATATCGAACACATCAGAACAAACATGGGCATCAGTTTATCCGGCGGAGAACGCCGTCGCGTAGAAATCGCCCGCGCCGTCGCCCGTGATCCACAATTTATTTTATTAGACAAACCCTTCGCAGGCGTTGACCCGATTTCCATCACCGATATTAAAAAAATGATCCAATACCTGAGCCAGCGCGGCATTGGCATTTTAATCACCGATCACAATGTCCGCGAAACCCTAGACATCTGTGAGCACGCTTATATCATGGGCAACGGCACTTTAATTGCTAAAGGCACCCCCACAGAAATTCTAAATAATCCCGAAGCACGTCGCCTTTATTTGGGCGATGAGTTTTCTTTGCATTAAAAGAAGAAAGAACATGCCCACAATAACGACGATTGAAGATCTACGCCTATTACATAAAAAAAGAACACCTAAAATGTTTTATGATTATGTTGACTCGGGTTCATGGACTGAGTCTACCTATCGCGCGAATGAATCTGATTTCCATAAAATCAAATTTCGACAAAAAGTAGCCGTGAATATAGAAAACCGCAATACGCAAACAACGATGCTCGGACAAAACGTAACTATGCCTGTCGCATTAGCACCGACCGGCCTAACAGGCATGCAACATGCTGATGGAGAAATATTAGCTGCAAAAGCAGCAGAACAATTTGGCGTGCCTTTTTGTTTGTCTACCATGAGTATTTGTTCTATTGAAGATGTCGCGCAATATACGCATAAGCCTTTTTGGTTTCAATTATATGTAATGAAAGATCGCGCTTTTATTGAAAAACTGATTGAGCGCGCTAAACAAGCCCATTGTTCTGCGCTCATGTTAACCTTAGACTTACAAATTTTAGGACAACGTCATAAAGATATTAAAAATGGTTTAACCGTACCTCCCCAATTAACCCTCCCGAATATCATCGATATGATCACTAAACCACGCTGGTGTATGAACATATTACGTACACCACGCAAAACCTTTGGCAATATTGTCGGTCATGCAAAGGGCGTAAGTGATCTTTCTTCTTTGTCAGTATGGACTGCAGAACAATTTGATCCTGCTCTGAATTGGAATGATGTGGAGTGGATCAAAAAATGTTGGGGCGGTAAATTAATCATCAAGGGCATTATGGATGAAGAAGATGCGCGCATAGCTGTTGCTTCAGGTGCAGATGCTTTAATCGTCTCCAATCATGGTGGACGCCAATTAGATGGTGCCATATCCAGTATTCAAGCACTCCCAACCATTGTTGAAGCTGTCGGCAAAGACATTGAGGTCTGGATGGATGGTGGAATTCGCTCTGGCCAAGATGTATTAAAAGCCTGGGCTTTGGGTGCTCAAGGCACTTTAATTGGCCGTTCATTCTTATACGGTTTAGGCGCTATGGGACAAGCAGGTGTCACTCGCTGTCTTGAAATTATTCATCGTGAACTCGATATCACCATGGCCTTAACCGGTCATCGAGATATTCAAAAAGTAACAAAAAATATTTTGCACCCCTTGCCACAGAACTTCTAAATAATCCCAAAGCACATCGCCTTTATTTGGGCAATGCGTTTTCTTTGAATTAGAAAAACTTGCTATAATTTTTTACTGTATGTTGTTGTGGCAGTGGTTGTTGTAAATGCAGCTAGGCTTTTCGTTAATTTATCCCATAAAAGCGTAGAACTTGAACCTTCTTTTGTACTCTCAACATTTATAGATAATTCTGGAGTTAATAAGAAATCAGCAAACTTGGCATCTTCAACATAGCCCAACTGTTCATCATCTCTTATATCCTTTAAAAAATGATAATATTGTGTAAGCGCATACTCTGCAAAACGATGGCGTTGATACCAACCGTCATAGGATCCTTTGTCACTATTTCCTAACTCTTTTATACTGTGCACGATGTCTTCATGTATCACTATATTCTTTTTTATTCATACCATCCAAAAAATTATCAAGCTGGTCTTTAACATCATATCCGTTGAAATGTTTTGCCTGAATGAAAAACAACATGATTGTCTTCCAATATTTAGCAAAATCGGATTCCTCCCCTTGATTCATGGCATAATGATGAATAGCTGCAATATGCCTTATTGCATACTTTCCACTTAAAATCTCACTATACGTATTATTAACTTTTCGATCAAAAGGGATGCAAACACGACCTAAAATTTCCATTATAAATGGAAACTTTAGATGAGCGAGTCTTGTCTCGCTTGTGATTAATTGAAACATTTCTGCTTTGGTAAGATTTTTGCAACAATAAACAAAAGCTTCAGGGCAATATAGAGCAGCATACTCTAGCGAGCTTATGCTTTTTTTCTCTACAACAATTTTAGCCTGAGCTGAAATAAATAAAAAACCCGCTGCGTTGCTAAGTATCATAACAAGGTTCTGTAACTCAGATGACCATTTCCATTGCCTATGTCTTGCTTTTTCTATTAAAGTTTTCTTATCAAAATTTTTTAAAAAAATTTCCCAGCCTTGACTATTGTCTTTAAACCCTTCAAAAAAAGGTAAATCTTGTGACAAAAATACGGATTTTAGAACAGAGGCGTCCAGTTTATTTTCAGGTAAAATAATTAATTTTTGTAGATGATTTTTAACTTTCTCATTTATTAGAAAAAAATCAAAATGCGCAGGATAGGACAGCAACAGCATAAACAGGTCTTCACCAGCCTGTGTTTTCAAAGCCAGCGCCTCATTTAAAAGGTTCTCATTGACGACTAGTGTTTTAAGTTTATCCAAACTTTGCGCATAGCTTATTAATTCATCGGGTTGCATATTGACCATCCTGCTTCGTTATAAACAATACCTGTTCGGTTGATTCTCGCAACTATTAAGTTAATAGTCAAGCTTGTGAAGCGCGGTAAACCAGGCTTAGCGCATGATGTGACATCACGCCTGGGTTGCCGCGCTTCGCTCGCATTGCTAGGTATATGGATTACACTTAAAGGATGAAACAAAATCTACAATTAAAATTAAGTAACCAACTTACAATGACGCCGCAATTGCAACAGGCGATTCGTTTGCTACAGTTGTCTACCTTAGAATTACAACAAGAAATTGCCAATGCGCTAGAGACCAATCCCCTGCTCGAAATGAACGAGGATATGTCCTCACATGAAAGTCTGATTGACCATCCCAGTATTTATAATTTAACAAATTCTGGGAAAAAAAAAACCGATACCAGCGATTATTATGAGTATATTACCCAAAATCGTGCTCAAGATGTCAGTTTGCGTGACCATTTGGTTTGGCAAATGCGTCTTGCCCCACTGTCGCCCATCGAACATACGATCGCCCATACCATTATTGATGCCATTACTGATGAAGGTTATTTGCCTTTAACGCTGGAAGAAATTCAAACGATTTTATCGGCTGAGGTGCGTGTCGCTCTAGAAGATATTGAAACTGTGTTAAGGCAAATTCAACACTTTGAACCCTTGGGGGTTGCCGCACGCACCTTGCAAGAATGTTTGATTTTACAACTCAAACACAAAGGTATTGAATCCGATCAAGTGAGTCTTGCGATTGAAATCATTACCCATGATTTACCTTTATTGGCCAATCATGCCTACAACGAACTTAAGCGCAGTTATCGCTTAACAGATAATTTATTACTTGATATTATTAAGCTGATAAAATCGCTAAATCCAAAACCTGGCTTAGCTTATGGCCAAGAACAAACCGAATATGTAATCCCCGATTTGCTAGTCTTTAAAAATAAAAGCATCTGGGATGTGACCCTCAATCCTGATAATGCACCCAAAATTCGCATTAATACGCTTTATACAGATTTGATTAAGCAAAGCACTAAAGAAACCGACCACGCTTTTTTAAAAGAACATTTACAAGATGCACGCTGGCTATTAAAAAGTCTTGATAATCGCTTTGATACCTTACTTAAGGTTGGGCGAGCAATTATTGCCCGCCAACAGGAATTTTTAGAGTTTGGTGAAGAAGCCATGAGGCCCTTAGTATTAACTGACATCGCCTCGGAAGTAGAAATGCATGAATCCACCATCTCACGGATTACCACACATAAATATGTCCATACCCATCGCGGCGTTTTTGAGTTAAAATACTTCTTTTCCAGCCATGTGCATATGCAACATGGTGGTGAATGTTCTTCAACAGCCATTAGGGCCTTGATTAAAAAATTGATAGCGGCTGAAAATCACGCCGAGCCTCTTAGTGACAGTAAACTAGCTACAATTTTAAAATCTCAAGGGATTAATATTGCAAGAAGAACAGTCGCTAAATACCGGGAGGCGTTATTTATTGCATCATCTAATGATCGTAAACGCCAATATTGGCCACAAAAAGGACAAAAACATGCAACTTAATCTCACTGGACAACACGTAGAAATTACACCTGCTTTGAAAGACTATTTCAGCGAAAAATTACAACGTGTCAATCGCCATATTTCTGGAATCACCCAAGTCCACGCCATCTTATCTGTCGATAAATTGCAAAAAATTGCTGAAGCAAAAATAAATGTTCCTGGCGGACAACTCTTTGCTAAAGCCGTTTCAGAAGATATGTATGCGGCTATCGACAGCCTGATGGATAAATTAGACAAACAAGCGATAAAACACAAAGAGAAACATGAGTGATCTAAAAACGATTTTAACGCCTGAACGCATAGTGATTGATTCTGATGCCCGCAGTAAAAAACGAATACTCGAACAAATCAGCCAATTATGCGCAAAAGGCTTTGAGACTGAATTATTTTATCAATTATTAATTGCCCGGGAAAAATTAGGCTCTACCGCCTTGGGTGAAGGCATAGCCCTGCCCCACTGTCGTATTCCTTCTTTAAACGAATCCATCGCTTGTTTTATCAGGCTGGATGAAGGCATTGATTTTGATGCACCCGATAATAAACCGGTTGATTTAATATTTGGTTTGTTTGTGCCACAAGCACAAACTAGCGAGCATTTAGATTTGTTAGCGCAATTGGCGATGTTTTTTTCACAAAGCCAATTTCGTGAAAAAATTAAAAAAGCTACAAGTACGCAAGAAATTTATAATCTATTTACAGCGACACCATGATGCAAAGTCCTCCTGATAAAAAATGGCTGATCATCAGCGGCAGATCCGGCTCTGGAAAAACCGTGTGTTTACGCTCGCTAGAAGATCTAGGCTTTTATTGCATAGATAATTTACCCATGGCTTTATTTCCCTCACTGATACATGCTACCGATTTACCGCAAAATCGCATCGCCGTGAGTTTAGATGCGCGAAATTTACCTAATCCTGAACAATTGCACGATATTCTTTTGCAAATTAAGCAACACCCACATTGGGAAGTACTTTATTTTGATGCCGATGATAATATTTTATTAAAACGTTTTAGTGAAACTAGACGCAAACATCCTTTAAGTAATAATAAAACCAGCTTGCAAGAAGCCATCAAACAAGAAAAAACTTTATTAGAATCAATCGCCAATGCCGCAACCTTATTTATTGATACCTCGCATTTATCCGAAGTACAACTGCGACATTTAATTCGTGAACGCATTGCCGCTCGCTCAACCGAAAGTTTGTCTATTTTATTTCAATCGTTTGGTTATAAAAATGGTATTCCCGCCGATGCAGATTATGTCTTTGATCTACGCTGTCTGCCCAATCCCTATTGGCAAGATGCACTGCGCCCACTGAATGGACAAGATCAAGCCGTGATAGATTTTTTACAAGAAAACGATTTGGTCAATAAAATGTTTGCAGAAATCACTCATTTTTTAGATTCCTGGATCCCTTATTATGAAAAAGACAAGCGCAGTTATTTAACCATTAATTTAGGCTGTACTGGCGGTCAACACCGCAGTGTTTATTTTGCAGAACGACTCGCACATTATTATCAAAAAAAATATCAGCAAGTCCAAGTACGTCATCGCGATTTACAATGGATACGCCATGATTAGAGCAGATACGATTATCATCAATAAACTCGGCCTGCACGCCCGCGCCGCTGCAAAATTAGTCGCCACCAGTGCCAAATTCGAATCCGAAATCTCTCTGCATTGCAAAGGCAAAAAAGCCAATGCCAAAAGCATCATGGCCGTGATGATGCTAGCCGCCAGCCAAAATACCGAAATAGAAATCATAGCCACCGGCGATGATGCAAATGCTGCAGTAGATGCACTTTTAGAATTAATCAAAAACAAGTTTGGCGAGCAGGCTTAAGGCGAAATAATTTTTATTTTTGGATAATAATTTTTGAACCGTTTTGGATCACGAGTTAATAATTGTAATTGTGAAACCATCGCATGTGCACCAATCAAAAAATCAGGTAAGGGTAAACTGCGCGCGCCTCCGGCTTTGCGGTATTTTAGGAAAGCTTTACCGGCTAAAAAAGCAGCTTCCCAGGGTAGCGGCAAACGTGTAAATACTTTGGATGGCAACGCTGCTTCAAGTTCTTCTATTTTTTGATAGCCTATTGACACTTCCCCATAAATAATAGGATTAATAAATAATTGATGATGATCCGCAACGGCTGCCAAGGCATCTGCAGACCAATTGAACCAAACGGGATCTACCGTAATGATATCTAAAATAACACAAGAGTCTACTAACACCCCTGCAGTCATTTTTCGCCTCGCGTCATAGCCAGAATTTCATCCGTACTCATCTTGATGCTTGCGCTCTTGCGCAAATGCGCAACAATGCCCTGTCCACGTTGCTTGTTTTTCCCTTGAATCGTCTTCAAATAAACTTTGCCTTTTTCTTCTATAAAATCAACTTCAGAATAAGGTAAAAAACCATATTTTTGTCTTATTTCCTCTGGGATAGTGACTTGGCCTTTTTGAGTGATACGCATAGACGCTCCTGTTTATTAAGTATTACTATTATATAGTTCAGTAATAGTAATACTACATACCAGTGTCGTCAACCTCTATTAATAGCATTTAACTATCGATAACATTTGATCTATCAATTTTACCTATAACACATCCACCCATAGAATTTACTTAAGTAAACAAATGAGGTGGATGATGACTCAATATCAAGCAATTTTTAGTGATGCCTTTAGTGCGTATCAAGAACAGCGCACTAGGCCAGGGTTTAAAAAAGGTTATTTTACCAGCTTTAGGCACTCAGCGATTTTGTATCCTGCCATTGCTAAATTACAGGAATTATTACTTAACACGCAATCAGATGAAGTTGCGCAGAATATCCTCATTAAACATCTAAGCAATACCCACAATAAAAATAATCAACATAGCTTTAATAGCTACCTGCTTGATCGTTTGCTTGAAAAAGATAACAACTTAGATTGGTCGTATTTTGTGAAAAATAAAGTTAAAAATTTCACTGGGATTTTATATCGAGGTATGGCGAGAAATCCTGAACAAATTTTTAATCAAGGATTAAGTTGCAACCAGAGCTCTGAGGTTTTGATTGATTATATCAAGAGAAAAAATGACAGGGTGGGTATTTCAACCAGTAAATCTTATGAAACGGCTTTAGATTATGCCTTAAAAAGACTTAATAAATTTTTCTTTCCACCCGATACTGTTTATGTTTACAAAATAAATTATCGTGGTTGTGCAGGCTTAGATGTCAATTTTTCAAATGAAAAAAATATGTTTCTGGATTTTATTTATAAGGCACAATGGAAAAATGAGGTCAATGTCGCATCAACAGTCCTACCGCAAGACATTATGGGCGCAGATGAAATTAGAAAGAATAACAATCGGTATATTAAAACGTGGATCCCTAATCCAAACTATATGCCACATAGAGAACATGAGGTATCAACACAGGTTGAACTACGTAAAAAAATATTTGCCTGACTCTTTTACTTGGACTATGGAACATGCTGTCTATGCTCAAACTGCTGCCATGGCTTCGCTTAATATATTCAAACCTAAGTCGATTTCATCATCACTGACAGTCAAAGGGGGCGCAATGCGGAACACGCCGCCCATTCCAGGTAATTGGGCCATGTTCATGCTTAGACCACGTTTCATACATTCAGTGGCAATTGCTGCGCCTAATTCTGAGGCTGGATTTTTGCTGGTTTTATCTTTAACAATTTCAATACCCAGTAACAAACCCCGACCGCGAACATCACCTATGCATTCAAAGCGTTCTTGTAAATCACGTAAACCTTTTTCAAGTCGTAAACCTGCAATTTTTGCACGCTCAGCTAGACGTTCACGTTTTACGACTTCTAACACTTTAAGACCCACCGCTGCAGGGAGTGGATCAGAAACATGGGTGGTATAAAAAAGAAAACCGCGTTCATAACATTTTTCTTCAATTTGGGCTGAAGTCATGACAGCAGACAGCGGCAAACCGGCACCCAGTGTTTTTGATAAAGTCAAAATATCAGGTGTCACACCATCACGTTCAAAACCAAACATATCACCTGTGCGACCTATACCTGTTTGTGCTTCATCTAAAATAAGTAACATATTGCGCTCTTCACATTTCTTTTTTAAAGCCCGCAAATAACCCGGTGGCAAATCAAGTATGCCCCCAGCACTTAATATCGGTTCGGCGATAAATGCAGCTAGATTTCCTGTTGATTGCCTATCCACCAAATCAAATCCATAATCTAATTCGGCTTGCCAATCTGGTTTACCCTTATATTCAAAGCGTGAGCGATAGAGATAAGGCGCAGGAATAACAAATGAACCCAATAAAGGCGGCCCATAACCTTTGCGACCTGTCACATAAGTCGCAGAGGATGCCAGGCCCGTTACACCATGCCATGATCGATCAAAAGCAACTATTTCATATTTACCGGTGAATAATTTAGCCATTCTAATGGCCGCTTCATTGGATTCTCCACCCGTACTCAGTAATAAACTACGATCTAATCCAGGAGGAGTTATTTGTGCTAATTGCGTAGCCAAATCAACCACAGGCCGTGATAACATGCCACTAAAAAGATGATCTAAATTACGCGCTTTATCCGCAACCACTGCCGCAATATCCGGATGTCCATGTCCCAAAATGGCACTCATTTGCCCTGAAGTAAAATCTAAAATGGCACGATTATCCGCATCATACACAAAACTACCCTGCGCACGCTCAATAATCAACGGCTCAAAAGGCGCACCGTAGCGTATCAAATGTTCGCGCACATTTTTCCAAAATAATGGTTCTGAATTTTTAGACATAGGAAGCCTCCAAGGATTATACATATGCTTATGCAAAACCACGTCGTCGTCATCCCCGCGCAGGCGGGGATCCATATTCCAGAGGCCTTCGATAATACTCCGTGATATGGATCCCCGCCTGCGCGGGGATGACGCAGGGGGTTTTCGTCCTATTATATTAGTCTACAATTAACGGATGAAAATACCACTGACTCTTGATAGCCTCGTCGTTATCATTTATATGCTCACACTGTTTGTGATGGCCCTCTTTTCTGCACGCAGGATTCATTCGATTGAAGATTATGCCGTGTCAGGACGTAACTATCCTGCCTGGGTAATTTATGCAACCTTGTGTGCCACGTTTGTCGGTGGTGGATTTACCATGGGTAATGCTGAAAAAGTACATGTTTACGGTGTTGTATTTATGTTGGCTATAACGGCCATTTCTCTGCGCGAGATTTTAGTGTCTTATTTTATTGCGCCGCATATGTGGCGCTTTAAAACCGCAATTTCTGTTGGCGATATTATGAAAGATGCTTATGGCATGCCGGCAAAAATTATGACAGGATTGTTTGCGGGCATCGTTTGTGCAGGCATTATTGGGATTCAATTACGCGCCATGGGCTATATTTTTGAAGTTTTTTTTGGCATCGATCAAACCTTAGGCATTTTAATCAGTTGTAGCATGGTGATTTTTTACGTAACGCTAGGCGGTTTTAAAGCGGTGGTCTGGACAGACGTTTTACAATTTACTATTTTGGTTATTGCCCTGCCCTTAGCAGCGATGTTGGTTGTATATAAAGCGGGCGGGCCTGCAGCCGTGATTGCCGCGATTCCTCCTGATCGATTTGATTTATTTATTCATTATTCTCCATTAGCTTTTTTATCAGTCGTTGCTTATTTTTTATTGGGGGAAGCGTTAGCACCGCCCTATATTCAACGTTTATTGGCAGGTAATACCAAAGAGGTTCAGCGTGCAGCATTATGGGCTGGATTAACCGCACTACCTCTGGGTTTTGTTGTAGGTGTAATGGCCTTAGCGACATTGGCTTTAAATCCTGCAAGCTTATCGCATCAAGTGATACCTTATATTGTTGCAACAGCGCTACCCATAGGCATCGCAGGTTTTGTGATGGCTGCGATGTTGGCCGTCATTATGTCTTCCGCTGATTCTTTTTTAAATGCTGCGGCAGTTAATTTAGTTCACGATGTCAGTAAACCTTTAACAGCCAACCGCTTAACAAATAAACAAGAATTATGGCTCACCCAAGGTTTTACGCTGGTGATAGGCATTTTATCTTTTATTTTTGCTATTTCATTTGAAAATTTATTTGACAGTATTTTAATGATATTTGGTTTATGGGCACCGGTAGTACTGGTACCCATCATCGCAGCCATCCGCGGATTTAGAGGTAATTTAATGATCTTCCTAACCACTGCCGGCAGTGGTCTTTTAACTTCCCTACTTTGGGATTACTATTTTGGCCACGGCACACAAATCAGTGGAATGTTTCTGGGTACTTGCATGGCTTTGATTGTATTTTTAATCATAGTTTGGCTAGGAAAGGGCCGTCAATAACTTTGTGTAAATGCTATCAAACGCGCCATTACTCATAATTAAAATGTGATCATGTGGTTTTGCTGTTTTAGCTAATTGGGTAATCAGCGCTGGTGTATCGTTAAAAATATGGCAATTCGGATGTTGTTTTGCCATATTTTCTAGTTCGTTTAAACTGATTTCTTCAGGTTTTTTAATTAATATTTGATTAGCAGCAGAAAGACTGTCGATAATTTTTGCACCGTGAACATTGTGACGCATGGTGTAAGAACGCATTTCTAAACATACGATAATACGTGCACTCTCACCCACGCGCGCACGAAGTCCGGCGAGAGTTGTTTTCATCGCTGTTGGATGATGAGCGAAATCATCGTAAATGGTAATATCATTAACGACGCCTTTTATTTCCATACGTCTTGCGGGAAGTTCAAATGATTCTAGGGCTTTTATAATATCCTTACCTGTAATGCCAACTGCATGTGCACAGGCGGCGGCGCTGATTGCATTTTGAACGTTATGTAGGCCTAAAATATTCCAAGTGACTTCACCAAGATCTTTACCTTGATGAGTGATGGTAAAGGCACTGCCATCGGATTTAACATTTTTCGCGCTCCAATCGCCTTGTGATAAACCAACGGTGGTCGTTGGTGTCCAACAGCCCATTTTTAGCGTATCACGAATATTCTCATCTTCATTCGCGTAAATAATTTTTCCGTTATTTGGTATTGTGCGAATTAAATAATGAAATTGCTTTTTAATTTCATCAAGGTTATTAAATATATCCGCGTGATCAAATTCTAAATTATTGATTAATAACGTTTGTGGATGATAATGAATAAACTTGGAACGTTTATCAAAAAACGCCGTATCGTACTCATCAGCCTCTATCACAAAATATGGTGAATCGCCAAATACAGCAGAACCTTGTAATAATTTAGGTACGCCACCGATTAAATAACCAGGATTTTTCCCAGCAACTGTTAAAATTAAGGCGAGCATATTGGTTGTTGTGGTTTTACCGTGGGTGCCGGAAACCGCTAATACATGACGATTATATAAGACATGTTCATATAACCATTGCGGTGCAGATACAAAACGCAGCTGTTGCGCCAGTACCGCTTCAACTTCAACATTACCGCGTTTCATGGCATTGCCGATAATCACGAGATCCGGTTTTATCGCTAAATGCGCAGCATCATAACCTTGAAAGATGGTTATACCATCTTCTTCTAATTGCGTACTCATCGGCGGATAAATCGCTTCATCCACACCTGAAACTTGATGCCCCGCAGCTTTTGCAATCCGCGCAATGCCGGCCATAAAGGTGCCCGCTATACCTAAAATATAAATATGCATCTTAAAATCCTTGTTCTTAAAATTGCCCTGCTAACTGTCCTATATTACCCGCGCCTTGTAATAAGACGATGTCATCTTCATTGATAATATTACTTAAAACTTCTGACACGCTGTCTACATCGGGCACATAAATAGGTTCTAATTGGCCACGGCCGCGGATGGCGCGGCATAGGGCGCGGCTGTCTATATTGGGAATGGGCGCTTCGCCTGCAGAATATATTTCTAGTAATAATAATTGATCGACTTGGGCTAGGACTTGTGCAAAATCATCGAAGCAATCACGGGTTCTGCTGTAACGATGGGGTTGAAATACCAGTACTAAACGTTTATTGGGCCAAGCTTGTCTGACGGCTTGAATGGTCACTGCAAGTTCGCGTGGATGATGACCGTAATCATCCACGACAGTGATTGTTTTGCCGGCAAACTTTACTTTATCTTTTACTTGAAAACGTCGGCCTACACCGGAAAATTCTGCTAAACATTCTTGAATGGTGTTATCTTTAATGCCTTCTTCTTTGGCAATCGCAATTGCAGCTAATGCATTGCTGGCATTATGTTGTCCTGGCAAATTTAATACGATAGGTAAATCGGGTGAGCCGTCTTTAAAGCGTACGGTGAAGTAGCTTTGTATGCCTTGTTGTTGATAATCCATGACGCGCAAATCTGCATCTTCATGAAAACCATAGGTCACGACCGCGCGATTAATTAAGGGATATAATTCACGCAATACCGGTTCATCCCAACATAAAACCACCAACCCGTAAAACGGTACGCGGTGTAGAAAATCTAAAAACGTTTGTTTAAGTTTATTAAAATCGCCATCATAAGTACTCATATGATCGGCATCAATATTAGTCACGACCGCCATCATTGGGTTTAAATATAAAAATGACGCATCGCTTTCATCGGCTTCCGCAATTAAATAATGGCTTTGACCTAAACTGGCGTGGGTGCCAGAACTATTTAATTGTCCACCTATCACATAAGTCGGATCTAAATGTCCTTTGGCAAAAAGACTTGCCAATAAACTAGTGGTGGTTGTTTTTCCGTGTGTGCCCGCTATGGCGATGCCATAACGAAAACGCATTAATTCAGCCAACATTTGTGCACGAGGCACAACCGGTATACGCGCAGATCGCGCTGCGACAATTTCTGGATTATCATCTTTGATCGCTGTTGATTGCACAACGACTTGAGCATTGTCAATTTGCTTGGCATCATGGCCAATAAAAATATCAACGCCTAATTTTTTAAGTTGCGCAGTGACAAGACTGGCGTTTAAATCAGAACCACTGACATGATAACCTTGATTTAATAAAACCGCAGCTATACCACTCATCCCTGCACCACCGATGCCAACAAAATGAATATGCTTAATTTTACGCATCGCTAGCACATTTTGATTCATTGCCCGCTCAAGATTGTCCATTTAAAATCTCCTCACAACTGTCCATAATTTGTAGTACGGCATCACCGCGATACATGCTTCTTGCTGCGAGCGCCATCGTTAAACATTGCTCGCGCTGGCCTATTTCCTGTAATTTTGCAGCTAATAAGCTGGTTGTTAAATCGGCTTGCTTAATCATGACTGCCGCATGTTCTTTTACTAAATATAAACCATTTTTTGTTTGATGATCATCCACTGCATAAGGATAGGGAATAAAAATTGCGCCTAAACCTACTGCAATTAATTCTGCTATGGTTGTCGCACCGGCGCGACAAACGACTAAATCGGCCCAGGCATAGGCGCTGGCCATATCATCAATAAATTTTGCAACGCGGTGTTCAATATTTAAAGCTTGATAAGCTTGTAGGGTTTTCTCATAATCGCGCTCACCGCATTGATGCCAAACGCTTACGGGTATTTTTACTTGTGCTAACGCTTCTGGTAATACTTCATTTAATCGCATCGCACCTAAACTACCGCCCAATACCAATATGCGCAAAGCGCCCGTATGTTCGCTAAAACGAAGGTTGGGTTCTGGCAAGGCCATAATCGGTGCACGCACGGGATTACCCGTTAATATTACTTTTTTATCTTGTATAAAAGCATCAGGAAAAGAAGAAAATACCCGCTTTGCCACATAAGATAAATAACGATTGGTCATGCCCGCAATCGCATTTTGTTCATGCAATACAAAAGGCCTTTGATGAATAAACGCCATAATACCTGCAGGACCTGAAACAAATCCGCCTAAACCTATCACTAAATCAGGTTGTCGTTTTTTAAAAATACGATGGGTTTGAATTAGGGCGCGTAATAATCTAAAAGGCGCAAGTAGCAATGATAATAAACCTTTGCCTCTAAGAGCAAACACTTGTAAATAATCGAATGGGAATCGTAGTGCTAGGAATGACTTTGGCTTCAATGCCATTGCGGGTGCCTAACCAAGTAACTTGGTAACCTTTTTCTTGAAACGCTTGCGCCAAAGCTAAACCCGGAAATACATGTCCACCTGTACCTCCGGTTGCAATTAAAATAGATTTTTTCATATCCCTAAGTATTTTCCGTATCTTCTATCCCTGCAATTCGGCTTATGCCGGCCAAATGTTCTTGTGCACCTAATTGAATGAGTCGTACCCCTTGGGTATTGCGGCCTATGACAGAAATCTCATCCACTCGGGTGCGCACTAAAGTACCTTGATCGGAAATAAGCATCACATCATCTGCCTCAAATACTTGTAGCGCATCAACCACTTCGCCATTACGTTCAGTGACTTGAATGGAAATTACCCCTTGCCCGCCACGACCATGGGTTGGATAATCCGTAACCGGTGTACGTTTTCCATAACCATTGCGTGTTGCGGTTAAAATTGCGCCACCTTCTTGTGCAATCACTAAAGAAATAACCCGTTGATGAGCGGATAATTTAATGCCGCGCACGCCACGTGCTGAACGTCCCATGGGGCGTAATTGTGATTCGTTAAAGCGTATCACTTTACCCGCATTGGTAAATAATAAAATATCATCATTGCCTTGTGTTAAGGCCGCTTGCACTAATTTATCTTCATCAAATAAATCAACAGCAATAATGCCGCTGGCCCTTGGACGAGAAAATTCGCTCAATGCTGTTTTTTTAATGGTACCACTGCTGCTGGCCATGACTACAAAATGTTCTGCATCAAATTCACGCTACTGGCAATAAGGTATTAATTTTTTCATTTTCAGCAAGTGGCAATAAATTAATAATGGGCCGACCGCGTGAACTACGTCCTGCTTGTGGCAATTGATACACTTTAAGCCAATATAATTTACCGATACTGGAGAAACATAAAATCGTATCATGGGTACTGGCCACTAATAATTGATCAACAGCATCTTCTTCTTTCACTTGTGCCGCCGATTTACCACGACCACCGCGACGTTGGGCTTGATATACATCGAGCGGTTGATATTTCACATAGCCTTGTTGTGATAAAGTGACGACCACATTTTCTTCAGGAATTAAATCTTCTGTCACTAAATCTTGTTGACTGGATAAAATTTCGGTACGTCGTTTATCGCCAAATTCACTTTGAATAGACTACTAATTCTTCACGAATAACTGTCATTAAACAATCAGGGCTGGCTAGAATTTCTTTAAATTTTTAATTAAAGCTTGTAATTCTTGATATTCACTTAAAATTTTATCTTGCTCTAAACCGGTTAAGCGGTGTAAACGCAAATCTAAAATCGCTTGCGCTTGTGCTTCGGATAAACGATAACCAGCATCGGTATAGTCTGCACCTAAATCGCGAATATAATCTTCATAAGGAATAAACGTAGAGGCCTGCCAATCTTGGCTAATAATTTTTCTTTCGCTTCTTGAGGATTTTTGATTGTTTAATCAAGGCATGATCGGATCAATATTCGTTAGGGCTATCGCCAAACCTTCTAAAATATGCGCCCGCTCGCGTGCTTTACGTAAATCATAAATCGTACGGCGTGTGACTACTTCACGTCTATGCGCAATAAAGGCTTGCAATAAACGTTTTAAGGTAAATAAGCGCGGCTGACCGTGATCAGAGCGCGACTAAATTAATACCAAACACATTTTGCATGGATGTGAGGAAAATAAATTATTCAGCAACACTTCAGCATTATCATTACGACGCACCTCTATCACCACGCGCATCCCGTCTTTATCAGACTCATCACGCAGCGCAGTAATGCCTTCCACTTTATGTTCTTTAATCAGTTCTGCAATACGTTCGATTAATTTGGCTTTGTTCACCTGATAGGGTAATTCATCAATAATAATACTTTGCTTTTGATTTTTTTCATCCACTTCAATATGGGTTTTGGCACGTACATAAATACGGCCGCGTCCCGTCCGATACGCTTCAACTATACCCGCACGGCCATTGATAATCCCAGCTGTTGGGAAATCAGGACCAGGAATATGATTCATCAGTTCATCTAAAGTAATTTCTGCATCGTCGATTAGCGCTAAACAAGCATTGATCACTTCATTTAAGTTATGTGGTGGAATATTGGTCGCCATACCTACGGCAATACCCGATGATCCATTGACTAATAAATTCGGCACGCGTGTAGGTAATACGGTGGGTGCAAATTCTGTTTCATCATAGTTGGGTACAAAATCAACCGTTTCTTTATCTAAATCCGCTAATAACTGATGCGCCATTTTACTCATGCGCACTTCGGTATAACGCATAGCCGCAGGTGGGTCACCGTCGACAGAACCAAAGTTCCCTTGGCCATCAACTAATAAATAACGCAAAGAAAAAGGCTGGGCCATTCTAACGATGGTGTCATAAACGGCCGTATCGCCGTGCGGATGGTATTTACCTATCACATCACCGACAACCCGGGCAGACTTTTTATGCGGTTTATTCCAATCATTACCCAATTCATGCATGGCATATAAAACTCGTCTATGCACAGGTTTTAACCCATCCCGCACATCGGGTAAGGCACGGCCCACAATCACACTCATGGCATAATCAAGATAGGACTGTTTAAGCTCATCTTCTATATTGATCGGGAAAATTTCTTTGGCAAAGGTGTTCATATAATTTTTAAAACCTCTATAATAAAACTGGCTAACAGCGCTATTTTATCATAGAATAGGGTCGTAAGCGATGACTAAAATGCTGCCATTTTGAAGTAAAGAACTTAATAAATTCAATAAATTAGTAGGTTCGTAAGGGAGAAAGATATGTTTGGACAACAATGGCCCAGAAAAGACCCTCCGCCCCCAAACATCGATTGTGCATTTCTTGAAGTTGCCTTTGGCGAGTTTTACCGTGCGCTAGGGCCTAAAAACTGCACGACCCAAACCCAGCTAGAATTTGAGTCTAAAAATAATCAATTAACTGTTTATATTCAAGAAGAATTAATTGATGGCTTTACGCAGACAGACAAGAATACGGTTTTATCAACTAACCCGCTGAGTCTTGCCCCACATCTTGCCTTGATGTACTTAAGCGAGGAATATAATTTAGCGCCTGAAAACTTGACCCTAATCAAGGGGTAAGGCGGGATTTTAGAACTTCATGGATAGATTTCATGAGGCCAAAAGGTTATCCCTCCCGTCATACTATTCATCCGGTAGATTTGGGACAATTTCCCTTTACCCTGATTGCTAAATTTAAAAATGTATTATCGCTTACGCCAGAAGAATTAAAAACATTGGGGAAGCCCGAAGGTGAATTTGTTAAATCAGTCCATCAATATTTTTTAAAAGCACTGTTATTTGATAAAGCCCAAGTGAATCAAATATTATCTAAAATCGCTGTACCTCGCAGTACAACTATTGTAATAAAAAATAATGGTACTACACCTACCATAGAAAGTAAGGAGGATGAACCCTTCAGCACCCCAATTATTGATAAATTCAGTACCTATGTTGAACAACGGTTTAATCAATTAAAAATAGCCCTCGTGCAAATCCCTGCATTTAGAAAAAATGTATTTGATAATTTTAATAACTATAAAGAAAATATTAAAAATGAACTCAAAGATTATGATCCCAGGATTAACCTAAATATTATCGAACAAAAACTCGATGATCTTTACCGACTCATATGTTTATGTGATCAGCCACAAGAAGATATATTTGCAGATTATAAAAATCAAATGCAGTTAGTCTCAAGTGCTACTGACGAAAACACGTTATATGCCTTAATGAGCAAACAAGTAAATGCACTATACAAACATCTAAACGACAAAGCGGATCAAGAATTACTGGATATCTTGGAAAATACTGTAGAACACATGAGTGACTTTAGCATCAACATTCAAATTGAAATGTTATTTTATACTGACCAATTTATAAACCGAAAATTAATTGAGAAAGAAAAAAATATACTCTCACCTCTTAATGATCTGCTTTACGAGTGCATATTACACGCGGGGGCCAAAAAGAATGAAGGGTATGCTACTCAAGCGCAAGCGTATATGAAAAAAATAAATGCACTGCAAGGATTGCTCAATAAAGGGATTGAAGAAAAAGCAGATCCAAAGACAGTTGCAACACAGATGATTGATGAAATCAATAAACCCGATTCTACACTAGATGATCACGTTCGTTTTTTCAGTAAAATTATTTATTATTTACTCAATATATTTTTTAAATTAAATCTTGACGAGAATGGTACCACTGCTCTGTTTACTACCGATCGCATAAGAAAACTTTCTAATGTTGTTACCACAGTGCGTGAGATGCCCGCTACTCAATTCCATCTTCTGCCCATGCGTTAATAAAAGGTTTTAATGATGACACCCGCTTACTCCGCAAAAGAAGTCAATAAATTTAATGATCTTGCTGCAAAATGGTGGGATATACAAGGTCCCTTTAAACCTTTACATGCCCTCAACCCATTGCGCTTGCAATTTATTCAAGAACAACTTGATTTAACAGGAAAACAAGTATTAGATGTCGGCTGCGGCGGCGGGATTTTAACTGAAAGTTTAGCGAAAGCCGGCGCGCATGCAACTGGTATTGATTTAGCACCGGATGTCATCAACATCGCTAGCGAACATGCTAAGGCTCAAGGCTTGACGATTGATTATCAGTGTATCGCCATTGAAAGTTTTGCGGCGCAACATGCGCAGCGATTTGATGTCATTACCTGCATGGAATTATTAGAACACGTACCCGATCCCATGCACATCATCCACTCCTGCGCGCAATTATTAAAACCCAATGGCCTATTATTTTTATCAACCTTAAATCGTAATTTAAAATCCTTTTTAATGGCCATCATTGGCGCAGAATACATCTTAAATTTAGTGCCCAAAGGCACGCACGAATATGCTAAATTCATAACCCCAGCCGAATTATCCCGCCTATTGCGCGAGCAAGACTTTGATCTTGAAAACTGTGCGGCCTTACCTACAACCCACTTACACGGGAATTTAAATTAGGCGCAGATTGTGCTGTCAATTATTTAGTTTGCGCTAGACTGTGTCGTTAAGGGAAGGTTGAAAGGCCATGAAACTTAGAACTAAATACTTACTGCCAATAATCGGCAGCGCCGTCGTTCTTTTACTGGGGATTTGGATTACCATTCGCCCCCCTATCCCTGAAATAGTGGATACGGCTATTATTGGTGGTGGAATTTCAGGTATTTATGCTGCTTATCGTTTAGAAGGGGATCGAACAATTGCTCTATTTGAAGCTAATCCACATTTAGGTGGGCGGATTTTAACCTTAGAAGTGCCAGATGCTAATGGATTTCGAGTTGAACTGGGCGCAATGCGTTTTATGAAAAAACAAAAAATTTGTATGGTTTGATAACGCAAAAATTAGAGTTGCCCATTCAAGATGCCCCCTATATGTCAAACACTTATTTCAGTTATTTACGTGGAAATAAAGTTTTAATAGCTGACTACCATGCCAACCCTGAAAATATTCCTTATACCTTAGAAAATTATGAAAAAGGTAAAACACCTAATGAATTATATTTATCCGCTATTTATAATTTAGCCTCTAACTTTCTGGGTTCGATAATTTATATAATGTTGAACAAGCATTGCAAAAATCCACCCTTCGTGATGCTCAAAATAATGAAAGGTTTCTCTATGAATTTTCTGCAAAAGATGCGCTTAAACATTATTTAACCTCGGAGGGTTATCATTTAGTAAATGATGCCTATGGCGCTAAGGCTGTTTTAGCTCATAACCATAATGCTTATGATACTTTTATACATATTCTCAATATAAACATGGAAAAACCTCATTTTTTTGAATAATAGATGGTACCAGTGCCTTAGTTAACAGTTTGGTACAAAAAATTATTGAAAAAGAAGTAAAAATTGATAAAAATCATAAACTAACAGGGATCCATCGTATCAGCCTCAACGGTGAATCTTTGTTTGCATTATCATTTGATCATGAGCTTAAATATGCGCGTGAAGTTATTTTAACAATTTCCTCTAAAGCACTATTATCTTTATCACCCGATTCAATTTTATTTTCAGATCCAAAAGTGGCAGAATTATTCAATAGCACCTCGCCATACCAGCACAAAAATTATTTTTTATTTATGATAAACCTTGGTGGCATACCTTAGGTTATCAACAAGGACGTGTGACTACGGATTTATCTATCAACAATTTATTATTTTCAAAGTAACCCAACCGCAGCTATTTTATTAGCTCGTATAAAGACACCCCAGGTCCCTTTAATCCGAACTGTAAAGATGAAAGCTACGATATATCGTCTTGTATGGTAAGTACGGTACATCAACAATTACAAACAATACATCCTGAGATCACCTTACCTATGCCACGTGAAGCTATCTATATGGATTGGGGAAAGCTTCCTTATGGCGGTGCTTGGCATTTCTGGAAGCCTGGAATAAAAAGTTGGGAATTGATTCCCCAAATACGCAAACCTTATCCAGATTTAGATTTATATATTGCCGGCGATAATTTTTACAATACTACGGGTTGGGTTGAAACTGCAATTAATAGCATAGAAAGGTTAGTAATAACCGAATTTAATCAAGAAAAAGCTGAATGGATCCCTGATGATTACTATCTAGGGCCTTAAACTTAGTGGACTGTGCTGTCAATTATTTAGTTTGCGCTAGACTGCATTAAGGGCTAGCTGAATATCATCTAGTGGTAGCAACAAAGGTTCTATTAGATCTCTTTGGCCCAAAAGTCTACGATAGAACGGGTTGAACATATTGCGAACAGCTTGAGATCTTGCGAGTCGATAATCGATTTCACCCATTAAGACGCCTGTACCGATGGTCGCGAAAATAATAATTACTAGACTGATTGGGTGCATGACAGAAGGACTAGAAAAGCCAAAATTCATAAGGCTTTTATAAACTAGATGTAGCGCATATTTAAACAAATTAATTGTGAATATTGATGCAAGCAGTAAGCAGCTAACCACGACCACATTTCCTACAAAATAATAGCCCAAACGTCCATAATTCTGAC
Source organism: uncultured Gammaproteobacteria bacterium (assembly GCA_963798975.1). Classification (GTDB taxonomy): domain Bacteria; phylum Pseudomonadota; class Gammaproteobacteria; order JABCZS01; family JABCZS01; genus JABCZS01. Next base: position 49,907 of record CAWCVU010000032.1, read on the forward strand.
GTGAATTTTCATGAACGGGTACGACTTCAACGGGCGGAACAACTGGCTGTACTCGCTGTATGTTTTGTAAAAGCCGTTGTTCTTGATAAATAATTAAAGCATTAATCCGGTTAGTATATTGTGCACCATCCCCCCAATTATTTTGAGTCCTTATTTCAGATGCCAAAGTAAGATCCATCATGGGCATATTATTGGTGGTATCAAGCAAAACCGCTTGTGTATCTCTTTTGACCTCCAGCCATTGCAAAATACAGGGTGCATCGTATATTATTGGGTTCAATTCGTTATTGACATACGTATACACGGCTAAGGGATCGGTGACTTTATCCAAACAAATTGGGCAATCGTGGGTATTGTTTTCAGTCTCGTGCATAAGCTTCTCACCTGTAGTAATGCGACTGCCAATCTAACAAGATTATTTTTTAACGTCAACTTTTAAAAGCCTGAACCTTAGGGTGTCATGCACCCTAAGGTATCGCTCAATTATCTAGCAACGCTAAACTCAACTCCTGATTTACAATTAAACTTCAAGTCGAATGGTGAAATTTTCCAATCTTGCTTTTACATCTTCGCTAAGTGCCTCAACATCGACTGCGCGCTTAGCGTCTTGTTGTTTTGAGAAAAAGCAAAGTTTTGCATCTTCCATTTGACTATAATTCGCAGGCGCTGCGATTTGTCGCAAGTAAAATGCATTCAATTGCTCTGTTAAACTCTGGAATAATGCTGGCGCAAGGATAGTTGAGCTGCATTGATTAATTTGAGCAATCAGTACCTTGTCATCGGGCCAAACATAATGGCCGTTAGGATACTTCAAAGTTCTTAAACGTATATAAGCATCCAAAGGCGTGTCATTATACTTATTGATTGCATCATTAATTAAACCATCAAGAAACTGCTTACCGGGTACAGGAATAACGCCATTGGCAATATTTCTTGCTTCGATGATTCCTTCAAGCTGCACTTTTACATTGTCCCATTGCGCTTGTGTCACATCATCTTCTGTGAGTAATGTCTGACAAACTAATTGATAGGTTTCATTGCTCACATCGGTGAGTAATAATTTTTGGGTCTGATTACTCATATTCGGGAACATCACAGCCAGTACCAATTCAACCAGTTCATGTTTGATTGGTTTTGCATAAGGGATTTCCCTATAAGCCGTTTGTCTGTCGATACTTTGCTCGGTTTCAGGTGTAATTGGCATCGCGTTGCGAGACAATTGTCCTTCAAACCACTTCAGATAAACCTTTTTCATTTCATTGAAATCGTTTATATCTTTAATCAAACTACGCAAGCCGGTTAAAGGCTTTTTGAATCCATCTAGCAGCGCATCATTTTTAGCATCAAGGACATCTACTGGCATACCCATGATGGCACGCAGTTCTGTACGACTTCTATGCATAGAAAAGGATAAGGGCGCTTGGTGTAAATCACCACCAAAAACCATTTGATTTAATCCTAAACTGGTTCGCGTGCCATTGCCTATCGGTATAGCACCAAAACTTGCTGTAACCATCCATGAAATAATCGCTTGATAACGATTTTTGCTATCTTTTTCATTTAGATCAACTTCTGGCACAGCGTCATTATGATATTGCTTTTTAACATCTAAAATAATTTTATTCAATAATTTATCATTCGCAGGAAAATGTTTAGGCTTAATTCCTAAAGCAGGATCTAGCTTAACCGGTTCTTGATTCAAGTCTATAACCACTAGTCTTTTATTAAGTAACCAAGTCACTACGCCATCCATTTTGCTCGGGATTAGCTCACTTCCTGGGTTAGGAATACCAATTTCAGAACACACTTTGGCTATTTTCTCATGCATAGGCATATTACCCAATGATTCTTAAGCGCTGCTCAAAGGCTTTTCTGATGACTTTTATATTGTAAATTGAATCAATATCACCGTTTAAAGTCACGGTGTAAGTCAGAGGAGCTGAGCGCATATAACTATAAGCAAACATTGCATCATGCGCTAACATTAGCGCTTGTTCGTTATTTTCTGGGACAACTTCAGGACTGGTCAAATGTAATTTTTTATAACTATCCAAATCAAAAGTTGCAGAGTGAGTATCAGCCAGGGAGAATTTATCAGCAGCATCTAATGAGTAACCTACACTAGGAGTATAAGCAATTCTTCCATCGGCAACAGTGCTCGCCGCAGGAACGCCGCGTTGATTGATATAAATACTGTTGGCTACATTCTTACCTTGCGTGCCGCCCACTTGCACGATTACATCGCCAGAGACTGATTTTTTAGGCGCATCAAAACAAAATAACACATTGACCATCTTACCATTATATTCTACTAGATAATGGTTATCCGTGCTGACAATACCGTCTTGATAATTATTTAAGGTGCGATTTTGTCGTGCAGAATAAGTAGGCGTATTGTGAGTCGGCATTTTTTGCTCTTCACTTCTTAGGATCACTTTTTTGATTTCGCCATCTTCTAAAATCGACATCGCACTGACAAAACGCTGACTTCTGTCTTGCTCAGTGTCATTCTTTGGTGAGTAGGGATGACCGATCGCCACAGTTAAACCAGGATTACGTTGTTGTGCGTACGCTGCGATATCGGCTAGCAATACTTGTATTTCTTTATTTCTGACATAACGAACGGCGTCATCCAGATCATGACCTGTTAAGGACAACTCCGGAAACACTAATAACTTCACGCCTTTTCTACAAGCCTCATCGATTTGATTTTTAATTTGTTTTATATTATCGGCATAATTTAAAACAACAGGATTAATATTGGCAGCCATGATAAAGCTTGGAGCCTCAACCTCAGATTTAATCTGATTCACTGGAGGTTTATTGTCTATCGCCTTTTTAAGCTCTTCGAACTCCGTCGTAGTCATAGCTACTTTTTTATCAAGTTGGTTGTTTCGATGCTTGCTCACAATGCTCAAAAATTGCTTATCTGTGAGTAAAGCTAGAATAATTTTATCTTCGTTTTGTTCAACCCAAGCAGCATCTACTAGTTTAAGAAAAGTAAGATTGATATCCGCTTGAATATAATCAACCGTACCCACGAGTGGATAGCGCAAATTAGCATGGGGATCAATACTGTTTTCTGTCACTTGGCTAATCGGCATGGCACGGCGCTTAAATCTTGAGAATAAAAATCTATTGTCCGTATCGCGAAGCATCTTTAATACCGCCATTTCAGAGAAATTAGAAAATAATTTATCCTTTCTTAATTCTACCAATAATTCATGGGTATTGATGAATGATGCATTTTCAGCTGGGTTAGATGAAGGTCCAAACATATATTTCAGCCATCACAAACAATTGATGATAACTCAAGCCATAGGCGCCCTCGTCTGTTTGTACAGTTACGCCTTCCGCTAGTTTTTGCAACTCTGCAGAGGGTAAGACTTTATATAAATTAATAATACTTTTAATAGGTTTAATTGAACCGCTCATTAAAGGATTCTCAGGAACACCATTGGTTTGCACATCAGCTAATACCGATTGGATATGTACTTTTTGTCGATGCGCGGTAATGGAGAAAGTGCCTGCATGTAAATCGCCGCAATGTGTCGTATAACCATTGATGCTTTCATTGAAATTGGGGTTTGATGTTGACATCAAACCGTTTACATCGGCAACTATCCAGTTGATCCAAGCCCTTGTTCTGGCCTGAACATTTTCTAACTGAACTTGATCCTTCATTTCCCAATCAAGAACGATATGAGGTATACCCAGTTGATATTTCTGCGCAGATTCTTTGAATGCAGCTCAGATTGACTTGATAATCTTTTTTGCTTGAATTTAATAAATTTTTATATGCTTCTCTTAAAGCTAAGCTGTCAGTCTCTGATAAAGCTGCAAATGTTGCAGGAAACATATAGCTCAACAAAATATCAACATAAGTATCATCAATGCTGATGATATCAATATGCGCACCCACTTCTAATGATAGGCTTCTGCGGCTTCTTCCGTTTCTTTAGAATTGTTTGCTGTTTTAATATAAGCGGCTTTAATCAGTCCGCCTTTTAAGAATTTAGCGGCATCATCCAATTCTGTCCTGCATCAGTTTTTCAAAAAATACTTTTCCATGGCGCTGCGGCGTAATATTGAAGATTTCGCAAATTTTCTAAGGCCACGCTTACACTACCTGTTTCTTTGTGATAAGTTCTTAATTTGATACAAGCGCAAGACCTAGCATCACTATCGTAAAGGCAGAGTCAAAGCCACCACTGATAGAAACAAAATAACCTTTATAATGTTTGCACTTTTGTTACAAAGCTGTATACGCATATTCGGCGTCAGCAAATACAAAGGATAGGTATCTTTGAGTACATTTCTGTAAGGAAGTGGTTGTTTTCCATCTTCACCTTTAATTTCCCAATTATTATGTGCTGCGTATTATCTTTCAAGAAGAATGCACCCTCATCAGAGGTTAATTCAGGGTGTTTAGAATCAAAAGTAAAAGGCTTATTCTGTGGGCCTGTCATTTCACCACATATTTTTGTTCATTTGTATCAAAAAACACATGGTGTGCAGCACCATCAAAGAAATTGACTGCGGGAATACGTGCCGTACCAATTTACATAATGCAAATTGACCTGCGTCATATTATTAGCTTGCAAATAATTTGCGATTTTTTGCAAAGCCGCGACCCGATTCAGGCATTTTGTAATTGGCATTGGGGCTTGCATTGGTAATTAAAAAGCGAGTGACGTCCCCTTTTTAGCGAGTTTAGCGACGGGTTTTTTCATATTCGCCGCCTCTTCCATACCGATAAACCATTTCGCAAACGGATAAGCGCAGTATCGTTATTGAAATAATCTTTTATTATGCTCGTCATCAGCGGTATAAACACCAAAGGGAACATTCTCTTGTCCTGCAATAGTGATAGGACTTACCGCATGAGGCGCTGGATAAAACCAACGTGTTTCATACTCAACACCGCCTCTGGCACTGCTGGTTGATTTAGATTGTTCATCAAAATCGATACGCCCGCACCGATATTATTGGCAAGCTCGCCTTTGCCTCTTACGAAACGCCACGCGGCCGTCTTTAATACAGGCATGACAAATATGCCGCTTGCCATCAAACGGTGTCAAGGAAAGCCTACATAAAGACTTAAATGACGATGGGTTTTATATTTTTTTGAGCTTTATCAATTCGATATCGATTTCTTTATTGCTGATTCTAAAATAGCCTTCAGCCGCATCTGCACCACTCATGGTTAACTCGGGGAAAACTAATTGGATTTCTTCATTGGGCGCATTGAGCACCGCATTTTCTATTTGTTTTTCAATATCATGTAACTGAACTGAAGTGTCGATTTGAAAAGGAACCAGTATAGTTTTCATATTAGTCAGCCTCATTAGTTATTAGGTGTCTGAAACAATAAAGCATCATAACATACTTAGTATATGTGTCAACCATGAAGCTGAATAAGAAACCCTTAATAAACTGAAGGCTGCCCCTCAGGGCGGGTTTTCAAAAAACGACGGTGCTGCCAGAGGTATTGCTCACGGGTAACTCTTGATCATTTTCGCTCTAAGAATAGATTGATTTGCTATCGCATTTTTACATATTCACCTAAGAGGGGAAATTTTCTAAAGGAGGTAGGGCAATAAAACAATAACTTTCACCTTCGCGGAATTGAAAGCCTGGAATCACGACGGCATTACTTAATTTTACTAAGCGCGAAAGCCCCGTAACGGTGGAGTGGGTATATTAAAAAAAGGTGCAAATACGCTGTGTCTTGCGCCGTAATCTTGATCGGGGGCATACCAAATGGCATCATTGTTTTTTAAGGCCTTAACCATGCCGCGAATATCGCTGCGATGTATTGCGCCGCGAAAGTGAGATTCGCGTTGTTTTAAAACAAAATGATCGATCAGTTGATTTTTTAAAGGACGATAAGTTGCGTGCAAGGGCACTAATTTTGCTGCTAAATAGCCGGCTAATTCTAATGAAGCAAAATGTCCACCTAAAATAATAACACCGCGTTTTTGTGCAATGGCTTGATTAAAATATTCCATACCCTCAACGGTTACGCGTTCCGCTAATTTTTCTGGATGGCCTAAAATAGTGACCGATGCTTCTATTGCGCCTAAACCAATTTCAGCAAAACTTTGTTTGGCAATTTTTTTTACTTCATTTTCAGAAAATTCAGGAAAACATAAGCGAATATTGGTAAGCGTTATATGCCGGCGTTTGGGCATAAAATAATAGACACTGCCACCTAAAAACCGCCCTACTTTTTGTTGTATTTTAAAAGGCAGGCGCGCAATAAGATAAGCAAAAAACAAGCAAATCCAAGTGATATAATAGCGCGGTGCTAAAAATTTCTTCATCAATACTCTAGCCTTTATCGAGTAAATTTAAAGTATTACTGCGAAATTTCAAAGGGTCTGCAATGATAGGTATGGGCGTACGTATCCCACCAATACCATTAATAGTCAAGGTCCCAAAATTAAAGATACGGCCAAAAATACTTTGATTGACAGTTAAACTTTCCACTCTAGATAGACTCAGCTCTATAGTATGACGTTGTACCCAGCCAAATTTTGCGATGACGCGCTTATTGGTTAAAGCCAGCTCTGTGGTTAAATAATAAACCAAGTCTCTGATGGTAGTAAAAATCGCAACCGCTGCGATTACCATGGCCATCAGCAATTCAATATCCCTTAGCCAAAAGGCTATAAGCAACAAAATCACATCCATCACAAAAATAAACCAGTGAATTTGTGCTTTTTCAATAATGGTTTCACCGGGCATTAATACGGTCTCAACATAATTCATAGTATTTTTCCTGTTAATCTCTTACAATTACTCTATTTTATCACAATAGGCTCATGAAGATGACAATTCAAGATTACCATGGGGCACCTGACTTACTTAAAGATCGAGTAATTTTAGTGACCGGTGCCGGTGAAGGTATAGGCAAAACTGCAGCAAAAAGCTTGGCTGCTCATGGGGCCATCGTTATTCTACTTGGGCGCACCATTCATAAGCTGGAAAAAGTATATGATGAAATCATAGCGCAAGGCTCGCTAGAGCCGATAATCTTAGCCCTGGATCTTAAGGGCGCCAATATAGATGATTATCTAAAAATTCGGGACTTAATTACCCAAGAATTAGGTCGACTGGATGGCATCCTACATAATGCAGCTGTTTTAGGTGGCCTTGCACCCATTGAATTACAAGATGTTAGAAAATGGTTTGATATTATCCAAACCAATTTACACGCCCCATTTTTAATGACCCAAGCTTTATTGCCCTTATTAAAAGAATCTCCTGATGCACGCATTTTGTTTACAGTAGATAATGTCGGCGTACGCGGCACAGCCTATTGGGGTGCTTATGGTGTAGCAAAAGCTGGCTTAATTAATTTAATGCAAATTTTAGCAGATGAATTAGAAGTCAATACCGCTATTCGCGTCAATGCCATTATTCCACCTGCAACGGCTACGCGTATTCGCAAACAAGCTTATCCAGCCATTTTACATGAAGCCATCCAAGACCCCAGTATTTATATGAATTATTATTTATATTTACTCGGACCTGACAGTCGTAATATTAACGGAGAAATTATAAGCATATGATTAAACTATTAATCTGCGGCGCACACGGCCGCATGGGCAAAGAAGCGGTTATTGCAGTCGGCCAAGACCCTCAATTAGAACTTGTTGGCGTATCATTGCGTGAAGATAACTTAGCAGAAAAAATAAATCAGCATAAACCCGATGTGGTATTAGACTTAACAGCACCGGAAGTCGTTTACCAAAACGCTTTAACCATTATTGAACATAACGTCCATCCTGTGATTGGTGCTACTGGACTTACTGCTGCACAAATTGAACACCTCCAAGAATTATGTAAACAAAAACAATTAGGCGCCATCATTGCACCTAATTTTTGTTTAAGTGTAATGTTAATGATTAAAATGGCCGCGATTGCTTCAAAATATTTCCCACATGCAGAAATTATTGAATTACATCACGAAAAGAAAAAAGACTCCCCTTCTGGCACTGCGATAAAAACCGCACAAACCATAGCCGAACACCGCGCTCATCCTATTCAAGTACCGGACAGCCAAGGCCAAGCCCGCGGTTATGTTTGCGAGCAAGTCCCCATCCATTCCGTAAGATTACCCGGCCTTCTCGCCCATCAACAAATTATTTTCGGCGGCCATTATGAGTCACTTGAAATTAAACAAGACAGCTATGATCGAAAATCCTTTATGCCAGGTATATTGATGGCTTGCAAACAAGTGAGGGAATTAAACCAGCTAATTTATGGTCTCGAAAACCTATTATAGTCCCTCTTATCTGTCACCTTGCAAAAGCACCTGTACAAGGAGCTCTTCCAAGTAAAGGATGGATTAATAATAATCTTTTCTTATATAAAGTAATAATTATAAAACTCATATTAAACAATTGGTTATAACCATTTACAAGCGAGTCAATTAACTGTATAATACCTGTTATGAGCAAACAAAAAATCCGCGAATCAGCAAATACTCAACATCCAAAAAAACCTGCAACAGGGCATAACAAACTTATTGCTGTAGAAATTATTCCAAACAAAGAACTAGAAGCGATGCTGAGTAATATTAAAAAGTTAAATGAACGCGCTTCTTCAGTAAATTTAAACATTAATACCACCAGCCTGTTTTCTACAAATGAAAATGCTGTTCCACATAAAAATGTTGTTGAACCATTATCACGGGCAAAATTCAGCCAAAACCATTTTATCAAGACTGTCAATGAAAAATATTGTCCTGCACCGTCATCGCCTTCATTACTCAATTATCTTTGGAAAACACCTAATACCCCAGTACTTCTATTAAATTCAGAAGGAATTTGTGCTACTTTGGTCTTGCTTTGGTACAAAGGATTAAGAAGCGGATCAAATATAGTGGATACTTACACCGAAGAGCTACCCGAAGAGCATTTTATTCGTTATCTGAGTAAAACTCATGGGTCTCTTAGTCTAGGTTATTACAAACTTCCTCAAACCATTATCGATAAATATAATATAAAAATTAAACCCGATTTAGATCCACAAGATATGTTTAATAAACTTGGATTTTTAGGAAGTGAAAATGCGCAAGCAGAAAACACGCTATGTGATCCTGACAAAGATCAAATCATTCAGCTTCAAGAATATTTTCAAAAATTAGAAACGACTGATAAAGAATGTGTGGGTTTGCACTTAATTAGCTTTGCTTTTGAAAAAGATGAACAAATCAAGGGACATGTTTTTGGCTGGAGTGCTACTGATGAAGAAAATTATTTATTGTTTGATCCTAATTTTGGTGAAATACTGTTTAAAGATTATCAAGATTTAACAAACTACGTTTGTAATGAGTATTTTGTAGAATATGGACTAAATAATTTTTGGATCAGCACTGAAAACTTTTATTTTGAAGAAGATCTAGAAGCACTAGACAAATGTGGTTCCACATTTAAATTTACTCACTAACGTCAGCGTCATTGATTAAGTCCGTGAAAATCTACTTTGCACTAATCGTAATACCGTAAATACTAT
>CAWCVU010000033.1:0-51575 GCA_963798975.1 uncultured Gammaproteobacteria bacterium
ACAAAATGGTGATGTTTCAATCTATAACGAAGATCACGGGCATGCGCATCACAGTACACTTGATAGTACTCAACAAGGTTTTTATGCGCAGACTATTTATCAATTTATACCGCAATGGCGTGTGGGTGTTCGTTATGATTTATTATGGAGCGATAATACCGGATCGGATGAGCATACTTTAGAAGAAGCTGGGCTTATAAGTGATGGTTTTAAGCCTGAACGTTGGAGTGGTATGTTAGATTATTCACACAGTGAAAACAGTATTATTCGTTTGCAATATGATGCAGATCGCTCAAGCGGTGAGTTTGATAATCAAATATTTGTGCAATATTTAATGAATTTTGGTGCTCATGGCGGACATCAATATTAATAATTCAAGGAGTTTATTATGTTACAAAGAATAGTGTTATCACTTATGTTTTTAATGATTTCATTTAACAGCCTAGCAGCACTTAAGGTATTTGCTTGCGAGCCTGAATGGGCTGCTTTGGTAGAGGAATTAGGTGGTGAGCACTTGGATGTATTTTCTGCAACCAGTGCATTACAAGATCCGCATCTTATTCAACCACGTCCTAGTTTATTAGCAAAGGCACGACAAGCAGATTTATTAATTTGCACAGGCGCATCTTTAGAAGAAGGTTGGTTACCCTTGTTATTGCGTCAAGTTGGCAATGCGGCGATACAAATTGGTGAACCTGGTTATTTTATGGCTACAGATTATGTCCATTTACTTGAAAAACCCAGTCGTGTGGATCCTTCACAAGGCGATGTTCATGTTCAAGGTAATCCGCATATTCAAACTGATCCGCGTAATATTGGTTTAGTTGCAAAAGCCTTGAATAGGCGGCTCCAAGAATTAGATCAAGAACATGCACAGTTTTATCAAAAACGTTTTGATGATTTTGATAAACGCTGGCAAGCCAGTATTCATAATTGGCGAGCACGTGCAAAATCATTAAAGGATATGCCCATTGTTGTCAGTCATAATAATTGGATTGATTCAGAAAAATTTTTAGGTTTAAAACGCATAGCGACTTTAGAACCTAGGCCGGGTATACCGGCAAGCAGTGCTTATCTGGCCAAAGTGTTAGAGCAAATTGAGAACGAAAATGTAGCCATGATACTCAATGCGGCTTATCAGAATCCGCAAGCGGCCAATTGGTTATCAAAGCGTAGCGATATTCCAGTAGTCACTTTGCCTTTTACTGTAGGTGGTAATGCAGATGCAGATAATTTATTTGAGTTATATGATAATACGATCACTTTATTATTGAAAGGGCGTACACATGAATAACACTTTATTCAGTCTACTTATCCCTGCATTTATTGCAGGGATTTTGGTCTTAAGTACGCATGTCATTTTAGGTAAAGAAGTATTGCGCCGTGGTATTATTTTTATAGACTTAGCCATAGCTCAAATGGCCGCACTGGGTGTATTAGTTGCGCAAACTTTTTTTCATCCAACACAGTGGTTTATTCTTATGGCGGCAATGGCGCTTGCCCTAGGTGCAGCTTTATTATTACAGTGGACAGATAAACATTGGCCCAAACAACAAGAAGCATTTATTGGTTGTCTATTTGTAGTGAGTGCTAGTGTGACTTTATTATTGCTTGCACATCATGCGCATGCACATGAAAATTTGCATGCATTATTAGCCGGACAAATTCTTTGGGTGACTTTACCTGATTTATTGCCTATAACAATAGTCTCTACTTTAATAATAAGTATTTGGTGGTTTTACCCGACCTTCGTGCAGGGCAAAGGTTTTTATTTTATATTTGCAATAGCCATTACCCTTGCTGTACAGTTAGTAGGTATTTATTTAGTATTTGCAAGTTTAATTATGCCGGCACTTGCTACAACTAAATTACGTTTAGCTTATTTAACAGGCGGCATTGGCTATTTGTCAGGACTTTGGCTGTCCGCTGTATTTGATCTGCCCGCGGGCGCAATGATAGTTTGCACTTTAGCAATAGCTGGTCTTATAATAAAATTAAAAAAAGAGTAGGGGCTTTTAGTTGCTTTTATTGAATAGCACACTTGCAGCGCCATATTCATGATAGGTAGCATTTATTAATAATGGTTGCTTTGGGTCATCCTCTGTTGCTTCTTGCGTAGCGATGAGCACACCTGTAGATACAGTCGTATTTTCTATTAATTTTTTGCTTATAGACAATAATTCGTCTTGGCTAAATGTTATGGGGATAGACATTGTATTATCTTTTTCAAATGCTTCGATGGATAGTTGAATCCATGAATTGTTTTCTTGTAATGAAAAAGTTTCTGCAAAATCTGCTTTTACCTTTGGTTTTATTAATGCCCATAGTGATTTACTAACAACATATTCTAGGGTATCGTCCGATGTTTTAAATTGACATTGTTCAATTAAAAAAGGTGTTATATTCTCATTTAATAATTCTTGTTTTGCAAAAGTTTGCGTAGCATTGCGTATTATTTTTCTTCCTAAGTCGATAGCTTGTGCCTCATTAATATCAATGCCGGTGAATGTTCTATAACTGTTTTCATAAGAGCTCAAAGCTTGGTTAAATATGGGATCTCCTTCAGAAAAGCATTTATATTTTTGTTTGGTCTCGCTGATGGCTCTTTCTTTTATAATTCTCCATAGCTGATCGCCTACGGACCATTGAATTTGAGTTCGATGTTGAGTACGGCATTCTTCAACAAGTTCCATGCTGATATTGGGATTGTTGAGTAATTCTTTTTTAGCAAGTACGCGTGTTGTATTTCGTAAAGAATCTATATATCCCTCTCGTGATTCTTTGATGGGATAAAATTCATGAAATTTTGTTGTGTCTATGATGCGCTCCAGACCACCTAGATTACAGCTCACATCAGGTGCACCTGACATATAGGGATTACGTGCACTCTGATTTTGCCCAAGTCTCATTAATAATTCTTTTTTCGCGCGTTCAATCGCTTTTTCCTTACCCAATGGCTGTTTGATCAATTCTTGTTCTTCTGCATTGAATTTTTCGGTATCATGTGAGGCAACCCAAACAAGACGCATAGCATCATCGATGGTAATGGGATAGTAATTCTCACTTATTGTAGGTGATTCTTGTTCACCAAAAGTGAAGAATTTAAAATCTTTTGCATATTGCAGACCTTCTTTGATATCAATAAGCTGCTCCCAGGTCTCATCTGTCGGCGTTGGAGGCAAAGCTTGCAGAGATTGTTCAATAGTTGTTTGAACCGGTGAATTAAGCCAGGTTATAATATTATTTTCAGGATATTGTTGCTCCTTCCACCACTGATAAACAATAGAATCCGGGTTGACACAATATTGATTAAACCATCTCGCAAATTCAGAATTTGGGCCTTCGCTTTGCACAATCGTCCTAACCGTTTCTATAAACCATTGCCCTATGATTTTATTATTACTCGCTGCATCACGTATTATTTGATTAATAAATGGGTGAGAGCTAAATGCTTTAACCAGTATCGGCCTTATGGCTGAGTTGGGTTGAGCAATTTCAGGACCATTGATGATTTTAAAAAAGGTATCGTTTAGGTCTGCGTATTTTATTTCCATATCCTCAAAAAACTTTTGAATTTCAGTATCAACGTCCTTAACAGATTTGTTGGTTATGGTTTTATTTTCATAGTGATGATATGTTTGCCCAGATACATAACGTTGTTGTAATTTAGGGATCATTTCAATTCTTTTTGCGCGATCATCAGCATTATGTACGTTCAGATTGATTGTGGTTACTATGTTTCTTTCTCTGTGGGCTTCTATATATTCTTGCCTATCAATTTGTAAACGCCAATTTACATAATTATTTGCTAGTGTATCTGGATCATGAAATTTAGAGAATACGCCCTTTACGAAGGTCCAAGGCCTAGATATAAAATCTATAGGGTGCGCAAAGATATGAAATAATAATGCAGGTATACCAAAAACAATTGCGAAAGCAACACTATAAAGTCGTGCAACACTGTACATAATTATGCCACCCGTTAATATTGGTATCATAATAGAATGCAAGGGTATATTAGTGAGCCAGTCGTCATTGGCTTCTATTCTTCTTCTGATCTCGTCGGCAGCTGCACTAAGGAATATGTAAGGGGCACTGCCCAGGTAAATACAAACATTGCCTACAGAAATAGCGGTATCTGCAACACTCAACATAAATGAAGATATTGCTTTTCCTATCGTTCGTAATAAATTTAACATGTTGCTCATCTTTTATTTTGCAGTGGGTCCAAAGCCACGTGGCCACTGGATTTCAATAGTAAGACTCGTAACGGCTTTGATTTGTTTTTTAGAATGCAAGCCGCCTTTGATATAGCGAGTACCGTAGTATAAATCATCAATTTGACAGAGTAGGACTCTATCTACATTATTTATTTTTAACTCAAATTCATATTTTCTACTTTTAGATGCAATTTGATCAGTATAGATGCCTTTATTATCATCTAAATGATTTACGTCTCTGCCATCTACTTCAAAGCAATTATTTTTTTCTTTAATTAATTGTTGAAGTGCTTGAATATCACAACCTTGCTTTTCGAGGGTTACCATATCCAAATAGCAATAAAAATGTGCGCCTTTACTATGGATTTTAATTATTGATTCGTGTTCTGAGGTAATGGCGACATTTAGAAACGAAGTGACAGTATTTTTTTGGGGTGTATTAATTACCTTTTTATAAGCAGGTAATGAAGATGATGAGGCATTAAAATCTGGCTTACTGCTTGCGCTTGCAGACAAATCAAATCCTATAGATTTTAAATACGCACGTGAACTCATGGCGCCCGACTCGGAATTAATAACAAATTGCTCACGTCCTGGCGAATCGGTAATTTTTTCTTCCGTTGTGCTGTGTTCTGGCGATTCAGGTAAATTAGGTAATTCATTAAATAGGCTTTTGAGTTTTTTATAGGTATCACGTTTATCACTGTAGTTTTCTATGATGCTATTTTTCGCTCGATCATCCAGTACTGCACCATGCGCTTTAAGAATTTCTATTATTTCAAAATTTAATTCAGAAATAGCTATATCTAAGCAGTTATCACCGTCGCTGTGTCTCAAATGAATATTACCATTGTGTGCTAATAAAAGCCTTAAAATAGTTGCATTTCCATTTAAACAGGCAACATGAACGGGTGTCCAATCCATAGCATCTAAGGCATTGGCACTGTTTTTTTCTTTAAGTAAAGTACGCGTTGCATGCTCATTATTTTCTTCAACAGCTGTCAGTATAGGCGGGGCGCCTAGATGCCCCTCATTTAAGTTGACAAATTCCGCCGCATATTTTGAACTCATAAGGTAATTAAAATGTTTTGGATGCTTATTCTTGACCGCCAACTGTAAAGGTGTATGTAACCCGGAATCTGATCCTATGAGTTGCTCTTTAGTACTGTATTTAAATAATAGATTTAGGATTTCTAGGGGTGCATCATACTTTATGGCATAACAAAGGGGCGAATCCCCTTGAAGCCCTTCTTTACCGAGTTGCTCTCTTGGACCATATTTTAATAAGAGTTCGGTAAGTGTTAGATGGCCTTTTCGTATTGCGATGAATAAGGGTATTTCTTTATTTATATCAGCGATTAAATATTGCGCATGTCCTCGTGTTGCTAAGACCTCTACCTTTATGATATCTAGGTCATCCACAGCTAAAGATAGAGGGATAAGATTTTTTACTGGACTTGGGATGACTAATTGCTCAACTCCACCAAATTCTAATACGGTTTTGAGTATTGTTATAATTTCTGGATTTTCAATAGAAAAATAATTAAATAGAATATGTATGGGCATAAACCCCTTTTTATTTTTTTGATATAACAACGATTTGATATCAATATTATTTTTTTGCATATGCCTTATAATGTGAGGCAGGGCATCGAGATATCTAAAGTCACAAATGAAATGAAATATATTTTCGCAATCTTCAGTTTTATGCAAAAGTTGCGCAATAGGGTAATGGTCTAATAAATTGTCAATAATTTTTTTCTGAACTTCTTGATTGTCTCGTATGCCACAGGCAATAAGCAGGGGTAGGGTGCCCACATTGTTTGGGTGCATGACATCTTTTACTTGTCCTTTTTGCAGCAAAAACCAAACAAGTTTTGAGTTGCCCTCTATGCATGCTAAATGCAAGGGTGAGTGATTTATATAAGAGATAAGTTCGATTATAAATGGATATTCATTGACTAACCAGGCTATCAGTTTATTATTACCGGATTTGGCCACAAATGAAAAAGCAGTGTCACCGAGTTTTGTAATGAGCTTAAGTTGTTTTACAGGCTCATGTTCTAATAATTTTTTTACTAAAATTTCATTACCGCTTTCTAAGGCTTCATGTAAAGGAATGTGACCGCTGGTATTGTAGGGTTGTAAAACTTGTATTTCAGGCTTGAATTTGAATAATTCATCAATAGCTGAGGTGTCACATTTGGCTTCTTCACTATCGCTAAGGGCTGCTACAGCATAGGCTAAGGCGTTAAAACCCTCTTCATTGACTACGATAGTACTTGAGGGGTTAGGTTCAGCTAACAGACTACTGATTTTGGCTGTATTATTTTGTTGTGCATAGAACATTAACGCAGATACGGAGCTGTCAAAATCAGGCATAGTCCACAATGCGTCTATAGGACCTTGTTTTTTAAGTCTTTTTATACTTGCGTCTGCATTCGTATTATTTTTAATGCTGCGGCGTAAATTTTTTAAGTCTGTCTCAAATGACATATACTGCTACCTCAGGGCCAAATAATATCAGAAAAATGACTAAGAAGCAATGGGACTAACATGTTTATTGTTTCAATAGACCTCCTAGTCACTGTGGTATGATCGACTTATGAAAAAAGTCGCATTTTATAGCCTAGTTTTGCTTATTATCTTCAGTATCAGCTTAGGGTATTTTATACATACACGCGGGCAGAAAGCCATGGCGTTAACAGGGACTATCCTTGATGTGGCCATTATAGGGGGCGGTATTACTGGCGATAATTACGCACGTGGCACCGGCTGGGTAGAAGTGGCGATTAATAATAGCGCGCAATTATTGATAACAGAATTCAAGCTGCCACGTGCGCCGTGGATAGATCCAGATTATGATCTGGGTCCTTAAAAAATAATCACTACAGATATTATCCAATCCATATCGGTAAAAGTTTTAAAATACGCAAGCATTCAATAATGATAAAGAGCATGCCAATAAATCCAATTAAAATCAGCATAGGTGTACCGCCTAAGGCTTGGTAAGGCGATTTTAAATGCGATGAACGTCTGAGTTGATAGGCCATTATTGCAGGTAAAATAATTAAAATGATCGCGACAAAAATTGATGCATAACCCAAAAGTTGAATAAATCCTTCTGGATAAAATAAGGCAACGAGCAAGGGTGGAATAAATGTATAGGCGGCCGTTTGTGCGCGATGCGGAAGATTCTTATGATTTCGATCGCGTAGAAAATCAAATAAACTCAAAGTAACGCCTAAAAATGAAGTGATTAAAGCTAAGTGTGCAAAGGTATTTAATACACCACTTAACCAAGGTTTTTGCATTTGATTATTAATACCTATCATCATATCCCCAACAGAACCTTGATTTTTTGCTAACAAACTAAAACTATTTTCACCGTAAATAGGCAAATTGCCAAACAGTGAGGCCAGCCATAGTAAATAAATAATCAAAGGTAGGGTGCTGCCCCAAAATAATACGGTACGTAATTTTTTAATATCATTATTTAAGTAGGGGGCCAATGATGGAATGACGATATGAAAGCCAAATGCCGTTAAGATCACTGGTATCGCCGCCCAGGCATAGGCAATTTCGTTTTGCATCAAAAGGGCCGCATAATCAATACGAGGTATAAATAAAACAAACACGATAAATAACAATACAGTTTTAATCGAAAACAAACTACGGTTCAGCAAATCAACTGCACGCGTACTGTAACTTACAATAGCACCCAGTACCACAGTAAATAATAAAGCATTTACCCAATTAGGTAGTGGGTGGTTAAACACTAATTTAAAAGCGGCCTCAAGCAATGAGCTGCCACCAGCAATATAGGCACTCGTTAACGAATAAAGCAGTAGCATAAATGCAACAACAGTAATCCCATGACCTATTTTGCCCAAGGTTTCCCTGGCCATGGTTGAATAACTATTATTAGGTGCTTTAAAGGCAAGATTAACTTCTAAGGTCAATAATCCAGATTGATACATCACTGCCCAAATAATAATAAATATTAGGGCGCTCAAGCCAAAGCCCATACCCGCAGTAACCAAAGGGAGCGCTAACATTCCAGCACCAATAGCAGTACCCGCAGTCAGTAAAATAGAGCCAATTACTTTAGTCAACTTAATCTCCCCTTAGTTGGTAAGGGATAGATTATACCTCAAAAAAATAAGACATCCACAAATCTCCACAAATCAAATTAATTTACCTTCGCCTTCATCGTAGGCGCAATTTGATCAATCATCTTATCTTTTGTATCTGTAGGTAAACGGTTTGCACCTGCACTGTAATCTTGTACTATGAGTAAAATATCTTTTGATAGCTTTGGTGTTATCTCTAAAAATCGAGTTAAAAGTCTAGCATTTTTTATAAATTCTCCATAAGCCAGGGCAACAGTATCGCTTTTTTCAGGAGCACCATTGTGCTCATAAGCAATCATGAGTGCCTGATCAGGATTTGCAAGTATTTCTTCAAAGAGTTTTTTACTCAATTTTTCTGTATGAGCCAATGCACTCATGGCACTTGTGAGTACGCAAATTCGTTTATCAGCTTCAGTTTTAAGAGATAAAGTAGCAATAGTACGCATCATTTGATCAAAATGTGGGGCAGTTAGAAGGTGTGCATCTTTTAGCGCTCTTATGCCACGTGCTATTGCACTGGCATAAGGTGAATTTTTTACAACTAAGGTGGCGATAAATTCTGTAAGCAGGTGTCTATTTTGTAATAAGATAAATGTTTCACCCAGGCCCTGCGCGTAGTTTGCATTTTCCAAGATAGTTTCATATAGAGCAGTATTATTAATTCTTTCCTTGGCTAGGGCTGATAAAATTTGGCCAAGTCCTTCTGCATGCGGCGCATATTTAAGCAAAGTTACGTATACTTTACTGGGTATATGCTGCATACTTTCTTTTATTGCTAATAGGCCATTGCTGACTTGCTTAATGTTTTCTATTTTATCAATAAAGAGTATTATATTCTGCAGCGTTAATTCATTATGTCTTTTCAAATATTCTGCAATTCTTCCTAAATGCAAAGCATTTTCTTTGTGTTGTATCAATATGTTCTTAAAGGAAATCCCGTTGTCTTTTAATGCTTTGATGCCAACACTTAAACCATGAGCATAAGGTGCATTGGTTTTAAGTAGTTCAAGATTCTCATCAGTCAAAAGATTAGCAGCATTTAAATTACAAATGCCTTGGGCAAGTTCGGATGCATAGGGTGAATAATCTATGAGTAAATCGAAATATTTTTCAAGGGGAATCTTATTGGCTTGAAAAACTTGAAGGCCGCTGGCTATGCTTTGGGCATGTTCTTTATGTGCGGTAATTTTCAATATATTGGCTTCGTTTAAAATTCCGGCACAAAACAGCCTGTAAAAAGCATACCCGAGTGAATTTGCATATTTCGAGTTTTCAATCAATATATCAAATATTGCTTGCGTTAAAAAATATTTTGCTATGTTTAGCCCGGAGCCAATTTCAGGTGCATATAATCTATTCTCAATAAGTGTGCGAATATTTTGAGGTGTTGCTAATTTAGCTTCATGTAATGCGGCAATTGACTTTCCAAGACCATTGCAGTGCTCGCTATAAGCCATGATTATTCTAAAGTAATCTTGTGTTAACTGTTTCGCGCACTGTAAATGCCATAAATCACTCCAAATATTTTCGTGGCCGCCTTTCTTGATTAATTTTTTTAAATTTTCAGCATTGAGTAATCTGGCATCTTTTAACACATTTAGACTAGCACCCAGCACCGCAGCATGTTCTATGTTGTCTATCAATAATTTTCGATTTGCGGGTATTAACATATGGGCATGATTGAGTGCCGCCAATCCCTCGCCTAATCCTTTTGCTTGCGCAGGATTTTCAAATAGTAATTTTATATTATCTGAAGTTAAAATGTTCTCTTTACTGAGCGCTGCAAATCCTTGAGCAAGCTGTGCTGCATATTGTGCTTCTTTAAGTAGTGTAGTAAAATTATCTTGAGTAAGCATATATTTATTCTTAAGTTCCCCGGCTGCTTTACAGCAATTCAACAACCACTCGGATCCATACATATACTCAAGAAGCACATGGAAATGTTCAGCGAATAAATCTTTTTCTTCTAAATATTGACTAAGAATTTTAAAAGGTTTGTGATGAAAGTCAGGATCCATTTTTTGCTCAAAGATTCTTATCTGATCTCTTATTTCTATGGTATTAAATTTAACAAATCCTTTGAAAGTTAATAATGTTTGTAATATTGTCATCATGGCCCCTTATTGAGTGTAAGAACTAGTCATCCAAATAAAAATAGTATTAAAACTATAAAATACCTATAAAAATAAAGTTGCATAAACCCTGTCATTATAAACAATACGCAGTAATCTTTGACTGTGTAATCGTTTGTTCTGAATTTTCAAGTGTAATAGACATATATTCACAATCATTCATAATTTTATCATTTAAACTGGCTGCTAAATTATCTTTATCATTCCCTTTGAAATAAGTGAGTATATTTTTGCACAAACTTAAACGATCGCATTGTTGCGTATCCGTTTCAGAATGGGGTGTTTTCCTGTATAGCTCTGATGCTTGATTGAGGATCTCAGCTTGTGCCACATCAAAGAATTGATCTTCTGGCGCGACAGAAGCAGAGTTTTTTTACCGCAGTCGTTATTTCATTTTTTAAAATACCACTACGATATTCAATCAGTGCCCCATATTTTTTGTCTTGCACCATACTAAAACTGTGCTGCTGTAACTGCTGACTTGACAGAAGTTTTTTCTTGGTTTTATCTAGCGCGGCTAAAGCCTCAAATATTTTCACTGCCGTTTCCAGATTCTTGTATTGTTCATTGTCTCTAGGGTATTGAAAATGATGAAAACACTTCAATACATCTTTTAATTTTTTAAATAAATGTTCAGGTTTGGTTTTTTCCTCTAATTTATTAATGTCAAGAAACACCGCTGCCTGTGCTTGCGTTAATTTATCTATTATCAATTCTTTTTCAGCTTCTGTAACAATTACCTGGATACCGGGCGGTATCGCTGAAAAAATTTTCACAAGCTCAGTGCCTGTTTTGCTGCTAAGATTATTTCCGCGTAAATCTAAAGTGGTGACGCCCACATGTATCGCTTTAAAAATTAGTATCAAATCATCGACTGTTCTGATGCCTAGTTTATTTCCGGCTAAATTTAAAAAGCTCACGCCTGCAGGTATCGCTGCAAGGACTTCCGCCAGCTTAATGGGAATTTGATAGCCAAAGTTATTTTCCGATAAATTTAAAGCGGTTACGTTCGCAGATAGCGCTGCAAATGCTTCCACCAGCTCAGCGGCAAATTTACTGCTCAGTAAATTTTTGGATAAATTTAAAGAGGTCACGGTTGCAGGAATTGCCGCAAAGGCTTTCGCCAGATCTGCTCCAGTAAAATAGCCCAGTTTATTTTTGGATAAATTTACAGAGGTTACATCTGCAGATATTGCTGAAAAGGCTTGCACCAGTTCGTCGATAGTTGTATTACCTAGATCTTTATTGTCTAAAGATAAAACACCATCTTTTATCCGTGCCCGCCTAAGAACATCAATTAAAGCCATTCTTTATGCCTTGAATATAATTAGTTATGCGGCATTCTAATGTATCTTGCTATTTTGAGTCAAGTAAAAGTAGCCATCGTCTTTATATTACTAAATTGTTGTCTTACATTTATTTTACTTTTATCCTAAGCGAGAATATTTCATTAATGATTTAACTATGTATTTATATTTACATTAATGAACATATGGTGTATCATAGTCTTTATTGATCAGATACGCTTCTTGACTGAAAATGTAGTACGTACTACATTTATAGGGTAAAGGAGAAAATAATGGCCCTGCATATCGGATTACGTGAAGTGAATCAACATTTATCGCACTATATAGAGCTTGCTGAAAAAGGTGAGGAGATTATTGTGACGCGCAGAGGTCAGCCTATAGTGCGTTTATCATCTATTGAGCAGAAAAAACAGTTGAGTGAAGATCAATGTGCGGCCTTGGAGAGAACGCGCGCGCGCATGAAAAAGGGATATAATTTGGGTGGACATGGAGTCAAGCGTGATGAATTATATGAATAATACTTTGTTTACCTTAGACACGAACATCTTAATATATGCTTTTTGATAAACAAGCTAAAATGCGTCATGAACTGGCTGTCAATATGCTAGAAAAGGCTATGTCTTTGAACTATATCCTGACCTTGCAGGCTCTCAGTGAATTTTTTTATGCCTGTACACGTAAGGGTATAATGCCCAATCCGAGAGGCCTTGGATCAAAGAAAGATTGGCAGACATTATTTCCAGTAGCCGTTGCAAAGCCTAATACCTTAAATCGCGCAATCGTAATGGGTAGAGCGTTATCAATGGGTTTTTGGGATGCAATGTTACTAGAAACTGCACGCAGTGCGGGCCGCATCTGTTATTTTTACTGGAAATCTGCGAGATGGCCAAGAAATCGAGCGTAGAATCATGAATCCTTTTTATTCATGAGGGCATTCTGATGTTTATTTGTTGTTTTTCCCATATAAATTGCTGACCTCATGTGTTCTAGCGCCACGAAATAATTCCTCACGATCGTTTAACAGCGCATCTTCGTTATCTTTTTGTTCCTTTAGTTCTTTTTGTTGCTGCTCGCGCAAATTATCCAAAATTGGCGCTGCTGTGCTGGCAAATCCATGTAAATCTGCTAATTGACGTTGCGACTAATGTAAGGGCTGCATCGACAGGCATAGCGCCTTGTGTAGTATTAACTACCAATGCATTGCGTTTTACACTGACAGTTCCATCGTTGTTATCTTGTGTATCTGAATAACCTGAGACTGGATTGTTGTGTTTGCTAAGCGCATCTAATTGTTGACGCATTTCCTTCCTTTCTTTTTTTGTAATGCTTCCCATTCCTACAGAGTAGGCTGATGATGAAGCTGTTGCGATTGGGCGCTTTGCGTTGCATAAGTAATATTAGATTGTTGCTTCGTATTACTAATGTGCTCAGAATCATGAACGTAATCTTCACCCATAATTACTTGTAATAGTATTTTTACACAATCAGAAATATTTGCATTATTTGGTTTGTTATTATCTTTCATATAAGATAATAATTCATGCGCATCTAATAATGCATGACTTTCTTCTAAGGTTAAGGTGTGACCTGATTGAATGCGTTCCATGAGTAGTGCGCAATTATTTTGAATAAATAGAATTGTACTTTTTGCCGGTGGTTTCAAACTACGTTTAATATTATGTTCTTGCCCTATAGTTAATTGCAAAGATAAATTTTTTGCAATCTTTGCCATATCCTCTAAATCCGTCCAATCGGACAGTGTTCTCATTAAACGTTACTAGCGACACCATTCACTACGCCTACCACAGTTGCTGCAAAGCTTAGAAAAGGAGCCGCGGGAGGACACAAAGCGCCTGCAACCTTGCTAATACCATTTGCAATTTTGGTCGCAGTGCCTTCAGTGGCATGTACTTGACCTGAACTAATCACTTTAGCTGCTAAAAAAGTTTGCCCTAATAACATTTTTAATGTTTGGTAATAACGATTTAAAATCTCATTATTTTGTACGTATAACAGTTCATTTTGGGTTTTCTCATCTAAGCCTGTGTATGCTTCAACAGCTCCTAGACGTTGCGACAATTGCTCTTCTGATTTCTTAAAATCAACTAAAGATGGAATAAGCTCATTAAGATTTATACCTTGGTTACTCAACTCTTCCAAAGCCTTTTTATTTTCATTCGGTAAGGAGTTTAAAAAAATTACATTAGTACTATCTAAAGTCACTGGTTTTGAAGAGATGTTAGAATGATTTGTGCTAGTCGTATGTGTCGCTTGAGAGCTTTTATCATTCTTAAGCTTTTGTGCAAACTCTGTATAAGTCAGACCCGCGGTATTAATCCAGTTGCGTTCTGTGCCTGCATAAGGTAGAAGCAAATCCAGCAATGCTTGATTGCGCTCGCGTACTGCATAGTGTAATAAAGAATCACCTTCAGTGAGTTGATCTCTGATATATTCTCCATATGGATGTACACCTTGCTTTAGCAATTCTTCCGCTTTGGGCAAATCATTAGATTTGCATGCAGATACCAATGCATCCGCTGCAGCTTTATTTTTTGTGATGCGCTCTACAATTTTTGCCATTACCGGCCCACTAATATTATGATTCATAATTTTAAGTGTTGTTAGCGAGGTATTTTCTGCAAATAAAATTGCACTTTCATCTGTGATTTTATTGTGAGTCAGATCCAAAGTGGCCAAACTGGTGTTGAGAGCAAATGCTCTTGCGCCTTCATCATTAATTTTATTCGAATTTAAGTCAAGCGATATAAGTGTTGTAGTTTTTGCAAGTATCTTTGCTCCTGCATCGTTTATATCACTTTGGTAAAGATTGAGATATATTAAAGTAGTATTTTTAGAAAAAGCTATTAAACTGTCGATATCAGGACAGCTAAACCCAGCTTCTAGTGATATTAGAGTTGTACTCAACGCTAAATTCTTCAGGTCATTATCATTGATCTTGTCTAAAGTAAAGCGAAGTTTTTTTAAACTTTTATTTTTTTGTAAAAACTCTTTTAGATCCCTACTTGCGTAATTACCAAATAAATCTAGAGATTTTAATGTGGTATTTTCAACAAAAGGTTTTATGCCCGCTGAACTGATTTTAAGACCATCTGTATATGTACGAAGACTGAGCGATATTAGGCTAGTGTTTGGTGCAAAAAACTTTGCACCTGCGTCACCACAATTATTGCCTGAATAATCTAATGTTGTTAACGTATTGTTCAGAGCAAGGGCTTTAGCACCCTCAGCACCACCATCATTAGACTCTAAATTAAGCGATTTTAAGTGAGTATTACTTCTTAATGCCTCACATAGAAGTAATATATCATGTGCTTTTAATTTCTCAATTTTAGAATCTTTTTTCCAACGCAGATCTAATTCCGTTAAGAGTGGATCGTTATCGCGTACTCTTTTGAGTATATCTGACGAAATTCTTGTTCGTTCTGGAAAATGAAATTTTTTAAA
The DNA here is from genome assembly GCA_963798975.1 of uncultured Gammaproteobacteria bacterium. GTDB lineage: Bacteria > Pseudomonadota > Gammaproteobacteria > JABCZS01 > JABCZS01 > JABCZS01. Next base: position 15,258 of record CAWCVU010000033.1, read on the forward strand.
CATATTATTTTTATCCTTGTTTAATTATTTGATAATTGAAAAACGAGCCTGAATTAAAGTCAAGGCATAGTCATTCAAGTAAATTAAAGACATCTGTTGATCTTGTTAAATTAAACGTTTGTGAGCAAAGTGTAAAGAAGCTTGTGAGCGATAATGGTGTGTATTACATAGCCCTTGCGTAGAGCCCGGTCAAAATATATACAGATGTAAAATCCCTTTATTAATCTGATGGGTATCTAACTAATCTTATCCATGTTTTGCTATATTTAAATAAACCGCTATTTTTGCGGTGCAACAAGAATGGCGGTATAAATAACCACAATGCCAGATAACAAAATCATCGGGGGCAGGGGATAGACGAGGAATAAAAATAAAATAGCAATCATTCCGATGAGATAAGCGATGCCACTAATTTTAATTTTTTTAATACTCAGGCGCTCGAGTAAATAAAATGAAAATAAATATAATAAAAGTGCAAAACAAAATAGGGCGTAGATATTTTCTTGTATTTGTGTAGACTTCATAATAAATTCTTCTGCACAAGCACTAATGATAATTAAACTGGTAATCAAGGGAATATGGGTATAAATATAAGGCTGTCCTGAACCTAAGGTGCATTCATAATCGGCTATTTGAATAAATTTATAATAATGTCCAAAGATTAAAATAGCCAATATAAAGGCCATCATGCTGGTTATTAATGAAACTGCATGCCAATTGGCATACTCAAGACCAAACACTGTGGCAGCAATCAACTGACCTAAGATAATAATGGTGAATGCACCAAATCTTTCGGGTATGTAACTTGGACTCAAAGGCGCTTGTGATAAAATATGTTTTCTGCCTATCCATGGTGTAATAAGATAAATCAACATACCTAAAGTCCAAAACATAAATTTTATAGGCGCGCTTAAAAATAATGAGATCAGCCAAAAAAGAGTAGCCAGGCCAAATCCTATTAAATATAATCTTGTAATATTTTTAGGCATTAATTGATCAAAAAGAGTTCGGCTGTAAAGCAATAGCAGACAAATTTGTGAAATTAAAAATCCAATAGCAAATCCATTCGCGCCATCTGTTAGCGCCGTAGGTATTTGTATCGCCATGATGATGCCTGCAAACATAATGACAAAAGTCATCAACCAATGAAGACCATCGTTATTATCAAAGCGTGCTGCAAAAATAGTATAACTGACCCATACCCACATGGTCGGAATAAAAAGAGCAGCACATTTTAGAACACCTAGGGGCGTTAAATCTTTAGATAAGTTATCAGAAATTTGGATCACAATAACAGCTAAGGTTAAATCAAAAAAAATTTCTAACCACGTGGTATGGCGCTCTAAATCTTCATTGGCTAAACGTAATGAAGTGCTGCGTATAAATCGTGCCATAGTGTTTTATCCAATACGTCTCCAAGTAGAAGTATCGCCAAACATGGACATTAAAACATAGCCTCGAAGATCCAATTCATTATTATTATCAGCCAAGGTCATTTTCCCGCTATAGACTTTGCCTGTTTCTGCATCAAGTAATTGGCCATTGCCCCATTGATTATTGCCAGTAGGCTCCATTCCCCATAATACTTTAAGACCAATGATGGGTTTATCCTTATTTTCGCCTTCACATTGGGTACAATTGGGTGAATGTTGCTCCCCAGGACGTGGATAAGCGGCTTCAATCACACCCACAACTTCACCATTTGCTTGTGTGGTAATACGTATATGTGCACTGGGGGTATGACTGGCGTCATATCGGACTTCCCATAATCCATCTATTTTATGGGCTGGGCTCGCAGCTAATAACATGCTAGAAAAGAATATGCTCAAAAATGCAAATATTAATTGTTTCATTTCAATACACTCCGTTGTTTAGGCAAGTATAGAAGAAATTTTAATACACTTACATATATCGATGGTTAAATTTTGAATAAACCTGACTGGGATTTGTAGTCGCCAAACTAATTGAATTAGATGCACACAACTTGAAGCTCAAGATCTTAAATAATACCTAAGATGCAAGTTAGATTTACAAAAAAAACTAGTTTCTAAGTTTATTTTTAGATTGATTAGTATTGATATTTTTTATCAGGTCCTGAGCGTCATTTATAAAATCAGTTAGGCCATCTGGGTGATGTTCGTTATCGTGTGCTTTTAGTATCACTAAAGCGTCCTTCATTTCATTTTCACCATCTGCATTCACATTATGCGTGTAGAGACCATTCAAAAATTTTAGCTGTGCCTGCTTTAATTGGCTTGCAGAATCTTTTTTATCGTGCAATTTCTTTATGATGCCATGCATATTACCATATGACCAAGAGGTTGCGATTTGAGCACTTGTTTTTTTTGAAAAAATGCTTTGCCAATCATCTACAGCCAATAACCATATGGGCAATGAATTTTTTTGTCCATAAGATGCAGCGCCAATAATTGCACCAGGTAAATCCTCATTTGAAATCGTAAATTTATTGACCGGCTTTAGAGTTGGGCACCAATTTATTTCTTGAAATGATCGGAAAAAATTACCACTATTATATCCGTGCGTGATAGGTGTGGCTGAAGTTTTTATATTTGCTGCGCTGTATGCTGTTTGAGCGATGGCATATAATATCAATAAGGGGATATACATATTAACTCCATGATACTTGCATATACAATTTTTTTCACGTGAAACAGTGCTGATTTGCACTACTCGCAGTATAGTAATATCAACAAAAAATTAATACAAGCATTATTATTTCGCCTCATTATTTTACCGCAGGTGTTCTTGCTTAGCTCGCGTGTATACCAATGGTTAAAATATGGGCGTCATATAATTATTGTGCTAAGGTAAAGTAATGAATACATTAAACACACATATTTTTACTCGCCTGCACTTGGGAATAGCTTTCTAAGCTATTTTGCTAACAGGCTATTCTATGCTATTTGCAGGAGAAGATTTTGGGCCCTTTTTTGAAGTATTAATCTTAGGTGAAATTATAAACTTAGATAATGCTGTAGATTTGCACTGTGAAAGGATTTGCACGCATGAAGAAACTTATTAAAATTATTATTATTTTATTGATGATCATTACCCTCAGTATTATCAGTTTAATTTTATTAGTAGATCCCAATCATTATAAAGATAATATTGCTAACCAAGTTGAAAAAATACTGGACCATCCATTTGTCATTCAGGGTGATATCAGCTGGCAACTCTGGCCCAAGCCTGGTTTTAGCTTGCATGATGCCCAATTAGGTCAAGCGCCGCAGGTACTGCAAATTAAACAATTAAATGCTCAAGTTAAATTTTTGCCCTTATTAAAAAAGCAACTGGACCTGACTCTTGAAAATACAGTCATTCATTGGCAGGATGATATTACCCTTGAAAATTTACATCTCACAGCAGGTTCCATTACACAGGTAGATAAAAATAAAATAATAATTGATCACGTGCATATCGATAGTTTAGATATCGATAAAATATACTTTGATTTGTTAGCGCTGCTTACTAACCCTAAAGTGCATATTATAATTAAAGATTTTACCTTTGATCATTTTTCTTTAAATAAAATGGCTTTTGAAGCTATCGCTATGCAAATGGATATCAATCAAGGCATTATTACGATGAAGCCTTTTAATGCAAAATTATATTCAGGTGATCTAAGCGGCGAGATGACGCTGGATTTAACCAAATCCAATCCACAAAACCGAATCATTGCACACCTTAATCAAGCTAATCTATCTAATTTATTAACCTATATGGCAGCGGATAATGAAATCACGGGATCAATTAATTTGGATATGAAAGTCACAGCCAGTGGTCTTGACAGTCAGATCATGCAACAACATGCACAAGGTCAGGCAACTATTCATATTGAACAATGCATCTATCACGGGAAAAAATATAATCAAGCGCTTATTGACACAGTTACTTCTGCGAATAATTTAAAAGATACGGGCGCCTTGCTGGTCGATTCCGTCACACTGACCTCTGAGCTTATTGAACAAGATAAGGCGGGAAATAAAGTCACTGGCCAGCTTACGATTAATCATGGCCTGGTTGATGCCTTAGATTTAATGGTCAATGATCAATTTCCAATAAAACGTTATGGTCCTATTGATTTGCCGCATCAATTAATTACTTTGTGTTATTCACCAACTAAAAAATAGTAGTACGAAAGGGAGTGCCTTATATGTGTTTTTCAGCGCAAGCCAGTTTTGTAATGGGCTCAGTACTTATACCGCTAGGCTTATATACAACTGTGAAAGCATATAGTTATAACAAGCACTATTTATTGATTGCCCTTATCCCTGTTATATTCGGTATACAACAATTGATTGAAGGAATGGTTTGGCTTAAATGGCATCAGCATGATTATCTTGCCCTGTATCATGATAGCTTGGAATATACGTTTATTGCATTTTTTCTCTGGCCAGTTTATTTGCCCTTGAGTGTCTATTTTGCTGAACCTATCGCTTTTCGCAAAAAAGTAATAGGTTTGATCGCACTGTTTGGATTTTTATTAGGCATATTGCTTTACCTGCCTTTACTGCTTGGGATTGAGACGATTGATGTTTATGTGATTAATAAATCAGTTTCTTATAATATTGATAACCTCGGGTATTATGCTTATTTTTATCTTATATTGTATCTTATTTCCACAGTTTTTCCGCTGCTGTATTGTTCCATCAAAGAAATTAAATTCCTAGGCCTTTTGTTAATGCTCAGCGCTATTTTAGCAGCAACTATCTACGGTTATGCCTTCACTTCAACCTGGTGCTTTTTTGCAGCTGGCTTATCTCTTTTTGGACTTTATCATCTGCGCCATAAAACCATGGGATAGCCATAAAAAACCATAAGACAAAATTAATTCAGCTTCTTAATGTTATTAGTATTTATGTTTTGATCGTTTAAATCTTTAGATGAATTCGTGTTGTTGTTCTTAGAGGTATTCATTGAAAAAAGTAATATTCCTTTAATACAAACAGTAGATAAGTCAGCCAATAGATCGTGTATGGCACTTTCTGGTTTGATGTTTGCAAATTTTACATAGGCTTGCCGAGAAACCAAAAGACACTTGTAGTTTAAAAGATAGATTTCATGTGAATCTATTTAGCAAATGTAGCGGTTGATTTAGGTTAAAGTTTTAAACTTAATATTGCCTTCGTACTTGCAGATATTGCTTCATCGGCAGCAACATCTTTCTTCCACTGAGTATCGTAGAACACACTAGCAAAGTAGTTGGCCACTATTACTTTACGTTCTTCTGGTGATTTATTACCACTGCCTTTTAATTCTTCTATCACAGAGCTATATTGAGATGCGAACAAACCATTCTGTCTAAAAAAACCTTTTTTAGTGTCATAGAAAGTTACTATATTTGTCATATTGCTATTGTAAGTTGATGCATCGCCATTTATCCAATTAAACGAGGTGTTTGTTATTCCGGTTATGTTTATTCCTTTTAATGAAAGAAATTTTTCGAAAATGGGTTGCCAGGCTAGTACATCTGTCTGCATCAATTGCCGCACAAAATTTTCTTTATTATTTTCTTTGCTTCTATCGACTAAAATCTCACGACGACCTTGGATGTCTAATTTATACTCATTACTATCAGAAGCGATTTGTTCTAATAAATCCGCTAAAATACCTACATGCTTTGGATTATTAAAATCTATTTTTATATCAAATATATACCGGCTTTCATTATTTGCTTTGCCGCGTGAAACATACTCAAATGCATCTTCTTCGTCGTTGGCTATCATGCCATTAGCATTAAATGCAGTATTATGTAGGGCGGTTTCCATTAAATCAAGCATGCTATTAAATTCTGCAGTTATCATCGATGCAGCAATTGTTCCTTTAAAATGAAAGTAAATGGTTTCATCATGTTCAGGTGTAAATGCAAGTAAATGTGTAATTGCTTGATCAATTTCTTTGAGACAAATCTCAGCATCTGCAAACTCACTTGATTTTTCATCTACCATTCTTCTTAAACATTGTAAATGCATTTTGTTGTCGGCTCGCCCAACTATTTGTTTTTTAGATTTAAAAATAGCTATAGCATTTTTAGCCGGTGCAAAAGCTTCAGTTTTTAACAATTCGTTGAGATCCTCATTGGAATTGGCTTGAATTCTGTATATATTTTCTTCTTTATCAAAAAAGACTTTAAATTTCATGAGGTTCTCTCCTATGAGTTTATAATACAGTATGTATGCTAACATTGTTCTTAAGTGTTGTCAAATTAATTTTACAAGGATTTTCCTGGTATTTATAATACTAATCAATTAGATAGCATGTTAAGTGAATGCTATTTATCTTGTGCAATAGTCATGAACTTATCCATCTTGACATGACGCCCATAGTTTAGTGGGTTTTTGCTATAATCAGAAATTTGTACTTTACGGGTAAAGGAATATGCCAAATCCCTTATATTGGATTTATATTTTGCACTGTAATAATGATACTTATTATACAGGGTATACTAATGATATCTTTAAGCGCTATCAAGCGCATCTTGATCGCAGGGCCAAATGTAAATATACACAAAGTTTCACACCTTTATGCGTCGCCCAATGTTGGAAAATTAATAGTGAACGATCTTTTGCGATGGCAATCGAAAGAAGTATTAAAAAATTAACCCGCGGTGGAAAAGAAGCGTTAATTTTGCATCCAGAATCGCTTATACAAGATGAGAGAGTGCTTGTGCTAGAACAAAATATTCTAAATGAACTTAATGTCTTATCCTCTCGAAAGAGCACATAATCTATGTCATAGATTATGAAAAATCTGGGATTTTATAGCGCAGCTTATATTCTAAGTTATAAGTAGCCACTATTTTGTGGTCTTGTTTATTGCTTTCATAGGCTTGATCCATCGTATTGAGTAACGTTGATAATTCTTCGCTGGCAGATTGTTTAATCACTTCTTTATATTGGGTTAGCAGGCCGTGGACTTTCTTACATACGTGATTAGCCAAGTTGTTTTCAATATTATTATCTGCACTTAAAGGTTCAAATATTTCTGTGCCTAGCGTTTTTTTTGGTGCTCTGCTGTAAGCATATTCATAGGCTTGTGTATAAATGACATTTAAATTATAGAAAAATTCTATCCATTGTTCACGACGGGCGATATGGCCACATAAATCATTTTGCCAGGTCCATAATGGATGCTTGGGGTTGTTTATCATTTTTTCTGTTTGTAACTTACGTGCATTTTCTCTTTTTAATTTATTTAAGTCTTCGAGGCTGATTGCGTCTAAATTATCAAATAAATTTATTAATTTTTCTTTGCCATAAACGAGAGCATCGTTTTGAATAATATCCAAATCAAATATTGTATGAGTTAAAATTTTTCGTAAAATCTTTGGATCACTTAGAAAATGAACCAAATGTTCCTTGGCGTATAATTTACATACTTGCATAAGTGTTGTTTTGTGCTCAGGTGGTAGATTCTCTAGAAAACCGTCTTGTTTGAATTGCTCAAAAAACATTTTCTTAAAATTATTTCGATAAAAAAAGTATTTGGCAATATTCTTTTCAAATATGCCTAATGACCACATCATCTTTATTGTGAGATATTTTATTATAAACGCAACAGTATCATTCTTTTTAGAGCCTGTTAAGTCAAAATTAAAATCATTTTTATTTTTTGGATCAAAGACCCGGGAAAATAGTAATGGATGGCTAGTTAACATCAGATCGACTCTAATATCATCTAAATTATTTCGACAGTGTTTGAAAAATGGCTCATTTTCTTTAGTGAATAACAGTGCATAATATCCATCTGAGTCATGATGCATTTCAAGCTTTTTGATATTGTTTAGCAGATATATTTGGAGCTGAAAATCAGCGAGCAGGATATTTTCAGGAAAACCATAGTCCAAAGCGGTATTTAAAGTTTCAAGTGAGCAATTGTATTGCAAGGTAGCTAAAGCAACATTTGCTTCTTTTTCGCTAACGCAATTATTATCTTGTGCGCTTAAAAAATAAAGCATGATAGGGTAGGTAGGTATGTTCCCTTTATGCTCTGATAAGGTTCGCATTAGATTTTCTGTGGGTATCTTCGCTTCTAAAGCTGCTTTAAAATGGGGTATGGCATAAATGGAACTATATTTCGTAAGAGACATTGTTAATAATTTGTTTGTATACGAAATTTGATTGTTTATATTTACAGTTTTCCAGTAAATTCTTCTCCATAATAATTTATCTTTATTTTGACTAATATTGCTAAATCAATCGATACTATTTATGGCCTTGTCATAACCTATATCATCGTCTTGACAAAGGTTTGCGACCAATTTTTCAGCATGGACAGATTGTGCTTCTATTTTCGTAATCAGGTTTTTTACATATTTTTGTCCATCGGTTGCTAAAGCAATTAATACATCATATCTAAGCGTATTGAGCCAAGTATTTTCCTTTTTATTTACATCTAAAAGTAATGCTACTAATTTGTCATAAATTTCCGGTTGTTCTTCAAGCCATAAAATTAAATCAGTGCGCAGTGTTTCAGTTGCAGCTAAACAGCCTAGGAAAGTAACCAGTATTTTCATATTCTGATTATGAGGATTTCTGACTATTGCCTCCAAAAATTCTTTATAATAGGCCTTTAAGTAGCGATCATGCGTGTATAACCAGTCGAACATTAAACTCGATATAATGAGATTATCTACTGTATCAAAACAGGCTAATAAATGTGAAAAAATATTCATCAAATAAGGTGTGATTTCATTACTATCAGTTAATAGCCTAGACCAACCCGGTTGAGTAAAAATAGAATGATCATCATCTAAAAATAAAGTCGCAGGTTCAAGCAGCAGTAAACACAATAAATGTTCTCTCATTTGCGATGCTGTGATTTTCGGATTTTGTGCGCCAAGTAAAAGTTCTAATAGCTTAAATTTACTCGGTGTTTGCGCAATATGTTTGCCGTAGGTTGAAAATAGTACATTTTTTAAATTGATATTTTTATTCAAAATAGCAAGGCTTAAGGTTTCACGCGTATAGTTTTGCTCTGTATTTTCTCCAACAGGTAAATACATACTGTGTAATTTGTCGCCACCTGCAGCGCAAGCTAGAAAAATGGCATCTACTAATTGAGCAACACTACGCTGCCAATAGGGATTATTTGCAGAGGGTGGACTGACTAATAATTGATTGTGACGCTTCACTTTTTATACTCCGACGCTGATAGGTATAGCTTTGATACAAGCACTTATCATACCTGATATAAATTAAGGTGGGCTTAAATGATTTGGAAAATTTATGAATTATGTACTAACTTTTTTTGCAAGCGATAATAGCTGACTACTTCTTGCAAAGTATCTTTTTCACCCTTTTGGTATTGTTGATAATTATTTTCCATGGCATTAAGTATGGGTTTCATCTCTTCAGGCGCGTGTTGGCTTAGCGTAGGGTATTGTGTTAAGAGCATATGTACAGAGCTGCTCATTGCATGCGCTCTCTTTTGTATACGATCATCTTTATTTTGGAAATTGTTTTGCGCGCGCTGATAACTTTTATTGAGGATAGTTACAAACAGCTGCGTCTTATCTTTTTTATATTTTGTTTCTCGCAGTTCGATATATGCGCGCAATTCTGCCTGCCATGTTTGTAGGGTCTTATTTCCTTTAAGATGCCCCGAGGTTAACTCACTTTGATTCTGATCTCTTAAACGATATAAATCTTTAAGTTCTACGACCTCTAGAGCATTTTTAAAATGATTGGTTTTACCATTAAATACAGATTCTTTTTGAATATCATATAAATCGAACAGTTCCAGATGGATTAATTTGGGTAGCAGTGTTTTATTCGTCAATATTTGATGTAACCATGCATGGCCTCTGGTTTTACAGTATTTTGAATAACTATCATTATGCGCATCTGGGAATTTATCTTGTATAATATATTGTTCTAATTTCTTAAAAAATCTTTCGTTAAAAGTGCGTGATTTTAATAATTCGTTAGCTAATTCATGTTTATCAAATACATTTGCAGCCCATAGGATCTCTAGGGAGATTTGATCGCTGGTAAGTAAAGTAAGCAAATCATTGCTCAAAGGAAGTTTGAAGTTAAAATCAAGTTCAGCGCTATAGCGTTTATCAAAAACCCTTTGCAAAAATAAGGGTTGACGCAATAAAATATCCGCCACAACAAATATATTTCTACGACAAAAACTAAAGAATTCATTATTCGATTCGTTAAAAAACAAATCATGAAATTTGCTCATCAAAGTGCTTTTATTATCCTTGACTTTTTTGTTACTTTTTTTGGATTTTTCTTGCTGAGGGATTTCCTCATGCATTAGATAAAGCATATTTATTTGAAGTTGAATCTCCAGAGGATTTGCATTGCGCTCCCAATAAAGGTTAAACTCTGATAATAGTGCACAAAATACATGGCCAGGTAATTCATTGTCTTTTTCATAGTATGATTTGCAGCCTATAAGTAGTATATTTTTTATCGCAAATCCATTTTTGAGTGCAAGCGTTATTGCATGAGAAGAATCTTTTTCATACATAAGATTAAAAAGGACAATCTCAAAACTTTCTAAATCTTGACTTTCTTTTTCAGATGGTGCTTTACGTGCTGCTTTGTCTTTTAATAAATTCAATAGCTTGGGTCGTTTTGCCACCATAACTCTAATATTTTTCTGCATCAAAAAAGATATCATTTCACCTAAAGGGATCATGTCAATTGCAGCTGTAAAATGCGGCATAACATAATTATCATCTGGATCTTCTAAGACCTTTAATAACAACTTATCCCTGTGACTATCGTTTTTATTCTTTTCTAGATTTTCATAATCTTCTTGAACAGCAGCCCAATACACAGTTTGCCAGAAATATAATTGCTGAAGCAGGCTGTAGGTGCAAATACGATCAACCAAATGAAGCGTTTTATCAAAACCTAGACGTTCATCGTGGCAAAAATCTACTATGATTTCTGTAGCCAGTGACTGCTTATGCTCTAACATTGCAACGATGGGCATTAATAGTTTATGGCCATATTCTATGAACGTATAATATACATTATATTTAATGTGCTTCATCCAAGGATAAGTCCCTTTGTCATCCAGAAGCAGCGTGTTCAATTTGCTATAAATATTGGGTCTATTTTCGAGCCAATCTACTAGTTTTTCGAGTCCATTCGAAGGCAGGGTCCCCAGTAAAGTCACTAATACTTTTAAATTATGTTCAATACAACCTGTTCCCGTCTCTAAATCGTCTTTAGATAGTAGTAATTGTAAAAATGCTTGTTCGTATGAAGGGTACCAAGATTGATTGTACAGCCAATCTATCATAAGGTTGCTGACCATTAAATCATGTTTGTAGTCGTAACAGGCAAGGATTCGAGTGATAATTATAATTTGTTGAGCAGAAAGTTTATGTTCCTCACCTAAAAATTTGGGCATCCATGGATCAAATATTGAAGATTTATTATAAAACAATGCAGCTGGTTCGTGTAACAACATTAATACAAAATGTTCTATACGTTTGTTAACCGGTATAATTTCTGCTTGGTTTATTAATTCAATGATGTGGCATTTTTGAGTTTTTTTTGTATTGAGTGGATCAATTATTAATAAAGTAATGTTTGATAATAATACTGTCTTATCTAAAATAGCCTTACAAAGTTCGGCTTGAGTAAATGGAAGTAATTCTTTGCCATTAAATAACCTTAAAGTTAAGGGGCTTGCACTTCTACCTGAGGAACACGCTAAAAATAGGGACTCAACCAAGTCGTGTATGCTGTCAGTCCAATAACGATTACCTGCGGGTGGTGGATTTATTAGATGTTTTATTAGGTTATTAGGTATCATTTTTTGTACTCCTACTTAATATGGAAGTACAATACCACCCTGTTAGCCACATAACAAGTAAAATTCCCTAAAATCCTCGGTTTTTGTAATGCTAAATTTATTGACACCCTTACGCTGCGTATGATTAAATCGCGTAGTTTTATGTGCTCAGTTTATAGTCCGCCTTAATTTATTCTTAATATTTCAGGGGTTATTAAAATGATACCAGATCCAAAGTTTACATCAATTTACAGTGAAACAAGTCCAGTCACAAATCGAATTATTATCTCTCCTGATATGGAAAGTAGGGGCGAAGATTTAGTAAAAATAAATGCATATAAAAAAGAACTAGGATATGAGAATGATCAAGAAATAAATTTAGGTGATTGGACTGATCATGGAAAAAATCCTTTAGAAGTGATTGCAAAGCTTAAAGATCTGGATCATATACTTGTAGGGAATAGAGATCTAAATTTCATGAGATTTTTGTATGAATCAGATCCTGCCTATATACAGTTTACCTATGAGACCTTGCAAATAATAAAGGCCGACAGGAATAAGTATAAAATATTTTTTGATGATAAAGGTAACTTAAAATCTGGTCCTGCTTTTTTAAAGGCCGCTGAAGAATGTGCACTTGAAGAAGTGCGATACAAAACAAAGTCCGGCAGCACCATTCCTTTAGCCTGGATAGATCCGGCAAAACCTGATTTTACAACCTGGGTCGATAAAGCAACTGCTCGCATAAATACAGATGGCCAAGCTTCTGATTTTTCACAACTCGATGATCTAGCAAAACAAGTTTTATATATTCAATATCAAAATGAACACACACGTGGCGCACCCGATGCCTTTATGTATTGGGCTATTGCCTTTGCAACACGCGTTGATGCGGGCGCCACTCAGGATTTTAGTAAAACCGCATTTGAGCTTTATAGTGCAGTCAAAGCGATAAAGGATGATAATGTAGAATATCGTAAAGCCTATATAAAATTGCGCGCGCATTTAAATATAGGATTTAAATATGCAAAGGCAGATAATGCTAATATTTTAAATTATAGTAATAGTTTTGAAGAATATATGGTGGAGTTTTACAAAAAACCCACAGTAATAATGGACTTGATAAGGAATGCGGAAATTGCGCGTACTATAGGCTTTGGTCAAAAAAAAAAAGTACTGCTTATCCATGGTGGCATCACTATACCTGATGATTTGTCATTACCCGATGGTCAAGAGCCCGCTGCTAATATCGATGAATTTATTACGCGTTTTAATCATATAAAAAACAAGATTTTTCCAATTATATGATAAACAACGTACTGCAGAAGAAGATAAGGAATTCATAACCCTAGCCAGAGGTTTTGCGTTTATGGCACTACCAAGACAAGCAGTTGCGAATACAAAACTCCATGATCTGCCGTACATGAAAGGTGGCGTTATCGCTGTAGAAAATGGTGAAAATATAGCAGATACTGTTAAGCCTATTTATGAAAATGCGGGTTATGTCGCGCAAATAAACGGACACACGCCTGCGAATCAATTATTTGCCAGAAAGCTTTTTGATGGGTCGGTCACAAAACTAGGTATTGATACGACTTATAATAATGCTGGACAAGCCGTCACTTTAGCTACGGTTGAGACCCATACGGATGACGCAAGAACTATTGCGGTACATGCAAAAGATAAAGCGGGCAAGAGCCGCTCTATTGAACTGGGTACTTATGATAAAGATGGTGCCCGTATTTGGCCTGCAGATGCTAATACTATCATTCAGCAAAAATTAATGGGCGAAGTATTGGATCTGGATTTAAAAGAAATTGAAAACACCCCTGATATGGTTGAAATAAATAAATTAACAGGCAGTGACAAAGAAGGCGCGATGAAACTTTTCTTAAAAGATTGGCGGGTTCAGTATTTAGAAGGCGATAATGTCACTTTGCATAAAGGCGGCTATTTTACAAAACAAGATGGTAATCGAGTATTTTTCAACTCTACAGTTAATCTTAACTGGAAAACAGTTGCAAATAAAATTAATCCACAATTTCAACAACAAATCTATAATACGATATTTCTTGCAGGCACGCACATGACCTCAGATAAAGAGGAGTTAAGCAAAAGTTTTCGTAAAAAAATGAGCCAAGTAAAGACTATAGATGAACTTGCGAATACTGCGCGATTATTTAATGTTAATCTGGATGTGCATAAACATCGTACATGGGATGGCTTTTGGGCTTCACCTGCATTTGAAACACGTTGGGTAGGTTCCCTTAAACGCAGCACTAGCCATTGGCTTGAGTTTAGATATGATATTGCGATTAGGGCTGGACAATTATTTGAAGATTTGGCTAAAGCAGCTGATGACAAGGTGGTACAGGTATCGGCCATAAAAGAATTTGATAAATTCTTAATTGCAAAATATGGTAATGCAGATTTAATCAACTGGCATCAAGATCAATTACCTAGTATTCTTTGCGATTTAATTTATATAAAACTTAATGCAGCTACGAGTACCATTGGTACAGATGTGAGTACTGAACTTGCCCTTGGAAGAGCTGATGAGTTACTTAAAACAATTAATGATTATGGATCCTGTCTCAAAGAAAACATGAAAGGTATGGACTTTATTGATGTCACGCCTAAAAAAGATTTTTATGGAATTTCACTATATAAAGCAAGAATAGCGCTTACATTGCAGCTAAAAGATGAGATGCCAGTAAAAAACTCAATAGGAATTACTGATACTGAACAAGTAGCGCTTAGTACTTACATTGATAAATTAAATATACTGAGGGAACATGCTTTGTTTAAAGAGCACCGTGATTGGTATGGTTATGGCCGTACAGGTGCTCAAATACGGATCGATGATCTGGTCAGTGAAGCAAAAGATCGGCTATCTGAATTGTCAGGAGTTAGGATGGGCTTTAAGTAAAATATAAATCTTATAAAAATGATATGACATCCATTTTTTAAAATCTGGGTGTCACATCTGCAGTGATAAAATATTGATTATTATCATTAATTGCATTTGGTCTCCTGCTAGCACTTAAAAAACGATAGCAGCAGGATATATTTTCTGGGCTTGAAATTTCAGTATTAAAATTTTCTTTTTCACCTTCAAGCTTTTGATAGCATCTGTATAATAGAACAAGTGCACTAATGCTTATCACTATATTGCGTACTGTCAGAAAATAAGTATCGTCATTGTTTGCTTCACTGGCAGCATATCCAATGGGAATGCCGATGATGCTCATCAACACTAAGCAGATAAGTGTGGGTTTTAATATATCACCCCAACTTCTTAAGGCGCTTATGGATACGATGCGCGGTGCTTCAGCAATTAAGCCGAGCATACTTATCCATGAAAAGGTATAGGCCAACTCCCGTGTTTGCTCTTGTGCATCATTAGATAGAAAAAAATCACATAAAGGTTTTCTTGCAAAATAAAATGTTATAAAAATAATAGCAGCTGCGGCTATGCCTGCAATATTACTTGTGACTAAGGTATGTTGAATCTTTTTGATTAATTTATCCTGTCCTTGTGTATTATAAATCCCGACATTTTCCAGATTTTTTTTATCTCTTTTGATCATTAGAGAAACGGCATTTCCAAGACCTTGCAAAGCCAAACTGACGATGGCTGTATATTGTATTGCGGGGCCGATAGCAGATACGCTCGAGCGTGGCGCACTTAAACTCAGTATTAAGGTGATCGCAAATATATTTCCCCATTCTGTTAATCTTTGAAAAGCCAGCAAAGATCCTGTTTTTATTAATGCTTTAATATGCGTATAAAAATTATCAAGAGGAAGGCTATAAAATTCAAAGTCCGTATAGTTCTTTCTTGATAACCAATATTGAATAAAGGCATAACTGATAATATTTGCAAGACTAGCCCCCAAACCCAAACCAAAAGCGCCTTGTTTGCCTGGAAATGCTAATAAATAACTAAAAGCAACGCCAGGGGCGCTAGAGAGTAACACTGTAAAATTCGATACATCTAAATCATTAGTTTGAAAAACAATTTGTAAATTTGTGGCCATCATTAAGCCAGGAATATTGCCTATCGCATATCCGGTTAAAAATTCTCCTGCAATTTGGGCTGCTTTTTCTTCATATAGATAAGGCAGACTCCATTTTGAGCTCAGTTGTATTGCTGTTATTAGCATACTTGACATCAAGGTTAAGGCCCAACTCGTTTTTGCAAGATCACCGGCCTGTTTATATTGTTTATCAGCCATAAACTTAGTCATTTCAAGACCGGTACCGAGTAAAAAATTTATACTAGTACCTACAGTAATATTCTGAAGGGTAGAAATAATTGCGCCAGCGGCATCACCACCATCTTCATGGGCTTGCGCTAACATTTTGGCATTAAGGGCTGTCTGAATACCATTTAACAGTGCATTAAGTGCAAACGTAGAGGATTTGTGCCAAATGGCGTCATCCGTAGGCAAGTTAAAACAAAGATACGTCTTACGCGGAACAAAATCTGCAGGTTCCGTTGGTGGTTTTTTATCTATAAGTGGTAGCATTTTTTACTGTATTTTTTAAGAATTTTTCATGCCTTTGGGTTGTAAAGTATGCCTTTGTTCCATTAATGCACGCGTTGCATCACCTATACGTTTGGCTGCTTCAATTAATAATTTTGTTTCATTTGTGCACGAGATACGTAAACAAGTTTTATTTGGATTGATGCTAAATCCTGAACCTGGCACTGTGGCAACACCGGCTTCATCCATAAAATATTTTACGATCTGTTTATCTGTCATAATGCTTTCCTGAGTTTTGGGATTGATCTTGCCTTTTAGGTGTGATGCATCGATTAATATATCAAGCCCACCTTGTGAGGGAAAAACCTTAAATCCTTGTTGTTCAAAAGCCTTTTCTGCTGCTTCACGATTTGTTTTGTATTCCTGTCTAGTTGCGGGCAACCAGGTACTTTGATTATTAGCATTCACTGCCGCAACAAATTTACTTTGTGCATCACGATTTACACCTATCGTATCTCGGGTTTGTATGTTTTTCATTTGTGCAATTTTATCACTAGGCGCTCCTATTGCGCCTATCCTAAGTCCTGGTGCGCCTAATAAACCTTTAGATCCTGAACAGATCATTGCCGATTTTTCTTTAAGTCCAGGAATTAATGAAAACCAATTAATCGATGGCAAGTCATTAAAATCATGGTATACATCATCCCAAATTAAAAATAAATCTGGGCGCTCTTTTAACACCTCGGCTATTTCCTGTGCTTCATGAAGAAATAGTGATATGCCTGTAGGATTATTTGGATAATTTAAAAGTAGGGCACGCGCCTTGGGTTGACTATTTATTGCTTCTCTTAATCCTTTTGCTGTGGGTCTAAAATCATCTTTGAAAAAGAAGAAATCCTGGGGTCGGCGTAGGAATAACTTCAAGCACGCCTCCCGCATCTTTAATGATTCCCTTATAACCCGCAAACAACCTTCAAAGGTAAGGATGACATTATTTGGATTATTTTTTAATAATACGTTAACAATTTTATCCAAGGCGCCATTACCACCATGTGTAACCATGACTTCATCTGTTTGGTATTGACTGCCTTCATAATATTGATTAAACAGGTTCACAATTGCTTTAAGCGTTTCGGGATCGCCTTCAGAAGGACCATAACCTAAGGTATTTGCTTTAGGTGCCTGCAGAGCCACTGGATTAGGTGTTACATGAGGATTTAACAATGATAAATTAATAAAAGGTGAATCATGTGCTTGTTCCCATTTCTTCTTAGCAACCGGAATCTGCGCAAAGACCTCACGCGTAGCATTATCCGCTTTCATAGTTTCTAAATAGGCTGGTGTAGTAAGTGTAAACATGATTAATCTCGCATATATTTAATTAACGCAAATGATAATCATTATCATTAAATTTAGCAAGCTTTATTTTAAATGTTATTTAACTTATCGTTAATATTTATATAAATTTTCCAATTATAAGTTTCTTATGTTAGATTAAGTGCATCAAATCAAACAGGATTATGCAACATGACCTATGGAATATTTTTAAGCGAATTGACTGGTTTACCTTTAAAAGGGCGGTCATGCTTCCTGATGGTGCTTTGGTGGATCAAGATGAAATTGATACAATTAGTTTATATGAAGCACCTTGGTTAAATGAAGATGGTTTGATAGTTAATAATGAACCAGCAGGTGAGAATAAAACTAATTTGTTGGCGATAAAGAAATGTATTAACGAAAAAAAACATATAGTCGTTCATTTTTTACAGCCTACTTTGGACCGTGCTTATCACCTAGCTGCATGGCCTAAGCCCGTAACGCTTGATGAGTCAGTTTCTGTAAATGAAGAGGCTGAATTGGCTCGTTTATTACTCAAAGAAATTAAACAACTGAGTTATAAACACGAAGCATTAGAGACATTCTGGAGCGGTTGGCCCAATACCGTCATTGAGCAGAGAAAAATTATTGATGAATTATCTCTACTCGATCAATCTTTATATCTTGAACATTTACCTGATAAAGCATTAAAATTTGATCTTTATTTAAAAGCAGCTGAAAAACTATTTGATATTTCTAAAAGAGCATTAAGCTTTGGGCGTAATACCGATGCCGAGCTAATATGGCACAACTTGATCACCGGTAAGGATGAAAAATTTGATGTCACTGCTTTTTATAAACGCATCATGGCTGAAAAATTAAATAAAAAAACACAAGAGATAGTGTTGCCTGATTTTGAAATCATTATACTGACCACACCCTTTGATCTCATTACCGCAGCTGAGATCGATCATATTTTCAC
Organism: uncultured Gammaproteobacteria bacterium; assembly: GCA_963798975.1. GTDB lineage: Bacteria > Pseudomonadota > Gammaproteobacteria > JABCZS01 > JABCZS01 > JABCZS01. Next base: position 33,831 of record CAWCVU010000033.1, read on the forward strand.
CTGTAACTTGTCAGGTAAAAAAGCTAAAAAGCCTATCATATTTGAAAACGGTATGCTTTATGAGCGCGATGTATTATGGCAGTACCTTCATATTAATCTTCCTAAGAAATGGGAAGATTTTGCAGCGTTTCAAGCACGCTTTCCAGTACTAAAACCTGCGCTTCAACTAAAGGAAAATTTTACTCCTTATAATCCTGAGAGTCTAAATATTCCGGCTGCAGCTAGTGATTCAAATCACGATGGGACTATCGTAGCAATACCCTTGCAAGCTATGCATGCTTTGTTTCCCTTGGAAGGTGATTTTACGCGCTTTGATTTTATGATTCAAATCGCTCCAAAATTAGAAAAGAATAAAAAATAGTAGCCTTTAAAGGAAATCAAATTTGGGCCCAAACCTTAGGTGAGAAAATAATTCCAGAACTAAACTGCCTTATTCAATTAAAAATAATTTCAAAATATAAAATTGAAAACGATAGGGTATTTATGTTTGGATTTGACGCAAATACGTTTTTAATTGCGCAGGCGAATCTAGCTATGTTAATGCTGCTTAAAAGTGAAACAATTAACAGAAAAAGGCCATCATTTTAAAAATCATTATATATATAAAAGTTCTCGGGCAATTGGCAATCCATCCGATGACGACGGCAGTTGCCTGACCAAGTTTTTTATCAACGCATGGCAGTCCAAGAAATGCTTGATAAAGAGAAGTTAAATATTGCAATAACAAATGATACTGATGGAATCACTAATACATTTGAAAACGCTAGCAATTGCGCGCAAAATAATTGATCTTGGTCAATGACCAAAATCTCAAATAATAATTCGTCTATTTTTTGAAGATGTAGCCACCAAAGGTTGGTATAAAATATTTACAGCAGGTCATTTGGTTTATTTTGAAGAGATTCATAAGTCCACCTTCCGGAAGAGAAATTATGAGCACCAGACTTATAAAAAAATTAACGAGTCTATGTGTCAATGGGAAGATGCGCAACTAATGCTTGAGTTTGACATTAAAGATGAAACTACATTATTTGAACAGGCCAGTTTAGCAAGAGCATTTCTCGTCACAGTGAAGGCTGTAACAGAAGATGGAAATAATTTTACTCAAAATGGGTCTGGTAATGAAAATGGTAAATTAATCCTGACCCAGTGTTCTTCTATCAACTCCTCCTACAATTTTTGAAACAGAGAAAAATATAGGATTAATAACTTCAGCAGAAATGGATTCGTGAAAATAAACGAGCATTTAAATATTTAGCTTGTGCAACAAAAATAATTGACTATGGTAAAAGTGCTGGTCAAAATACTGGAATTTTAACTTCACCAGCACAAAATGAGTCACTAAATCGTGGTATCGGATATTCAAAAATGAGAATTTATTAAACCCAAATTACAAAAAAGTAACTCAGGGTGTGACCCAGTGGGCAGAGGCCAATATCTCAAATCAGAGGAAATTAGAAAGGTAAAAGTAAATACACACAGCAAATAATAGATCCTGATCAAAAAAAGCAAATAGCTAATAACTCTTATTAATGAGTGATCAGTATATACACTTTTATTATTCTCCAGTACTATTATATGTTTGTAACCCAGAGATATTAACCATGTGGATAACAGAACATACCGTGCTTCAGCATATAGAGGCTTTTTATAGTGAGCTTTAATATGGGTGAGGGCTGGGCTTTACTGATGAGTTCCTTCACGATATTTATTGCAGTGTTGGCACTGAGTTATATAAGTAATTATATTACTAAAGGCTACTTAGTGCATTTGTTTAATCGTTGCTTTGAAATAAGTACTTTGTCATTTAGTCGCGGTTTTATAAAACATAAAATTTTGTTGCAATTATCACATCTTGTGCCTGCACTGATTATCTACTTTTTGGTACCTTGGATGGTAGTCGATGATCGATCATATATTCTTACTCTAGTGCAATTGATCGAAAAATCGGTGGAGATCTATATGGTGATCATTCTATCGTTATCGATATCTGCGCTGGGTAATGTTATAGAGGATTATTATAATGAGCACTCGGTAATTAAACATCGACCAATTAAAATTTATATTGATCTTTCCAAAATTGTTATTTATGTAGTGGCCCTAATTTTTAGTGGGCGCGCTATTACTAGACAAATCACCCGTTGCATTATTAACTGGTCTTGGTGCTGCCACAGCAATTTTATCAGTTATTTTCAAAGATTCTATTTCAGGCTTACTGGCCAGTATTCAAATTGGCAATTATGATTTGCTGCGTTTGGGTGATGAAATTGAAGTGCCTGCATTTGGCGCTGATGGTGAAGTTATTGAGATTTCATTAAATACGGTAAAAGTACAAAATGATGATAAAACCATAGTGACCATACCGACGTATTCTTTACTTAATACTCAAATGAAAAATTGGCGAGGCATGCTGGATTCTGGCGGAAGACAAATACGCCGTGCAATAAATTTAGATATGCACTCGATTCGTTTTTGCACTAAAGATTTACTCGATAAATTAGAACAAATCGAACATGTGCAAGATTATTTTGTTAATCGACATGCTCGGGATAATATTAAAAATGTAACAAATTTAGGCTTATTTCGTGCCTACTTACAAGATTATCTCCTCACTCATCCTGCACTACATAATAATATGCCCTCTATCGTTCGCCAATTAGCACCCACAGCCTCAGGTTTGCCAATTGAAATTTATGTATTTTCACAACATCTTAAAACCAATGAATATGAAGCTATACAAGCAGATTTGTTTGATTTTATTTTAGCGATTTTGCCTTATTTTGAATTGAAAGTATTTCAAAATGTCAGTGGTACTAAGCAGTAATTAAAACTCGCTATTAATACGATCCCGCAATTTTTGCTGGCGCGCTTCTTGTACTTGTACAAAAGCTTTATATTGCTCTTCATTCAAGACTTGCTGTACTTCTGATTGTGTCTTTTCATTTACACCTTGCAAGTCATCACGAATATTTTTCTTAACCATCATGCCACTTTGTCCTTGGTAGCTTGAAATAACAAGCTCGCGTTGATTAATGCTATCTGTCATAATTTTTTTCATTTGATCTTGCTGCTCGGTTGTAAGTGTTACTTTTGCTTGCAACTCTTGAAGAAAAGGCTTGGGCTTCTGCGGGAGCATCAATCTGACTTTGTGCAAAGGCGGTTGAAAAAAATACAGCGGCTAATAATAAGGTAAAAACTTTTAGTAATTTAGTCATCAGAAGACTCCTGTTTGGGTTGAATGAATCTAATAGAGTATAGTCGAAATGGTGCTGCATTTGTAATAATTGAATTCGCATTTCCTAATTTAAAGGTTATATTCTATTATAAAATGAAACAAGTAGCACAACTGTTTTATAAAAAGGGATTTTATATGAAAAATTACCAAACACTTTTGCTGTTAAGTCTTTTATTGCCCACTGCGCCTTCGATCGCTAAGGAATATGAGCCTTACTGGTCAATTCTATTATCAGGTGGACTTGCATCATTGGATGCCCAAAATTCCATTATATATTTAATGCAAGATGCTCCAGGCGATGAACTCAATCAGAGCAACTCCAATGATTGGAAATCTTGGACAGTACAATTAGGAGTAGGGTATGCTATTCCACTTTTTGACTCAAAAGAATACTCTGATGAACTACAATGGTTTCCACTGATAGAACCACAAATTAAAGCTTATTACTTACAAGGCAATATTGATGGTCATGTGGATATGTTTTATCAATACCCGGGTGATTATTACGATACTGACTATACTACGGATTTTGAAAGTACACGTTTGATGTTTGATCTTGCACTAACCTTTGCCTCCTATCGTAATCTTTCTGTCTATGGTCTTGCAGGCTTAGGTCCGTCTTGGAATCGGGTAAACTATCATGCTAAAGAAAATATTTGCTGGCAAAGTGTTAATTTAGATGCAAAAACCAGCACTAATTTTGCTTATGAGTTTGGAGGCGGATTAAACTATTCATTGAATGAGCATATTGCAATTACGTCAGAGTACCTTTATACAGGTTTTGACAATATTCAATTGAGTAACGAGGGTGATAGTGGGACGCAGTCTTTAGAAGAGGTGAGTGCTGGTGATTTTGATCTGCATTCACAAGCCGTATTCTTAGGTTTTCGTTGGTCATTATAAAAAAGGAGAGCAATCATGAATATTTTTAAACGCTTATTACTGTTAAGCATGTTATTTGTTACTTCTTTTAATATTTCTGCAATTCAGACCTTAAGCTGTACTACCAGTTCTAGCTGTGGAATATCATTTTCTGAGCCTCTTCCCGTTCTTAACGATACACCGATTGGATACTGCACAAGCCCTTTTATTTCAGAACCCTATATCATCCAAAACAATTTACCATTTGATGTAAAAATAGGTACACCTTATCTTACCAGTGGTGGTACTTTGCCTAATAACGCTGTCACTATTATCACTGACTGCTCTGGAATCTTAGCATCAGAAGGAAAACCAGGTTCCACCTGTGAAGTGGAATTATCCTTCCAAAATTGTGATCCTGGCACTATCGATCGTATGCTTGTTGTAGATGCCTTAAATATTAATCAAGCACCACTTAAAACACCTATTCAAACAACAAGTGTTGAGTGGATTAATACGAATACAGATGATCTACCTTTAGATGGGAGCACTATTAATGCGCTTATAGATGGTACTGATGGAGAAATATTTGCTGGAACAGATGATGGCAATGTATTTTTTTGGAATGCTAGCTCATGGTCTAACCCGAACGATATGCCACTCACCACCACTGATCCTATTATTACTCTTGTTTACACAAATAATGGTTATCTTTATGCCGGTACTGGAATGGGATTTGTCTGGGAATGGAATGGTCATAATTGGCATCAGCTCACCTCTGGCGCTACATGCGGCTCACCTTCGGGTTCGCTTGATTGCAATGTTATTAATGCGCTTACTTATGATATTACCACTGATACTGTTTACGCAGGTACAGGTGCAGGTAATGTATGGAGTTGGGATGGTGTGACCTGGACACTGACTAATGGTAGCCCTTTAAATTATGCTGTTAGTGAAAATGGGTTGTTATTTGACAGTAATACTAAATTATTATTTGCTGGAACAGACAATGGCACAGGTGAGTTGGGTAACGTTTATATTTATGATACGTCAGCAATAAGTCCATCATGGACACTGACTACAGGATTAGACGGTACAGCTGTTCTTGATTTTTTAGATACCGGAAATATTTATGCTGGCACTAATGGCAACGGTAGTAATAATGGCGGCATTTATATATTTGATGTGAACACTTCAACTTGGACATCCACTGGTTCAATTCCTGCTTCGCCCGTTATTGGCGAAATTGTTGAACTTGTTTATGATACAACAGAACATAAAATTTATGCCGGTGCACAAAATGGTTATGTACTAAGGTTAGATGCGAGTGGTTGGACCAATCTCACTCCAAGCACACTTGATGGTACAGGTATTAACGCGCTTGTTTATAGTCCCGCTGATGAATACATTTATGCGGGCACAGCAGCTGGAAAAATTTGGAGCTGGAACGCAGCGAGTTGGGTGCAAAGCTCTTTAGGCTCAGATTTAGATGGCACGAATATTTTGGAACTCTTATACAATAGCGCAGAAGAAACTGTTTTTGCCGGCACCGTCGGCGGAGATGTTTATAAAAAAATCTGATATTGCTAGTATTTGTAAGTACTATCAAAGCCACCCATGGGATCATCAAAAATAAAGTCATCAATCACTGCATCTAAACTTTGGTTAGTGTTAGAAGTACTCAATTCACTGGTCTCTTCTTGAATGCTCATGTTAATGTGCTTAGTTGGTGTTGTTTCAATGATTTCTTTTGCTTGAGGTCGTTCTTCCTGCTTTCGTTTTAGAGCCACTATGATAGGTTTTTGCGTAGCTTTAGATGACTCCACTGATGGTTTCGCTTTAAAGAAATGCTGGTATAAAGCAGTATAATTTTCAGCATCGGTCATGGAAATTTTTAATTTGTCTTTTTCAACAATTAATTCATCTTTTTCGATTAAATAAGCGCAACGATTAATGCTGCCATATACATTTTTTGCTTTATTTTGATCCACATAAGTATGAGAAAGTTTTTTATTTGCATTAAGGTGGGTGAGAAATTCCAACGTTGCATTAAAATCTGGCTTGACTCTCTCCGGATGGTCTTGATGATATTTTTTTCTTTGTGCAGCACTGGGGGGCGGTTCGGCATTTTTTTTATCAGGAGTTTTAAGTGCCAAAACATAAGACTTAATTTGTTGATAATGGTTGTCTGGTATAAAGATGTGGCCTTGCTCACTTTTTGTAGCACGACCTTCAGTATTGTCTTCAATAACATAAGAAAAATTATTCAATGCCCTTACGATAGTATGTCTTTCTTCATTATCGGCGATATTAATTTCCAACATACCAGTGCTCATATTATTTTTTAAAGTTTTTTTAAAAAATTCCTTAAGTGCATTAACATCTCTTGTTAAGCGATCTGGATGTTCCACATGGTAATTTTCTCGAGAAGCCTGAGATATAGTGTTTCCATAGTTAAACATATCGTCTTTGCCCAAGGATTTATAAGGTGATCGAGCAGAAACAGGGGGTATGTGATTTAGCGTTGAGAGCAGTTCAGGCTTAAATTCTTTAACTATACCTTGATAGTGTTTGAAAGTGATTAATACATAAGTATCATCTTTTTGCCTTGCTATGCGCCCATCTGTATCATCAGCAATATAACTAAAGCGGTTTATAATGGCAGAAAATTGGTGTGCAAGTGATTTTGTTCTTAAGAAAATTACAATAAGATTTCCGTCAGTTATTTGGCAATTTTTAGAGTAAAGGTTTATAAGGCGGGTGAGTTCTTGTACGTCTCTATTATATCGATTATTAGGAGCCGTTTGATGATAGGCCTTACGTTGAGCTGCAGTAAATGTCTCATTTTTAGCACTAACCTGAAGCGATTTTATTTTAGGAGCCATAATACACTTATATCCTTTCAGAACTGATTTCTTGCGCAGTTATGAAGTCGACTTTATCATGGCGGGTGAGTATTTTCAAGGCATTTATTTGAGCAGCTATTTAACTTTAAAATTTATATACCGATAGCTATATATCTTTATTCATAATAAAACAAGACTATGAGCACACGTTTATTATTAAAATTTAAACCCGGTGTCATTACTTCCAAAGAAGCTATTGACCTGAATGGTTTTTTTTCAAATGAGGGCGTTAGTGTTGGCTCAGATAAATCGGCTCAAACTAGACTGCTGCTCCTAGATGGTGAAGTCTATTATCCGCTTGAGCAAAGTTCTATAGCTGGAACCAATGAAATTTTGATCAGTACAATGGTCTTCAATAATAAAATCAAAATGAACCAGATTCGCTTTGAACTCGATCAGCACCATATAAAATTGTTTTTATCAAGAAGTATGGTAGCGGCGGGGATGACGCAGGTCCATGCTAGTGACTTGAGTTATGATTTGCAGCCCGAGCCACATAATCTGGAGGGTATGAACATCGATTGGGCAAGCCAAGCGATAGGCGAGTCTGTATTGATTCCTATGGCCATGTTAGTTTATTTTGGCTGTCAATACGGTCATCATTATTATAAAACCGGAAAATGTCTCTTGTGGAGCGATCCACTTTTTCAGCAAATGCTCAGTGATTGCGTAAAGGTGGGTCTACAAACGCTATTTATAGCCGTTGCTTATACTCTCGCGCGCGTTGCTATTCCATTTTTCTTGCATATGCTTTCATGTCAACCTGCAGGTCCAGCGATACATTTTATTATTGCGCCTATTTTTGGGCTTATTTTTGCTACAAGTTTATTAATCTATGATCTCAGTGCGCGCCAGCTTAATGCTGGTCAGTTGACAGATTCACCCTACAAGCGGTTTGCAAAAAGTTTCTCCATTGGCTGCTGTTTATATTTAGTACAAATATTGCCATTTCTAAGTGGATTAACGGGTATACAAGAAATACTTGCCCGAGGTTCCTGCGCTTTTGCAGTACCTTTTACCCTGAACTTGGTGACTAATCTTATGTCGAGTACCCTAAAACCAAAGGAAACACACAAAGCATCTAGTTACAGCGACTCACCTCAATTACAAATTTAAAAGTTTATGTAAATTGAATGTAGATACTTAGCTTACAATGATTGTGTTTAATGTTATTTTGTTGTATTATAAATAATATTGATTTTAAGGATTCACCATTATGGGTCTTTTAGCACGCTGGACATCTAAAAAAACTGAAGTTGACGATTTCAACCTTATTATGAGTGAAACAAACTCGGTTGAAAAAGCCTTTGTTCATGCTGTTTTTGCTAAAAAAGCAAATAAATCTGACTTAGGCCCTGTGTTTAATCTCTTAAATAACCGAGTGATAGGTAAAAAAATGGACCTGCTTCTAACCAAGACAGGTGCCTTGAGTGCTTTAGATGAATTTGATATCAATGATTGTTTTACTATTATTGATGCTCAGCTTGCATTTATGAAACAATACCCAGGCTGCGTTCATAACTTGTTGATTAATATACCTTTTGCACTGGATAAACAGTCTGGGCGCTACTTTCTGCTAAATTACATGACTTCTTTAAAAAGGCTCCTGCTGGTCTAAAATCATTTCAATTACAATTAGCACATGCTAATACACTCCCTTTATCTGCAGATGCAAGCCAGGCGATACTAGAAGCTACCTCAAAACATCGAATTGATGTTAAATTAGTCAATGTAAGAGCCGCAAAAATCATTAATGATCAAGAGACCGACTCCTTAATGGGTGGATTTACGCAAACCACTGAACCAGATTCCGTAACTGCACTAGAGCATCCAAACCAAAGAACCTCATTGGGGAGCTTGGTAGGGGAGAATGCTGAAATATATAATCATAGTCCATCAAATAAATCTTCTAGCCTCAACTAAAATCTTACTAATTTAAATTATAAAACTATTGCTTTAACTATCTTAGTATGTTATTCTACTAACGTCTTTTACAACATTAACTAAGAGGTTAAATTGCATGCTACCTAAAACTACAAAAACAGATGATATAGAATTAGGATCCAATCCAGGATATGTAGGCACTAAAGAGCAAAGCATACAATCCTCAGATTTCACAAGCGAGCAATCCTCTAAAAAATGGACCTGGAATAGCTGTTTAAGCTGGTGTGCAGGCACAGCAAGAGATATTCCTGCTACTTGGGCACAAAAATACATGGGTGGAATAGGCGCTGCATTTTGTACAGGTACTTCACTTGTGCTTAATTACGCCATTTTTGCATCCATGGGCAGCAATGTTTTTTTATTAACCAATAATAATGCCACCTTATCCAATACTGGACATTCATCTATATTATTATTTAGAAATAGTTATCTTAAAACTTGCGTCAATCAATTAAAAAATGACGTTATTTTTTTAAAAGCTTATGCAGGAAAAAGAGAAAAAAATGGACAACTACAACCCGGTGAGAAGGAGCAAATGAATGCATTATTAGAAGATGTAGCAGCTATCATCGTAGTCGCATCGGAAGAAAATGCATGGAACTATGGAAAAATAGCACTGGATGTAATCCTTGTCGTGATGTACGTCATCAGAGTAGGTCTATATTTTGCCGAACAAGCAAATAAAAGCGAAGAACACAAAGATAACTGTCACTCAAACTCTGAAAATGCCGTCCTCGTAGGCATGGACATAGCCATGACCATTTTATCTTCATCATTATATTTATGGGGCTTTAAACGTGGCTCTGAAACAGATGTATTTATTAGTAATGTTTCAATGAGAGTAGGGTCTTTAAAAAATGAACTAGCAAAAGCTAAAGCCGGTGTTGTAAATCGCTTAATGACTACAGGGGTTCAGCCAAGTATAACGCCCGATGTACAAGTGGATCCAGCACCTGTTGCAGTCACTCAAATGGATCTAATGAATGCTGGCACAAATCTGGATCTATTAGTCGTTAAAGCTGGAGCCGATCTTGTTGGCTGCAGAACCAGAATCAATAGTACCTCTGTTAAGAACCAATAAGTTAAGGAGCAATCCATGTGGACTCGTATAATATTAAGATCCTAAAATTAACCCACAGGGGCGTATAGCACACATCGCCTACGAATATAAAAGCGCTGAAAAATCAAGCGTTGAAAAAGTTTCTGTTCTAATATATCAAGAGCATATCTATATCGCAATTGTAAAGGGAAGTGTAGCGCAATACATTTTAAAACAACTAAAAGAAAATGCAAATGCTAAGGATTTCTATTGTCATCAATCAGGTAATGAAATTTCTTTTAGAACTGAAAGCATAGATGAGCTAGGAATTTTTTTTGGTTTTGCCACAAATAACACAGAAACCTACCAAATGCTTGAAAAGTTATATGATGAAGTAGACAACACCACAAATCTTAATAATAATCAATTCTTCTGTTTGGACAATAGTTTCATTAAAGCAAATGAACTGCTAGTTGACAGATACGCTCAATTAAATAATGCAGTTGTTGATGAATCTAAATACAGCTGCAAAAGAAACATCGATGAAGCTGACACCCAAGTTGATCTCACCTGTGAGGAAACTATTGAAGGGACACCATGTCACAAAAAATTAAAATCTACAATTAATGCGATGAGCATTTGATCATATCGCAAACATTAGGCCTAATAAATAATTAGCTAAGCTAGCTTAGTCTATAGTCAGATTTATTTCTTCTTTTTCTTTCATAATTATTTATTTAATATATATTATAAATAAGGTTTTTGATTATTTAAAACTATTAAGGAGACATGGATGTCTAAAATTCTTATGCCCAATAGTTCTGCTGCTGATTTCAAGCTATATGTGACTGCGGATCAATCGTTATCCCTAAGTGAATTTAAAGGTAAGCCGGTTATTCTTGCTTTTTATCCTGCAGATTGGAGTCCGGTTTGTGGTGATCAAATGTCATTATTAAATGCCATATTGCCTGAGTTTCGAAAATTTAAGGCTGAATTGCTCGGTATTTCAGTGGATGGTGTTTGGTGTCATGACGCCTTTGCTAGAGATCGCAACTTACATTTCCCCTTACTTTCTGATTATGAACCTAAAGGAGAAGTTGCTAAAAAATATGGTGTTTATCGTGAAAAAGAAGGTTGTTGTGAACGCGCTTTATTTGTTATAGATAAAAATGGAATAATCACTTGGAGCTACTTATCACCTGTCGCACAAAATCCGGGCGCAGATGGTATATTGGAAGCATTAGAAGCACTACCTCAATAGGAGCATATTTATGTTAAAAATTCCTGTTTCATCTCAGGACCATATACAGGGCAATGATCACGCGCTTATCACCTTAGTTGAATATGGTGATTATGAATGTCCTTATTGTGGCGCAGCTTACCCTATCGTTAAACGTATTCAAAAACATTTTGGTGAACGTTTAAATTTGTATTTCGCAATTTTCCAATAACAGAAAGTCATCCTCATGCTGGTATTGCAGCGATGAGTGCTGAATTTGCCGCAACTAAAGGAAAATTTTGGGAGATGCATGATTTATTATATGAAAATCAAGATAATTTAGAATTTTCTGATTTATTGAATTATGCAAAATCACTGAATCTCTCTTTTGATGAATTGAAAATTGCCATTGAAAATGAAACATTTTCTGAAAAAATACAAGAGGACTTTATGGGCGGCGTGCGTAGCGGCGTTAATGGAACCCCCACATTTTTTATTAATGGACAGCGTTTCAATGATTCTTTTGAGTATGAAAATCTTCTCGAAGCTATCACAAAAGAGTTAACATCCTAAGTGCATTTAATATAGCTATATTAGGGTTGGTTTTTCAGTTTTTTTATCGAATATACCTATAAGTGGGCACCATTGATGGATTATAATTAATGCCTACATATAAAATATTATCAATGTGATTATCTTGTTTCTCAAAAACATATTGTTGATGATAGCCAACTTTAAAAAACCAAGTTTTTGAGACTTCTATAAAGGCACCTGCAAAAAAAGCATTTTGTTGTATAAAGTTCTCGGTGTAATCCCAGCTTGGATCATTAAGCTTAACAAAAATCTCATTAAAAAAATAGGGTGTAATTTTATCAGAAACAATATTAGGGAAGTAAACATTAAATTGCTGTCTAAGTCGGTTTTCCCATTGAGGTTGATGTAACACATTAATTTGCTCTAACCGAGTATGACTTCTTAGTTCAAAATATTCACTTGTAAAAAATTGCCAAAATAATTCTTCAAAAATAATATTTTGCCCCGCACTATTGTCCAAAGAGCTGCTCGATACCCATTGATAACCGGACCATAAACTCATGTTTGGTGTAGCGTAAAACCCAAGTCTTCCCTGTAAATAATAGAGTTCATATTTATCCTTTTCATCTAACAAACGTAATTGTCCTTCAAGGGTGTAGCCCCATTTTTTAGCATCGTTAGTGCCATAGGTGCTGGCATCAAGCCACATGCCAGTATGTGCTTGCGTAGCAAATACGCCTTTAAATGAACACATAAGAAAGGTTAGCAAAATAATCTGATACAGATTTTTATATTTCATTTTGTTTACGTCTTTATTCCTTTAATGACGGTTTTAATTTGAAAGAAAAATTGTTAGAAAAAAGATTAATAAAAATGTTGAATTTCATCACTCAATAGACAAAAACTAAAAATTATTTATGTTTGGTTTGAGTTAGCATTAATAACTTCAGATAAATATAAAGTGCGCTAAAAATCTAGCGCACTTATCGGTTTTATTAAAAGCATCTAGTTGGGTACAGCTTTATTCTGCAACAGTGCCTTTTTCAGCTTTACAGAGTTCTTTAGAAGTCTCTATAAAACCTTTACCTTTACAAGCATTTTGTCCTTTGCATTCATTCATAGCAGTTTTGCAACTACTTTGACCTTTGCAACTATTAACACCCATGCACTTTACTTCGCCTTGGTGAGCAAAAACTGGAGCAGCAACAGCGGCTGTTAACGCTAAAGCGGCAGCGGTGGCCAAAAATTTACTAGTTATCATGTTTAATATCTCCAAAATGTCATATAGTCAGTAAGTGGACACATACTAAAGTATGTAACATAAATATAGCTTAATAGTTGCTTAAGTCAATTTTGCTTTCTTATTGACACTTATTATTCCTCAGTTAAACTATGGTAACTAGTCACGGGGAGGGAATAATTTATGCGGAAAATCAACGTTCTAACAGCTATGGCAGCAGCAATCACTTTAAGCAGTAGCGTAGCTTTTGCTAATGTAGACATGGAGAAATGTAAGGTTGTGAAAGATGGGGTTGGCCTTATTAAAGCTAATAAAACGGATTGCGCAGGAACGAGACATTCTTGTGCAGGTCAAAATGCAGCGGGCGATCCTGAGTCATGGATCGTTGTTCCAAAAGGCCAATGCGATAAAATTAACGCAGGTGATTTTAGTGGTGTGAGTCAGGATGTTAAAGATAAAATTGAAGGTGCTAAATAAATATTTAATTGCGAGAAAATATGGCTCTTAATGTAAAGTCAAAAAAAATTTATGGTTATTGTATGATCGTTTTTGCAGTTTTCATGATGATGAGCTCTGCGCTGATCTCTTATTTTTATGTAAAAAAAAATGAGCAACATCTTTTTTCTTTAAAAATGGAAGAAGAAAATAAACAATTTTTTATCAGAGATATTTGGAATAACATCAGTAACCAAGAAAACAGAGCAAATACAATGGTGCTCATATCAATACTTTCAGTTAAAGAAAATAAGAATGCCGTAGAAATAAAAAACTTATATATGAAAGAATTTCCTACGCTAAATAATGACTCTAGTCTTTTAGATATTTTGGATGCTGTTGAAAATGAAAAGAAGTCCGATATTGAAAAAATTAATAGTCTCTATTTAGAACAGATTTCTATTGAGCGTCAAATTGAGAATATTGAACGAACCAATAATTTATATGCCAATATTGCTATTTTCCTTCAAGTATTAGGCTTGGTTTTAATTATGCTTAAGAAAGAGATTTTTCCTTAGTCAATTCATGATCAATTAGGCTAACACCACCAAATCTACTGCTTCAGCTACACCAGCAACTATTTGTGCTGGACGTTTTTCCTTCTTACTGGTTTCTACATACCCTTGTTTAAGGGCTTCATTAAGAGTTAGGACAGTAGTGAGCGCGTGGGTATGTTCAATTTTATTTTGTTTTTCTAGCTTAGCAGCCAAGTTGGCCGGTTCGCCGATGACAGTATATTCTAATCGTTGCTTATCACCAATCACACCAAATACAACTTCGCCAATCGCCAAACCCAGCCCCACCTCGAAAGTGAGTTTATTTTTTTCATTGCGAGTGACATTCCAGTTTGCAACCGCAGCAATCAGATGGTCAGCCGCATATAGCGCATCAGCTGCATAAGTCTTAGATGGAATAACAGCACCAAAGCTCACCATAATACCATCACCCATGAATTTATCAATGGTGCCATTATGTTTTTGAATAATAGGCACTAGTAAACTTTGGTACTCGCCTAATAAAGTAATGAGCTCCGTAGGAGATAAAGTTGCTGAAGCTTTTGTAAAACCTCGTAAATCGGTAAACATAATGGCCGCTTGACGGACCTCTCCATATCCTGATTGTAGTAGTGCAGGGGATTGGGTTATTTTTTTCGCCACACCCATGTCAAAAAAACGAGAAAGATCTTTTGCTGCTTCGGTTTGAATCACTGCATTGTATAATGTTTCTTGTGCGCGATATAATACGATGGCAATGATCCCAGTTACTAATAAAATGGATAAGACTTTATCAAACTCTGCACCGAAATAAACACTGCGTGTAGAGGCATAGGTAACATAATCCCAAGTGACCACATGCATCGTTGCATTATAGAACGTATTCCAGACGATAATACACCAACCAATGGCACCTGTTAGGCCAGATAGCACAACCCATATTGGTTCAAATCGCAGGGCGCGCAAGGCGATTAGCACGAAAATGTTAACAAAAAAGAAATGTGTATTTTTAAGATTAATAGTAGCCGTGGTTTCAAATTGTAAAAAATAGGTCCAGATAATAAATAATAACAAAGCCATTTCTGCAATAAAAGAAAATCCCAGAAAAAAATTGTTTAGCTGGTGGGTATAAGGCAAACCATAATCGCAACATAACTAGAATCGTAAAGAGTGAAAGACCCAGTTTAGCGGAATGCACAGGGGCATCGGGTGAGTAAGTAGTCGGTGCTAAAGCATTTAATATAAACAATATTATAATAACACCCAGTTGTAGACCGGCAACAAGCAATTCACTTTTGTATTGTAAGATAACCATTTGTGAAGAAACACGCGGTGGCAAAGGCATGTTCTTGTAAAAACTATATCTATTCAATCCGTCCTCCAGTAATTCTTTCACACAATCCCTTAGGAAGCATAATAAATTCATCAACACTGTTATCTGTAGGTGCTTGGTTTGCACAAGAATGTTTGGTACTGCCACAATCATTTTTTCCTGCCTTGACAATACCATAACAACGTTCTCGTTCTTGGACATTTGCCTGTGGCGACAGCCAGTTAGTGTTTAGATAAATAGCGGTAATTGCAGCGCCGACAGCAACAGCAATAATGGCAGAATTTTGAATAATGTGTTTGCTCATAAAAATTCCATGGAGTGTTGAAATATAAGAAGAAATTGCTTAAAGATTTTATTCTAAGATTTAGGCTATTTTGGGTGACTGTAAATGAGCAGTTCTTGACAGTTTAAAACCCTATATTATAATTAAATGCTATATATAAATATAAAAATTTGAGTTCCCCATCTATGAACATCTTGATTATTATCAGTTTATTGCTATTTAAGCATTATATTTGTGATTTTTTACTACAAACAAATTATCAGGCTGTACATAAGTTCATTTATGGTCATCTTGGTGGTTTAATTCATGCCTTTTTACACGGCTTGGGTACGCTAATCGTATTAATATTTTTTTATTCGATAGAAACAGCCGGTTTGTGTGCTTTATTAGATTTTATAATACATTATCATATAGATTGGGCAAAGGCTACTCTGAACAGGGTGCTGAAACCTTCAAAAAGACGGTGCTTCAGAAAGGACATATTGGGTATTTTTTGGCTTAATCAATTTCTGCATCAGTTAACCTATTAGGCCTGATTTTTTTCGCATCATAAATGGATTCCAAATCTAAAATAACCATATGTGATTATTTTGATGAATTAATTTTTTTTAGTAAAAAATGAATAGCGCCTGTCAAATCAAAATGTGGATATTGTTCTTGTGTTAAATTTGTGGCTTGACTAAGGTTGAGGCCTTCTAATAAAAATTTAAAGAAATGCAGACTATCCTTTGAAACCCAAAAAGTTTGTACGTCCTCATTGGGACGGGCAATAATTGCGTGAACAGTATTCGTATTTAAAGTAATCATTTTGTCTGTAGAATTTCTCCAATTTCTTCAATCTCATCAATACAGAAATTGGCACTGAATATAAAAAAAGAAGGTAAAAATACAAACCCAATTGTTTCCATTATTTCTTCTGGAATACATGCAAGTGCTGAAGGTTGACTTGGAAAGGCATCTGCAGCACCATCAAATATATATTTTTTAGCCATTCATAGGATGCATAAGCATTGAGATAAGGCAAATGGTCAAGTTCTTTTTGCTGGGATAGGAAAATTGGAAAATGCTCTCCCCAGTCGTCTAAACAACCCGTGGAAGGTTGATTATATGGTTTTTACAAAAAGCATAAGCCACGCTATTAGCACAATCTTCTCCCAATAATTTCCAAATACCAGGAAAAGTAATGGATAAGGCATTTCGCATATTTTCAAAAATAGTTTGTCTGTATACGTTCAAGTCTTTGGTCAGGATAAGATGAACAAATAAAATTTAAATCATGACTACCTTTTTTAATCATGCTTTCTATAAAAATTTTTTGTATATCACCGGTGTGCATATAATTCCTGAGAATGATGCATGTATATCAGTGCTTTTTCAGCTTCTTGAATTAAAATGTGCAACTCAGGAATTTTTGCATCCCATTCAAGTAAAGTATGAGTAGGTCCTATTTTTTTAATAGCGTACTGATACAAATCCCACACTTCTTGACATACATAGTGATCGGGGTCATCTATTTTCAAAACTTTATCTGGGGCAATGTCTTTTTGTAGAATGGCCAGCTAAATGTATTTCTTTAACCAAAGCAGTGGGGATGGCATCATAATATAACGTTTAGCATCCCAGCCATGATTAGCACATGATACAAAAATATTATTAATATCTAATAAAATTTTAGCACCGGTACGTTTACAAAGTGAAGTTAAAAAATCTACTTCGTCGTGATCGCTAATCTCATATTCGATATACGAGGAGGAATTTCAATTAAGAATTTCTCGCCCTAAAGCATTTTGCGCCAAATTGATATTTTGACAAAAAATATTAAGGCTTTCCTTAAGTATATGGAGTAGGTAGCAAATCAGGATAAACAAGCCGTTTATATGACTCCATGAAAGATGTTCAGACACCAAGAAAGGATCAATAACGGCACCATCAAGTCTCTTTTAAACGAATAAGAGGATCACTCAGAAGACCCGATGCAGAACCCAGTGACAATCCCACGCCGTGCAGACTAATAGGATAATGATTTCTTATGCTGCAGAAAAAGTAGCGATAGCTGGTCCGCCCTTATGAAAAAAATTTTCACTATGGACCTCAAGCCAACCGATAAAGGCGCTTCTCAAGGATTTGTTTATAATGTGGGTGACCAGCGTCCAGTACGCCGA
>CAWCVU010000034.1:0-27450 GCA_963798975.1 uncultured Gammaproteobacteria bacterium
TATGTTGTCCGGGCCAGCTGGACCGATTTTTACGTATTGCTGAGCAGGGTTATGGGCGGATAGTGAATGTTTCTTCTGGGTGGGGTTCTTTTGCAGAGGGATTGACCGGTCCTTTTGCTTATTCTTTTTCTAAGGCGGCGCTTAATGCGTTAACTTTGATATTGTCCCATGAATTGCCACTCCATATTAAAGTCAACGCGGTTACGCCAGGTTGGGTTAAAACGCGCATGGGCGGCGAGTCTGCGCCGCGAGAGCCTGAAGAAGCCGCCGAATCTATTTTATGGCTGGCTTTATTACCTAATGATGGCCCTAGCGGGCGCTTTTTCCGTGATAAACAGGAAATTCCCTGGTAATGTTTTGTGATAAGTCAAGGTAGAAACTAATACAGATCTCCGCGGTCTAATTTATTACAACAACCCGATTTTACCGTTTATTCGGTATTTGGGCCTAGCGATCGAATTTTCAATCGCGCCGCCCTAGGTTTTCAAGCCTAGGGCTTTTATTTTCTAAAAATATAGTTTAAAATATATAAACAACTATATATTCATAGAGGCTAATATGGGCATTCCCCTAATGATTCAGGAAGCTGATAATCAAAGAATAGAAGTTTTAAAAAAAGATTTTGGCATTCACAAAAAAATAGATGTAATCCGAGCAGGGCTAGAACTACTTGAACAGCGTGCTGCGCGTATAAAGAAAATTGACCGTTGGAAACATGCCGCCGCACTCGTTGCCAAAAACAGTCATGAAGTTAATCAAGCGCTTCAGCCGCATTCAAGGATGAAATCTGATGAAGCATGAAATTACCCCGCTTATCCCTAAGCGTTGGTATCTTTACACGGTTAATCTCAGAGCCTCGCATTGGAACCAAACCAGGGAAACAGCGCCCTTGTCTGGCTATTCAACCCAATGAATTTAGTGACGGCGGTTTGAAAAGTACTGTTGTATTACCTTTAACATCAAAAATTATTCTCGGAGATACATTTCCATTACGGGTCACAATCCCTGCAGATACTGCGGGTTTAACGCATACCAGTGATATTTTAATTGATCAAATTCTTGCTTGGGACAACAACCTTTTTCGGCAAGAGCTGGGAATGCTGCCAGAAAATTTGATTGAACAGGTGAAAATGGCTCTAATAGATTTTTTAGATTTATAACACAGTTATTTATCCACCAACCACCCAAATACCTTCTGCCGTAATTCTTCTAATCCCGTTTTTTTACTGGCTGAAAAAAGTTGTAGGCTTATGTTTTGATAGGCACTCATCGCTAATTGTAATTTTTTTAGCGCTTGTTGTGCTTGCATGCGGCTGAGTTTGTCGCATTTATTTAGGACTAAATGTGTTGGAAGTTCACTTTCTAATAACCAATCAAACATGGCTTGGTCCATGCTTTGTAAGGGATGCCGAATGTCCATAATTAATACTAACCCTGCCAAACATTCGCGTTGCCTTAAATAACCATCAATAAGCTTATGCCATTCTTTTACTACCGCTAACGGGGCTTTTGCAAAACCATAGCCGGGCAAATCGATTAATTTAAGCGTGGGTGGTGTTAAGGTAAATATATTAATTGCTTGGGTACGACCCGGCGTACGACTGGTGCGCGCCAAACCTTTTTGTTGTACTAACGCATTCAAGGTACTGGATTTACCCACATTAGAGCGCCCCAAAAAAGCTACTTCACGTCCTTCGGGCAGCGGCAAATCCGATAATCTAACAACCGTTTTGAGAAATTGTGCTTGAGAAAATAAAGTGTTCATGCTCCATAGAATATCATGAATTGAAGCAATGAGTGTGACATGCTATGATCCATCATCTTTCATTTTCTAGGGAGGCTGCCTTGAAACAGCTGAAATTAGTTATCGTATCATTACTTTGTTTAACACCTGTAGTTTTTGCTGCGCCCACTCCTGTTGCTCCAGCACCGGAAAGTTCAGCAACTGCGACACCGGCTGTTCCTACAGCTGCACCTGTTGCTCCGACAAGTTCAACAACTGCTGTTTCTGTATCTGCACCTGTTGCTCCAGCACCGGCAAATGCAACAACTGCGACACCTGCTGTTCCTGCCGCTACCCCTGCACAAACTAATGTGCCTTTATTGCCTGGGGATGCACAACGTGGTTTAGCAAAATCGCAAACGTGTGTGGCTTGTCATGGGGTTGATGGCAATAGTGTTATCCCTACTTATCCCAAAATTGCTGGGCAACATGCGGGTTATATTGTTGAAAGTTTGCATGAATACCGCGAAGGTCCAGGCAGTGAGCGCGATAATCCTATTATGTATGGCATGTCAGTCGGTTTATCAGATCAAGACATTCTGGATTTAGCCGCTTATTACTCTGAACAAAAAACAACAATAGGCGAAGCAGACCCTACTTTAGTCGCTTTGGGTGAGCGCATTTACCGAGGTGGTAATGTCGATGCACATGTACCTGCTTGTATCGCTTGTCACGGTGCACGCGGTGAAGGCAATTATGCCGCGAATTTTCCCGCGCTGAGTGGTCAAAATGCGGGTTATATTGTTGAACAATTGCATGCATTTCGTACAGGTGCGCGCAAAGGCGGTGTCAATGATATGATGACACATGTGGTAGAGCGTATCAGTGAAGAAGAGGTTCAGGCCGTAGCGAGCTATATTTCTGGATTACATTAAGGAGTAATGTTATGTTAAAACAATGGATGTTAGGTTTTTGTTCTTTCTTTTTTATCACCACCGTTTTTGCTGCTTATACCGAGGGCGTAGATTATATTAAGCTACCTGCCAGCGTAAAACAGCAAGCCGTAGTGCAAACATTTTTAGATCAAGATAAAGGCAAAATCCAAGTCGCTGAATTTTTTAGTTACAAATGCCCGGGTTGCTTCACTGTTGAAGGGCCTTTTTCAAACTGGGCAGCCAGCGCACCCAAAGATGTTGCGGTACGTCGTGTGCCCGTGTCTTTTGGCCCAACCTGGGAACCTTTGGCTAAAACATATTATGCCTTGGAAGAGTTAAATGTCATTGAACGTCTTAGTCCGATTATTTTTAATGGCGTACACAAAGAAAGATTACCCCTAGAAACCCAAGATCAAATTGCTACCTTCTTAGCAAAACACGATGTGTCATTAAATGATTTTAATGCGGCTTATGAAGGATTTAATGTGAATCGCAGATGGGCACAGGCACAATCATTAACGAGTGCGGAACAAGTAACCTCTATTCCCGCTGTAGTGGTGAATGGTGAGTATTTAACCCATATTGGACTGACCAAAGACCCTGAGAAACTAATTAAAGTCATTGATTATTTGATTGAGTTAAGCAAAAAATAATCTAAAAAGTGCGCCCGAGGGGAGTCGAACCTCTGACCTTTGGCTTCGGAGGCCAACGCTCTATCCATCTGAGCTACGGGCGCTGATAGGCAAGATCATACGCGTAAACACAAATTGAGGAAAGGAAAAATACTATGCTAGCTAATCTTGATTATATTATTGTGATTGTTTATCTCGTTGGCATCATGGGTCTTGGTTTATATGCCAGTCGGGGCATCAAAACCTTAAGCCAATATGCCGTTGCCGGTCGTGATTATACCGCACCCGTCGTCTTTGCCACCCTGTCAGCTGCTTTTATTGGCGGTGGTTTTACCTTAGGGAATGCTGAGAAGGTATTTACCTGGGGCATAGTTAATATCTTTGCGCTATGGGGATTTAGTTTAAAAGAAATCTTAGTCGCAAAATATATTGCTCCGCGCATGCAAGCGCATCGTGATGCGATTTCCATCGGTGATATTATGGTAAAAGCCTATGGCTTACCCGGACGTTTAGTCTCAGGCGTTTGTGGCGTATTATTATGTATTGGTATTATTGGCGCCCAAGTCGGGGCCATGGGTTATGTGTTTGAAACCTTTTTAGGCATCTCCCGTTTATGGGGCATTATTTTAGGCTGTGGAACCTTAATTATTTATGTCACCCTAGGCGGAATTCGCGCCGTTGTCGTCACAGAAATTGTTCAGTTTGTTATTTTAGCACTCGGATTACCGCTGGCTTTAGTCTTTGCCGTTATCCATGCCGGGGGCGTGGAATCTGTTTTAGCGCGCATTCCTGCCGATCACTTTACTATTCCCGGTCCTCACCTAAGTTGGCTGGCTTTTATTTCTTTATTTTTAACATTTATGCTGGGTGAAACTTTAGTTCCCCCTTATTTGCAACGTTTATTGATCGGTAAAAATATTGATCATATTGCACGTGGCACGCTATGGAGCGGATTATTTTCCATACCTTTTTTTGCGATAACCGGTTGCTTGGGCTTAGTGGCACTTGCCATGCAACCCGATTTAAATCCAAATTTGGCCGTACCTTATTTGGTTAAAACCGCATTGCCTATTGGGATCGTTGGGATAGTCATTGCCAGTATTATCTGCGTCGTCATGTCTTCTGCGGAATCTTTTTTAAACGCCGCCAGTGTTGCTTTTACCAATGATATTGTTAAACCCTTAACCAAAAAGCCATTGCAAGCGTCTCAAGAATTATGGATAGCCAAACTGACGACTTTATTTTGTGGTGTCGGCGCGGTCATTATGGCTGTTAAGGTCGAAAGTGTCTTAGATATTTTAATTTATGCTTATCACTTTTGGGCCCCGATGATGGTGGTTCCACTCGTTGCCGCTATTTTTGGTTTTCGCACCAGCGCTAAGGTTTATTTAATTTCTGTTGCTGGTGGTTTATTAGGCATGTGGTTGTGGCAATATGGTTTGAATAATCCCTATGGCCTGGAAGGGCTTGTGGTAGGGGTTATAACAAACATTTTGAGTTTATATTTAGCGCAAAAATTTTTAGACAATACACCCCAAGCTGCTTTAGAAGAAACACTGTAAAAAATCAGGAGATTTAAGTATAATGGCGGTATTTTCGAATAGAGGGGAATTTTTTATGCTAGGTCGCAAATTACCTGCTTTTGCCGGGATGATCATAATGAGCATCATGCTGTCACAAACAGTTGTAGCTAATACACCCCCTACTCGTGCACAAGTTATTGATACTAATACCACTCCTATTGGACAAGTGAATGTTGCGGGCGCTCTGCACTTGCCGCAGCAGCTGCTGCTGCGGCAAGTGCACCTTTGACTGGAGAACAACTCTATAAAAAAGATTGTTCTTTTTGTCATGATACCGGGACTGCCGGCGCACCTAAATACGGTGATGCTGCCGGTTGGGCGCCTCACTTGGCTAAAGGGGCTGACGTGTTAAAAGAACATGCGCTCAAAGGTTTTAAAGCCATGCCCGCAAAAGGCTTATGTCCACAATGTTCAGATGCCGATACACTTTCAGCTTTAGATTATTTATTAAAATCAGTGCAAAAGTAGGATAACTTATCCATGCGCAAAGGATTGCAGGTTTATGTCTTGTTTATCTTGCTCTGCGCGCCTGTTTTTGCCGCAAAAACGGTGACTATAGGCATTATTACTGATAGTCCCACACAGCAAGCACTTCTTCCGCTGCCTTTATTGCAAGCCGAAATGAATGCCTTGATGGCAGATGAATTTACCTTAGAAATGCCAGAAAATAAACGCATGAGCGCCGATGGCACGCTTAACGGCGTGCGCACTATTATTCAACAGCAGTTAGCCGATCCTCAGATTGAACTCATTATTACTTTGGGTCTGGTTTCATCCCAAGAGATTGCCAAAATCCCTACACTGAATAAACCCGTAATCGCCGCTTTCGTATTAGATAGAAGAATTAGAAGGTTTCCCCTTTTCACTTTAGCACCAGTGGCAAACCTAATTTAACTTATTTAACCACACAAAAAAGTATGGCCGGCGATCTAAGCGTTTTTCATGATTTGGTTGGATTTAACCATCTGGTTATACTGATGAACCCTTTTTGGTTGGAAACACTCCCGCAGTTAAAAACCCTGTTAAAACAAGTCGAAAAACAATATCCGATTCAAATCACGGTAGTGCCAGCTAGTCACAATATTACGTCAATGTTACATGCCATGCCAAATAATACCGATGCGGTTTACGTGGCGCCACTGCTTTCTTTTTCTGATCAAGACATGCGTGAATTGGCACAGCAACTCATTGCAAAAGGCCTGCCCAGTTTTTCTAGCACCGGCCAACAGGAAGTCGAGTTAGGATTATTAGCCGCACTAGGCGGGTTGCCTGAAGATAAAATTCGATTTGCACGACGCCTTGCGCTTGATGTACAAAGCATTTTATTAGGTGATGCGCCGGAAAATCTAAATGTTCTTTTTGATGCCAATCCTAAAATGACCATAAACATGCAAACGGCACGTGCCATTGGCTTTTCTCCCAACTGGCGGTATTTGCTCGAAGCGTCTTTATTGCATGCGCAAGAACCCGAGACTGGGAAAAAATTAACCTTACTTGAAGCGATGCAAACAGCAATTAATGCCAATCTTGACTTACAGGTGAATGAATTATTTGTGAATGTGGCGCAAGAAAATGTAGATTTAGCGCGCTCAAGTTTATTACCGCAATTAGTAGCCAGCATCACCAACCAACAAAGTCGTTATGCTAATGATCCGCTAGCCAAAATTGGTGTGGCACAAAATATGACCAATGGCATGTTAGGCGCACAACAATCGATTTATTCCGATAATTTTTGGGCTAATTTTCGCATTGCACAATATTTAGAAAATGCAGAAGATTATAAATTATACGGTGAAATTCTAGATACACTCAATGAAACAGGCATCGCTTATTTAAACATTCTACGTGCCATAGCGGTAAAAGATGTTCAACGTGCCAATTTAACCGTCACCCAAACTAACCTTGATTTAGCCCGTATGCGTGAACGCGTAGGCTTTTCTTCTCGCGCCGATGTACTGCGTTGGGAAAGTCAATTGGCACTGGATCAACAATCATTTTTAGAGTCTGGCTCTTTAGTTTTACAAACACAAACTGAATTAAATCGTATTTTAAACTTGCCACAAGGTGAAGTATTTAACTTAAACGATGAGGAGCTCGGACAGTTTATGGATCTTATCAATAAAAATATGTTAGACCCTTTTATTGGCAATCCCTATACCTGGAAATTATTTCAAGATTTTGCGATAGAAGAAACCTTATTAAATGCGCCAGAATTAGGTGAAATTAATTCGCTCACCGAAGCAAAAGAACGTGAACAGCTTGCGAATAAGCGCGCTTTTTTTGTACCGGTATTTGATTTAGAAGGGGGCATCACGCAAACGTTAACCAAAAGCGGTGTGGGCTCTAATTTTGCTGCAGAGGGCATTAGTGATACACAATGGCAAGTGAATGTCAGTGCAACCTTGCCCTTATTAACAGGCGGCGCTCGGCAAGCACAACTAACGCAAACGGGTTATGAGGTAGAACAACTGAATTTACAAAATAAAGCTACGCAAGAACAACTTGAAAAACGCACGCGCGATATTTTATATCAAATGGGTGAATCATACCCGGCGATCACGCTTTCTAGTCAAGCAGCAAATGCCGCTCAAGAAAATTTAGCGCTGATTACTGATCGCTATGAACACGGTGATGTGGATATTACCGATTTAATTGACGCGCAAAATAATGCCCTCTCTTCGCAGCTGGACCATGCTCAAGCACGCTATGTTTTTCTCACTGATTTTATTGCACTCTTGCGGAGCACTGGTGATTTAACGCTAGCACTATCTCAAAATAGTTTAACGTCTTGGTTTGATCGTATCGATTACTTTTATCAGGAGCAAATTGAAAATGAATATTAAACAAGTGATTCGCGATATTCCCGATTTTCCAATTCCTGGAATTTTATTTCGCGATATCTCGCCACTGCTTGCCAACCCTTTTGCCTATCATTATGTGATCGATCAATTTTATGAACGTTATATACCCCATAAAAATAAAATCGATACCATCATCGGCATAGAATCCCGCGGATTTTTATTTGCTGCAACATTGGCTTATAAATTAGAATTACCCCTGGCCATGGTCCGCAAACACGGTAAACTCCCACCTCCCACAGTTCGGTATGAATACACCCTAGAATACGGCAATGACATCGTAGAATTACCCGAACAAGCCATAAAACCTGGTCAACAAATTTTATTAATCGATGATTTACTTGCCACCGGCGGCACGGCACTAGCCAGCTGTCATCTCATCGAAAAAATGGGCGGCAACATTTTTGAAATAGCAACCGTCATAGAACTCGCATTTTTAAACAGCCGCGAGCAATTAAACGATTATAAAGTTTATAGCCAAACGGTCTACGACTAAATCGCTATTCGTCAGTGGATTTTCAATAAGGTTTTAATCTTTTTGCAAGACTTGTTCTTGCAACAAAAATAATTCTTGCACACCTTGTTTGGCCAGTGCCAACATACTTTGTAATTGTTCTTCAGTAAATGATTGATTTTCCGCTGTGCCTTGAACTTCAATAAATTTTAAATCTTGAGTCATCACCACATTCATATCGGTTTGTGCACTGCTGTCTTCACTGTAATCTAAATCTAAAATGGGAATATTATTATGTATACCCACAGACACTGCGGCGACACGTTGCAGTAATGCGGGTTTTTTTAAAACGCGTAGATCTTGTAATTGTTGCAACGCATCAACAAGTGCAACGCAACTGCCGGTAATTGCAGCGGTGCGCGTGCCGCCGTCGGCTTGAATGACATCGCAATCGATGGTGATGGTATTTTCACCTAAAGCCTTTAGATCAACCATGGCACGTAAACTGCGACCGATTAAACGTTGAATCTCTAAGGTTCTGCCGCTTTGTTTGCCGCGTACGGATTCTCTATCCACTCTATCATGGGTTGCGCGAGGCAACATGCTGTATTCTGCCGTGACCCAACCTTGGCCTGTACCCTTTAAAAACCGTGGCACATTGCCTGGGCTAATACTGGCATTACACAATACTTTTGTTGCGCCAAATTCGACTAATACAGAACCTTCTGCATATTGCGTGTAATGGCGAGTAAATTGTATGGGACGCAAGGCATTTTTGGCTCTATCATTGGCACGCATCTGGACCTCTTTTATGGTAAAATAACGATTTTATCAGGATCTCACACTAAATGGCATTGGAAAATAAAGTAAGCAGCATGACCGCTTTTGCGCAATATCGCATTCAGAATGAATTAGGCACCTTAACCGGTGAACTGCGCGCCGTCAATAGCCGATTTTTTGAATTAAATTTACGCTTGCCAGAAACCTTGCGTGGATTAGAGCCTCAAATTCGCGAAGCACTGCGTGAAGTCTTAAGTCGTGGCAAAATAGATTTAGGCTTGCGTTTTGAACAAGGTGCGGGCGCGAATACTTTGGATTTGAATAAAAATTTAATTCATGCCTTATTAGAATCCTGTCAAAACCTAAGCAAAGATGCGCAATGTCCCGTGAACGTGAATATGATTGACATTTTACGCTGGCCCGGTGCCGTGATTACTTCTGAACACAATCAAAAACAACTGGAAAATACGACGCAAAACTTAATTACCGAATTACTCGAGAAATTTAAACAAGATAGACTGCGTGAAGGAAGCGCCTTGCAACAGGTTATTACCAGCCGTCTAGATAAAATAGCCGAACATGTTGACTTCATTAAACCCCAAGCCGCACAAATCATGCAGCTACAACGCGAAAAATTATTAACGCGCGTAAAAGACACAAAAATAGAATTTGATAACCATCGCTTAGAACAAGAATTAGTTTTTTGGGCGCAAAAATCAGATATCGCTGAAGAACTAGATCGTTTGCAAACCCATATTCATGAAATCCGTGCAACCCTTAATAAAGGTGGCCCCGTGGGTCGGCGCTTAGATTTTCTAGTTCAAGAATTACACCGTGAAGCCAATACCTTAGGCTCTAAGGCGCTAACGAGCGATATGACTTATCATGCGGTTGAAATCAAAGTACTTATCGAACAAATTCGTGAACAGGTGCAAAATCTTGAATAACGCTCCCGGACAATTATATGTTATTTCCGCTCCCTCAGGCGCTGGAAAAACCAGTTTAATCAGTGCCTTATTATTACTGATGGATAATCTCATCATGTCCATCTCCTACACCACGCGCGCGCCTCGTGCGCTGGAAACCCATGGAGTGGATTATTTTTTTATCAAAGATAGTGAATTTAAGCGGATGCAAGCTGAGCAATTGTTTTTAGAACAAGCCCTGGTTTTTAATCATCACTATGGCACCTCTAAGCCCTGGGTTGAACAAACGCTGATTCAAGGCAAAGACATCATCTTAGAATTAGACTGGCAGGGACATCGTGCAATTAAAGCCATTTATCCCGATGCCATAGGTGTTTTTATTCTGCCCCCATCAAAAGAAAGTCTAGAAGCGCGTTTAACCGTGCGAGGACAAGATGCGCCAGAGGTGATTAAACACCGAATGCAACAAGCTGAGCAAGAAATCTCACACTATAACGAATACGAATACCTGATTACCAATCACGATTTAGGCCTGGCAACCCAACACGTGGGCAGCATTATTCAAGCCGCTCGACTGCGTTTAAAACGACAACAAATTGAGCAAGCTGAGTTAATAAATTCCCTATTGCCAAACTAGGCCAATTCCCTGTATTATTAAATGTTTATGTAACCAAAAAGAGGACGATTTTATGGCCCGTATTACCGTAGAAGACTGTTTAGAGCACGTTGATAATCGTTTTGAATTAGTGTTGCTGGCCACTAAACGTGCACGGCAATTAGCGTTTGGCACTTGCGAACCCATCGTTGCCTGGGAAAATGATAAACCAACCGTGGTCGCTTTACGTGAAATCGCTACCGGTGAAATCAGTGAAGAAAGCATTAAAGCCGCCGCCTTACATGCTAATACTTCGGTGGCACGCTCACAACCTTCTTATGCTTATGCGGATCAATTAGCTGAGCTGTCTGATGAACTCTCAGCTGTAGAATCATTTAAGGATGTCGAGTAAAACTACAAGGAGGCCATATTGGCGTTTAACGATCTAAAGCAAGCACTTGCACAATATTTAGATGTTGATGCCATCCAATCGGTGGAAGCTGCCTATGAATTAGCGGCGCGCGCGCATCAAACGCAAACGCGCTTTTCTGGCGAACCTTATATCACTCACCCTGTCGCGGTCGCACAAATTTTAGCGGATATGCGCATGGATCCGGAAAGCATCATGGCCGCTTTATTACATGATGTCATCGAAGACACGGATGTCACCAAAGCAGATCTAACCCGCATGTTTGGAACGCGCGTCGCAGAACTCGTTGATGGCGTAACCAAGTTAGCACAAATTTCTTTTGAAAGCCGTATCATAGAGCAAGCAGAAAACTTTCGTAAAATGTTGCTGGCCATGGTCAAAGACATTCGCGTAATTATTATTAAACTCGCCGATAGATTACATAATATGCGGACCATAGGCGCCCTGCCGCCGAGTAAACGTCACCGTATCGCGCATGAAACCTTGAGATTTATGCACCGATAGCCAACCGTTTAGGTATGCATCATTTTTATATTGAGCTCGAAGATTTATGTTTTGCAGCCTTAAACCCCTTGCGTTATGCCTTACTCAAAAAAGCGGTACATAAAGCCAGAGGGGCGCGCAAACAAATGGTTGTCCATATTCAAGAAAAAATAAAAGAAAGTTTGGCTCTATCCGGCATGCATGAAGTTAAAGTCGTCGGCCGGCAAAAACATGTTTACAGTATTTATAAAAAAATGCGTCAAAAACATCTCTCCTTTAACGAAATCATGGATGTGTTTGCTTTTCGTATTATTGTCCCCACCGTTGATGATTGTTATCGCAGTTTAGGATTGATTCACAATTTATATAAACCGGTACCCAACGCTTTAAAGATTATATTGCCATTCCTAAAAATAATAGTTATCAATCCTTGCATACGACTTTATTTGGCCCACACGGTGTACCCATCGAAGTACAATTTCGCACGTGAACAAATGAATAAAATGGCGGAAAATGGCATTGCAGCCCATTGGCTTTATAAATCAGCGAAAAGTCATTTTGACAAAGCACATGTGCGCGCACGCGAATGGTTATAGGATTTATTAGAAATGCAGCAAGAAACCGGTAGTTCATTAGAATTTATTGAAAATGTTAAAATCGATTTATTTCCAGACGAAGTGTATGTCTTCACCCCCAAAGGCGATATTATTGAATTACCCGCAAAATCAACACCCATTGATTTTGCCTATACCGTGCACACCGATATTGGCAATCATTGCATCGCTGCACGGGTTAATCGACAACTGGCACCTTAATCTACGCCACTTAATAATGGTCAAACAGTGGAAGTCATTATCGATGCCAATGCACATCCTGATCCCGCTTGGCTTAATTTTGTGATCTCCAGTAAAGCGCGCACCAGCATTCGCAGTTATTTTAAAGATAAAAAGCAAAGTGAAATGATAAACTTTGGTGAGCGCTTACTCAAAGCCGCCTTAGGTCATTTATCGATAGCGCTAGAAGCCCTACCGCAAGAGACACTTAAACGATTTTTAACGAGTGCAGATTTAAATACGCTACCCTCGTTATATGAATCCATAGGACGCGGCGAGCGTAATAGTCTATTAGTCGCCAGGCAAATTGCACAAACTTTAGATGAAAAATACAAACATACGGCCTCGCCCCATCAAGCTTTAGCGATTAAAAGCACCGAAGGGGTATTAATTAAATTTGCAAAATGTTGTTGGCCCATTCCAGGCGACCCCATCATGGGCGTGTTATTACCAGATGAAGGCATGATGATTCACAATGAGGCCTGCAGAAAAATTACTTCCTTGCGTTATAAAGAAAATCTCATCCGCCTAGAATGGGAAAAAGATTTGCACCGGGATTATGAAGCCCGCTTAGATGTCGAATTAGAAAACCAACGCGGCATACTCGCAGAATTCTCCACTGCGGTAGCTAGCACCGGTGCCGACATCGTACGCATCCACAGCGATAACATCGATAATCGGTACGCCTGCATTACCTTCATCATCGCCGTACACGACCGAGCGCACTTAGCCAAAATTATGCGTAATTTACGCAAAGTGAAATCGGTTTTAAAAATTACTCGGGTAAATTAAGTTGCGCTATTTTTATAATTCATCTAAATTATTAACATGAAAGCTATTTTACAAATCATAATATTTTACTTACTAACTATAACTTCTGGTGCGACACTTGCGCTATCGTCTAATGACGATGTTAATTTTTTGCAAGACGCGGCGCTGCGCGGTGATAGTGAGGCGCAATCGGTATTAGGTGATGTGTATGCGCGCGGAGAGCTGCGGCCGCAAGATTGGAGTATGGCCAAACGTTGGTATGAGGAAGCCGCCAATAAAGATAATACTTATGCGCAATATATGTTGGGTTTAATTTATCAATTAGGTCTGACTGGGCCCACCGATGCCGCGCAGGCGAATCATTGGTATACACGCGCCGATAGTCATCAAAACGCACCGAGAGCGAAACGCTTGGTTGCACAGTTTTTTGCGGATTATGATAACCCACATTACAACCCTGAACAGGCCTTTCGTTGGTATCAAGCCGCGGGCAATGCCGGTGATGTAGAAGCGCAAGATACTATGGGCGATATTTATCTAGAAGGCCAATGGGTACAACAAGATATATTAAGCGCAGTCAAATGGTATGGCAAAGGCGCAGCGCAACGCTCACCTTATGCGCAATACAGTTTAGGGTTAATGTTTTATAATGGCTATGAAACATTTCCACAAGATTATGCCCAAGCACTGGGCTGGTTTTATCAAGCCGCTGTACAGTGTTTTGTCGCTGCGCAATACACTATGGGCGATTTATATTATGAAGGCATCGGCGTCAAACAAAGCAATATCCAAGCCTACGCCTGGTGGACTTTGGTTAAATCCATCAGTGATTACCCACAAAGCGTAGTTGCATTAAATAAAGTCACCCCAAAAATGTCAACCGAAGAATTACAGCTCGCCAATCAATTAGCACAAAAATACTTGAGCGATTATGGTTCTTATTGTAATTTAAACTACAACCCCTATCTCAACGAATACCTCTCAAGATACAACGCAAGCGGCGCAAGACCTAAAAGTGAATGGTTATATCGGGATAAATAAAGTGGGTTTTATGTTTTACCCATTTTTTTTGCTTCTCTGTTAACAATGGGATAGTTCACCATAATCGCTCTATCTCTAATGTCCATTGTTTCAATGATATTTCCCTGATTCTTCTGTGCAATAATTTTTTGTGCATTTTCTAAAATAGCTTTTACCCTAGTCGGCGTGGGTTGCCATAAGGATCCAAAGGTAATACGTTTACCGTGTCTAACATTAACATGCTCAAGATCTGATTTCAGTCTCATCCTCAGCATAGCTAGCTTTTCTTGTGGCGTATAATACGTCTTGTCATTCTTAAGATAGGTAACAAAATTTTCAAGTTCTTTAGCCATTTTAATATTTTCATCGCTAGACCACGAATATCTCACGTATTGGCTCGAAACCAGATATTTAGGTTGGTAAGTTTTAATTTGATCTAAAATAGTTTTTGCTATTTCGTCGAAGCAAGCTTCCGGTGTTTGTTGATTTTTATTTTGAACTGGAATATCAATTGTTTTTAAGACTTGAGCATCTATTTGCACGGGCAATTTCATTTGGTCATTTATTTTATCTGTAGGAAAAGCGGGTGGAGGCAATGTTTTTCCGGGGGATACTAGTCCTTCAAGCATTACTATAAAAATGAGATTTAAATCGGTCTTCTCAAAACCACCCTTTATACCCTCAAGGCCAGTACCATCAAGATATGCTGCAACAGCTTTTGGAGATGCACGATTTACTATCCCATTTAACAGCGGTAGGGGTAAGGGAATTTGATTAATGAATGTATTGAGAATGGAATCTTGAGCAAGTAAAGGTATAGCAAAATTATCTATTTTTGCGCGCACACGAGCAAAAATAACTTGTTCGTCCTGGCTCATGTTTTCTACAACTTCTTGGGAGGTCACCAACAAAGACATGGCCACTCGCAAATTTTTTAGCTGTTGCAGTAGTACTTTAAGAGGCTCCAGTGGGACCCAGCTTTTCTAACACTCTCCACTGCATCATAGAAATTATTAAATGCAATATCGAGCTGCCCGGCTGCCTCAATTAAACGAGCTACTTCAGGAATATTTTTATTAGGCTCAAATTCTGCAAGTGCAGCACTAAAGCTCTTGTCATTTCCAAGCACCTTGTTGGTTTGAGTTGAAGTCCCAGGAATCATGATTAGAGCCTATTGTTTACTATCTTACTAATGTTATTTTACAAAATAATATGACTTTGGTCAATAAACTAGCAAACTAGGCCTAATTATAACTAATTGATTTTAAAGAAATTTTATAAATGATTGTTGGCGATTGATGTTAGCGAACTACTATTTACTGAAAAATAGAATTGTTTTTTAGTTTTGTGCCTTCTTCCGCAATAACAGCGACCTTATCATTCACCTTTGTAAAAGACGATGTACTATACCGATCATATGCCCACATTGCGCTACAGCCACCTAATACACCCCCAATCGCTGCAACGCCCAATGCACCAGTTCCGAAAGTGAGTCCAATGAAAATAACCGCACCGACAATAGCCCCGATCAATAAAGTGATCGACAGCCGCTCTACTGAGTTTATCTCTGCAAGATAAAAGGCAATATTTTGTTTATAAGCAGCAATAGTATCCGGGATGCTGGTTACTGTATTTTTCACTATCCCTTCAATTTTTAATTCAGTACAATCTACTATAAATTGAATAGTCTCTTCTTCAATCACCCAAGCAGTGCCCATGTCCCCAAGGCCAGCGAGCATTTGAGAGAGTTCGTTTAGATGTGTTGATAATTTTATTAAAGATTGTTCGTTAACCGAGTTGTTGTTTTGCTTTAATGATTCCAAAGCAGCGCAAATTGTTTGTAATGTAACTTTTTCAGCTGCAGCTGCAGTTGTCAATATTGTTGAACTATATATATTACTTTATTTGTGGTTGTTATATTTTGTGTATCTGTTGTATCTGTTGGTATTACTCTATTTGGTGTTAAATTAGCATCAGAATTTTCTGAACCATCATCTGGATCCCCATATGCGGATAAAAACTCTCATCATCGTCATCGTCATCGTCATCGTCATCATCTTCCTGTTGTTTCAAAATGACATTTTTTGATATTGTCGGAACACTAGAAAATTCAAGACAACTTTGCATTTCGTTTATAAATTTTTGGTGTGCATCAGGAATTGCTATTAATTCAGCTTTCAGTGATTTTTTACCTTCTTCTGTCATAAGCTCAGGTAGAACAACTTTAAAAAAGATTTAATACGTTCAGGATCATCTAATTTTGTAAGTTTAGCCTGCATTAATAGATCTAATATACTGGGTATTTTCAAATTATTAATCGTTTCGTCAGAAACACCAAGGTTTTTCAACAAACCCACATTATTTAATGCTTTTAAAGAAAAACCTAAATCCAATTTATCAATTAATTTAAAAAGAATAGACTCTTTTTCTAATAATACTGTGATGAATGCATCACCCATACTTAAGGCTTGTTTGGACAATTCATCAATATCTTGTGTCTGCGTAGCAGCCTTTAATGATGCCATATGTTTTTGCATCTCTATCAACTGCATTAACATGGGCTCAAGAGGGGCAATGGAGGTTTTTAAATTCCAAATTCTCCATAGAACACTGTGCTTCTCGCAGATGTCTATACGCGCATCAATGGGAACTAAAAAATTTTCAAGATTATCTGCCAGTGCTTCGAGATCTTTAATCAAGAGATAGGCCGTGGGTGTTTGTGCCAACGCTTGGCCATGGGCTAGTTTAAATTGGCTGATCTTGGTTTTAATGCCATTATCACCTGTAAGCAATTTGTCTTGCGCATCTTGCACTATCTTTGTATTGGGCATTATTACTCTCGTCGGTAAAATATGTTTATTTTCAGACTATACAGCAAAAATATTAATGAAATATTAACGATTAAGTTCTTCCATATTGTACTTTATCGCCCAGCCAACGGGTAATTAACGGGTCAATGTGTTCTGGGTGATTTGCCAATAAATGATCAGCTAATTCTTGGATTTGATTGATGAGTGCTTGATCGCGGCATAGGTTTGCTACTTTGAAATTTAAGGCGCCGCTTTGTTTGGTGCCTAGAACTCGCCGCTGCCGCGTAGGGATAAATCTTTTTCGGCAATTTTAAAGCCATCGTTGCTGTTGCGCATGATGTCTAAACGCGCGCGGGCGTTGTAGGATAAGGGCGATTGATATAATAAGATACAGTGGCTGAGCTCGCTGCCGCGCCCCACGCGGCCGCGTAATTGGTGTAATTGTGATAGGCCTAAACGTTCGGGATTTTCAATGATCATTAAATTGGCATTGGGAACATCTACGCCGACTTCTATCACTGTGGTTGCGACTAATAAATGTATTTCACCTTGTTTAAAGGCTTGCATAATGGCTTGTTTATCTTGAGATTTTAATTGACCGTGAATAAGGCCTATCTTGAATTCAGGTAAAGCTACGCTTAATTTTTGCTGTGTGTCAGTGGCCGCCTGCAGTATTAATGTTTCTGATTCTTCAATGAGCGTACACACCCAATACGCTTGTTGACCTTTAGCGCAAAAATCACGGATTTTATCTATGACTTGTTCGCGTTTACTATTGGGCAGGGCGATCGTGGTAATGGGTTTTCGATGTGGCGGCAATTCATCGATCACCGAATAATCTAAATCGGCATATAAAGTCATCGCCAATGTGCGCGGTATGGGGGTTGCCGTCATCATCAATTGATGCGGCGCTAAACCTTTGGCTTGTAAATTTAAACGCTGCTCAACACCAAAACGATGTTGTTCATCTATCACGACTAAACCTAATTTACAAAAATTAACCGCATTTTGTATGAGCGCGTGGGTGCCAATAATAATATGCGCCTGGCCATTGGCAATTTGATCGTAATAGTCTTGTTTTTGTTTAGCAGGAATGCGACTGGTTAAATTAATAATATTAATATTTTCATTTAAAAAATATTTTTGCAAACTTATAAAATGCTGTTGCGTTAAAATTTCTGTTGGGGCCATTAGGGCAGCTTGGTAACCATTGGCAATAGCTGCCAACATTGCGCAGGCTGCAACAACGGTTTTGCCTGAACCCACATCGCCTTGTAATAAACGTAACATGGGTTGATGCTTATTTAGATCAGCAAAAATAGCCTCTAACACGCGATGCTGCGCGTTTGTTAATTTAAAGGGTAATTGTTGATAAAACTGCTTGAGTAAATCTAAATTTATGGGCAGGGGGTTTGCCGGTAATTGCTTTATATTCTCACGTAATTTTCTGCGGCTTAAATGATGCGCTAATAATTCTTCTTGGGCTAAGCGTTGTTGTGCGGGGTGTTTACGTTCTTCTAATAAATGAATATCAGCATCTCTTGGCGGTTGATGGCAATAGATTAATGCATTTAATAAGGGATAAGCGTGGCGCGGTAAATAATCGGTAATGAGCGCATTTTGATGGAGAGTAATGGCTTGTGCAATCAAGGTACGCCAAGTTTTTTGGGTAAAACCTTCTGTACTTGGATAAATGGGAGTCAGCGTTTGCGCCTCCACTTCATTTGAAAAATGTTCGATTTGATATTCTGGATGCACCATTTGCAAGCGTTTATTAAAAAAACTTACTTCACCAAAACAACATAATTGCGTGCCGGTTTTTAAATTATCACGCTGGGCTTTAGTAAAATTAAATAAACTCATGTAAATATAACCTGAGCTGTCGGCCAATTGAATTTCTAAGCGCCGCCGTTTGCCGAACATCAATTGCTGCTTCACTACTTCCACTTCAATTAAGGCATGCATGCCAGGCGCTAACTTAGCAACTGGATAAATTTGTGTACGATCATTGATAGCGATACGGCAGATAAAACAATAAATCAGTCAGCGTATAAATACCCAATTGATTTAATTTTTTACTAAGCTGCGTGCCCACGCCTTTTAAGTTTGTGATAGATAACATACTTGCTTTTATCTGCCGATTTTGATGTATACTTACGAAATGTCTACAGTATACCATTATGATGAAAAAGCCCTAAGCACCCTGGCGGTTTTATTTGCGCCCGGTTTTGTGCATTTAGGCGCTAAAACATGGATGGAGCAATTACCGCAAGAGCAAGAGCTTGCTGGCAAAAAAATTCTAGATTTTGGCAGTGGTGCCGGTGGACCTGCGTGTTTTATTGCACAAAACTATGATGCACAAGTCACAGGTGTTGAAATCTCTAAATTATTAGTGGAGTACAGCCAAGCACTGGCCCATCACACTAAACTCATAGGGCGTCTTGAATTTATTCAAGTACCCGAGTTACCCTTGCCCTTTAATCATAAATTTGATATGGCTTATTCCATCAATAAAATCTCATCTTGCAAAAATAAAGATCTAGTATTTAGTGAATTAAGCCGGGTATTACGTTCACACGCAACATTGATCATCATGGATTGGTTTCATAAATCAGCGCATTACAGTGAAGCCACGCAAGCTTTTTTTAAATTTACCGATGGTATTTTTTATTTAAATACCCCACAAGAATATTTACAACAATTAGAAAAAAATAAATTAAGCTACGTAAACTTTAAAGATAATACAAAAAACACACTCAAGCTCTGTGAAACTTTAATTACCGAATTGAAAACAACTCACCAAGGCGAAATTGTGACACAATTTGGCGCCGAATATTTCGAGTGGTGGCTAGAGTATTGGTCACTTTTATATGCAGCGATGCAATCGGGTGATCTATTAACCGGTCATGTTCGCGGTATTAGAACCTGATGCATACTGCCGTAAAAATTCGCCCGGTGACGATAGATGATTTAGATGCGCTCTATTATCTTTCTAAAAACATTGGCTATGGCATAACCCATTTGCCACCGAATATGGATCTGATCACTTCAAAAATCCAGCATTCTATCCAGAGTTTTGCAAAAAATGTTGAAACCATTCAAGATGAATTATATTTTTTTGTAATGGAAGATGTACAATTTCAAAAAGTCATTGGATCTTGCGGAATCATCTCACAAGCCAATGTAAAACACCCTTTTTATACCTATAAAATTATTCAGCAAATACATAATAGTGAATCGCTGCATATCTCGCACACTAATAATTTTTTACAGTTAACCAATGATTATCAAGGGTTAAGCGAAGTCGGCATGCTCGCCATACTGCCTGAGCATCAACACCATCATTACGGGAAGTTTTTATCACGATCTCGTTTTTTATTTTTAGCCGATAATCAACATCGCGCCAGTGAAAAAATTATTACCCAAATACGCGGCGCTGTTGATGAAAATGGCCATTCTATTTTTTGGCGCGCGCTAGGTAAAAAATTTATTGAGCTGCCTTTTTTAGAAATTGATAGCCTCATCGCTAAAGGGGAAGAGCGATTTATAGCAGAGCTTTTACCCGATGCGCCTGTACCGCTAGAATTACTCTCTGAAGAAGTGCGCGCCATTATCGGCATACCGCACCCCCATTCTAAGCCTGCCTATACTTTGCTAGCAAAAGAAGGTTTTACATTTGAAAATTATGTTAATATTTTTGAAGGCGGACCTACTTTAGAATTATATCTTAAAGAAAATCCCACGATTAATCATTCTAGAAAAGTCCACATTCAAAACATTATGCCTAATATTAATAGCGATACCTATATGATAGCAACCATAAATAAAACCTTTAATGCGTGTTTAGGTGAATTATTATTTAATCCAGATGAGACTGTGAGTATTACCCAACAAACAGCTGATATTTTAAACGTAAAAATTGGCGATAATTTGAGGATAAGTTTATGAACTTTATTAATGGACTCTGGCAAAAGGGGCAGGGCGCAAGTTTTACATCAAGTGACCCGGCGACGCAAAGCATTATTTGGCAAGGCGAGAGTGCCAGTGCACCTGAAGTCGCAAACGCAGTACAAGCCGCTCAACAAGCATTTTCTGCTTGGTCATTAACTACGCTTAATACGCGCATTGATTTTTTAAAAAAGTTGCAACAATTAATTAAAGAAAATATTCCCGCGATTTCAGAATGCATCAGCCTTGAAACTGGCAAAACCTTATGGGAATGTGTGATGGAAGCCCAATCAATGATTAATAAAATTGATATTTCCATCGACGCTTATCATCAACGTACTGGCGAGAGTCTGAAAACCATAGATAATTATCAGTTACATGTACGTCATCGTCCCATTGGCGTATTGGCTATTTTTGTCCCCTTTAATTTCCCTGGACATTTATTAAATACTCATGTGGTGCCGGCTCTTTTAGCGGGCAATACTGTTGTCATTAAACCCAGCGAACAAACACCTAAATGCGCGCAATTAATTATTGAGCTCTGGCAAAAAGTTGGCTTACCCAATGGCGTTATTAATTTAGTGCAAGGCGCGGGTGAAACAGGTCATGCACTGGCAGCTGATCCTAATCTTAATGGTATTTGTTTTACGGGCAGTTTTAAAGTGGGTAAAACTTTACATCAACAACTGGCGGGGCAAACCGAGAAACTTTTAGTATTAGAAATGGGCGGCAATAATCCACTGATTATTGGCAATATTTCTGATAGTGATCAAGCCATACTCACCATTATTCAATCCAGCTTTATCAGCGCAGGCCAGCGCTGTACCTGCACACGGCGCTTAATTATTATTGAAAATAATCAAACTGAAATTTTATTACAAAAACTGGTAGAAAAATTAAAACAGATCCGCGTTAATTATCCCAAGACAAATCCCGAACCCTTTATGGGCCCCGTGATCTCTGCAAGCGCAGGTCAACATGTTTTAGATAAACAACAAGCCCTCCAACAATTAGGCGGGAAAAGTTTATTAGTGACTCAGGCTTTAGATCCCAATAATACTGCATTGTTATCACCAGGCCTTATCGATATGACCGGTACAAATGCACCGGATGAAGAAATCTTTGGCCCTCTCTTACAAGTCTTTCGGGTAAAAGATTTAACTGCGGCCATAGCCAGCGCCAATCACACCCAATACGGTTTAACCGCGGGCATTTTAACAAATGATATAAAACAATATGAAACGTTTTTTAATCACTCTCGCGCAGGAACCGTCAATTGGAATCGCCCCACCACCGGCATTAGCGGCATAGCCCCATTCGGCGGCCTAGGCCACAGTGGCAACTTCCGCCCCACTGGCGCTTATGCCGCAGATTATTGTGCTTATCCGGTAATAAGTTTAGAGTGCAACGAATTAAAACCCGGGGCTCATTTGCCACCGGGTTTAGAGTAATGCTTAAAATATCCCCGCAATAGAACGCGCTAAGCCTTCAACTAATTCAGGTTCAGCTTGTTCGAATTTTAGGTTAACTTTATTTGCGGTACTGGCAATACGGGTTTTGTGGACTTGATTACCGCTTTTAAGTTTTTCGGTAATTTGTACGTCGGTAATTACGCTGTAAGTCACATCTTGGGTTCCTGCACTGGCTAGACCACCAATGGCTGCACCGACAAGTGCGCCTGCAATCACCGCATCGCTATGGCCACTGACTAAACTACCTACGCCGGCGCCGACTAATCCGCCGACTATTGCATCACCAAAACCACGACCGACAATTTCATCGCGGGTTGCTGCATCTAATTCACCCGCTTGTAAGACATTGACTTGTAAGATGTAATGCGCATCGCTGGCTTTATGAGTGACTTCATAACCTTTATTAAGTAAAGCACTGTATAAAGGTCCGGTTAAATCCAAATTTGGCTTAGTCGATGTATTACGCACCTGCAGATAAATGGTCTTATCTTCTGGACCTATGGGTTCCAAGAAAATAGTATTACTCATTTTAGTCTCGACTTTCAGCTCTTTCTTAACAATAGAAGTCGTCGCCGCGCCGCAAGCCACCAATACTAGAGAACTTATTACAACGCCCAGAGTCTTGAAAAAATGTTTGCTGTTTAGCATAAAGGTTCCTCGGTTAATAAAAGATAGAACGAGGTTATTTTACCATAAACCCTAGTTATAAAGTCAAATTTATGGCGCTAAACAGGTTCGTAAAGAGGTACTTAAAGCGGTTAATAAGGCTTTATAGGCAGCAAAGCCATGGCCTTTGGTACTTAAAGGATCAAGCACGCCTTCATGCACCCCCGTACCTTGGGTTATCATATCGACGATCGCGGGCTTAAACTGTGGTTCAGCAAAAATACAGACTACGTTTTTTTGCTTGATTAAATCTTGTATGGCTTTAAGGTGTTGGGCGCTGGGCATAATTTCTGGATTTAAGGTAATCGCTCCAACAGCGGTTAATTGATAACGTTTTTCAAAATATTGATAAGCGTCATGAAAGACTATAAAGGGTTTATTTTTTACCGGTGTTAAGTCTTTACTTAATTGCTGATCTAATTGAGATAATTGTTTATTGATTTGTGTGGCATTATTTTGATAATGATTTTTATTATCCGGATCAATGTTCGATAAGGCCTGCGAAATAACTGATACCAGAATTTGTGCGCGGATGGGATCTAACCAAACATGGGGATCAAATCCGTTATGCGTATGCACCTCGTCAGTCTCTTGCTCCCAGGTACGTCCCAGGCGAAAATGCAGTGGATCTAATCCCGGTGTTTTTAATAATTCTAGTGTGTGCGTATTTTTAGGTAATTGTGAAATCGTTTTAATTAAAAAAGTTTCTAACGACTCTCCTACCCAAATCACTAGATCTGCAGAATTTAAAGCAGATACTTGCGAAGGTTTAAGCGCATAACTGTGCGGCGATGCGCCAGGGGCGATAAGCAGTGTAGGTTCTGCAATACCCTGCATAATACCTTGGGTGAGTGCATAAATAGGGCTGACTGTAACAATAACTTTAGGTGCAGCATGTAGGCTTAATGAACAAGTAAAGAATAATAGCGCTATCATTCTAAATAAAAATTTCATATTATTGTCTCCACAATCTCACCGAATAAACCGGAATCTCGTGACTGCTGCGCACGGGATTGATATCTAATCCGCCTCTGCGCGTATAATAGGCGGCCACTGTTAATTTTTCAGGCGCGCAGCGCCACATAATATCCATAAAAATCCGCTCTACACATTGCTCATGAAAATCTTGATGATCACGAAATGAGACGATATAACGCAATAATCCTGCATGATTAATTTGTTTTCCAGAATAGTTGATTTCAATAGACGCCCAATCCGGCTGACTGGTTACCGGGCAATTAGATTTTAATAAATGCGAATAAACTGTTTCAGAAATAGGAATATTTTCAGTTTGCAAATAATCAGGATTCACTTGATAGGTATCACAAGCAATATCTTGATCATCCAAACAAATGCCAGAAAGCGTTTGCAAAGATTCATTACTTGCGTCATGTAAATTTTTTAGTTTAACCAAAACAGTGGCGCCACAAGCATGACTTAAATCTTTTTGCAATAAACCAAGCAGCACGTCATTTGATTCAATTTTAGTTTGATTAAATGAATTTAAATAAAGCTTAAACGATTTAGATTCAATCAAATTGGGACTGTTACAAGGGAAAATAAATTCCGCCACACAAACCAGCGGCTTGCCCTGAGCATTTAAGCATGAAAGCTCATAACCATGCCATAAATCAAAGCCAAAAAAATCCTGCGCACTTTTTCTAGGAATCGGAAAAAGCAGCTCTGGGGCATACGTTTGAACATACGCGGATTTCTCGCCTAACGGTATCATTTTATAAAAGATCCTAGTTTAATTTAGAAAACGTAATGTTCCCAATCCCTGGCCATTTTACTGTTAGCGTATAAGGGCTAATACCATAGACTAGACCTATGATATTGATTTCTAAGCCTTCCTCACGTGCAAGGGTAAGGCCAACTATGCCGCCTAGAGAAATTTGATAGCCAGTGCCACTGGGCGCGCGGCTGATAAATTGGCCCCAAGGTAAATAATCTTTGCCTATGGCCGTACCGGGTAGGGCTAATTCTAGGCCGGGAACTTGTTTGGCAATCGTTGCAATAAAGGTATTGCTATTGGGGCCTGGCCAATAGCTAAATTCTTTCGCATAAACATAATGACGTGCGGCTTTATCAATTTCGGGAATTAAGGCTTGTGCTTTAGGGCCGGTGATGGTCAATAATAATTCGGGTTTATTGCCATACCAATATCGATCGGGAATATCTTCTGCAATCACAACCATGGGCAAGTCTTTAAAACGACGAGAACCTTCGACTTCATAGACCGTATAATGCTGAGCATGTTCAGGTTTGACAGCTATCCAGGTATGAACAGAAAAAGGGCCACGCCAATTGAAAGTACGGGCCGCAAAAACTTGAACGATAGCCCCAGAATGTTGCGAGGGCAGAGGCGATAAATGTGCCGTTTCTCTGCTCATTTTGGCAGGGTCAGTAGATGAAAAATCAACTTCATTTTTCAAAACAACCACTAAAGGCCCAAGTGCTGTGAGCAACAGGAAAATT
The DNA here is from genome assembly GCA_963798975.1 of uncultured Gammaproteobacteria bacterium. GTDB lineage: Bacteria > Pseudomonadota > Gammaproteobacteria > JABCZS01 > JABCZS01 > JABCZS01. Next base: position 25,398 of record CAWCVU010000034.1, read on the forward strand.
ATAAAGGTATACGCTATACGTTTCATCAAATATGTTATGCTCCATGAAGGGAGAATAGTATGATAGCACAGTCCAAGCCTTTATTAACGGTTGATAACCTCGGCGTTAAATTTCATGACCGGTGGGTGTTAAAGCACATTGGATTTTCTATTTATCCTAAAGAAATTGTGACCTTAATTGGCCCGAATGGTTGCGGCAAAACGACTTTGGTTAAAACCATGTTGGGTTTATTGCAAGCCACCCAAGGCAGCGTGACCAAGAATCCCGCCTTAAAAATAGGCTATATGCCCCAACGTTTTACGATAGAACCCACTTTACCGATTACTGTGGCACGTTTTTTGGCGCTGGCACAACATGATTTAAGCAAGCAACAGGATTTATTTAATACTTTAGGTATGGCTCATTTATTAAAAACAGAGTTAAAAAATTTATCTGGCGGAGAAACGCAGCGCGTATTAATGGCTTATGCTTTATTAAATGAGCCCGATTTATTGGTATTGGATGAGCCCATACAAGGCGTCGATGTCAATGGCCAAATTGAATTGTATCAATTATTACTTAAGCTGCGCGATACGCTTAATTGCAGTATTTTTATGGTTTCACATGATTTACATTTGGTGATGGCCGATACCGATCGCGTGATTTGTTTAAATCAACATATTTGCTGCGAAGGCAAGCCCGAATCGGTATTAAATGACCCGGCTTATTTAGCTTTATTTGGTGAAAGTGCCGCACATGCTCTAGCCTTATACAGTCATAAACATGATCATCAACACACGCTAGCTGGCATTGAGAAAAAATAATGGAAGAATTTTTACAACGCGCTTTATTAGGTGGTTTAGGATTAGCCTTAATTGCAGGGCCTTTAGGTGTATTTATTGTTTGGCGGCGCATGGCCTATTTTGGTGATACGCTCTCACACAGTGCATTACTAGGCGTGGGCTTAGGGTTTTGGTTATCGATTAATCCCATTATTACCGTCATGATCGTATGCGCAGTGCTTGCGATTTTACTGGTCGTGTTACAATCCAATCAAAAATTGGCCAGTGATACCTTATCAGGCATATTGGCGCACAGTACTTTAGCTTTAGGTATTATTGTGGTCGCTTTTTTACAAGGGCTTCGGGTGGATTTATTTGGTTATTTATTTGGTGATATTTTAGCCGTGAGCTGGCAAGAAGTTTTATATATTTATTTAATTGCAGCTTTCGTACTGATCGTTTTATTTAAACTCTGGCGGATGCTTTATTATTGAGCACCTTAAATCCTGATTTAGCCATAGTCGCAGGACTTGCGCCGCAAAAATTACAATTTATTTTAATGATATTACTGGCCATGGTCATCGCCATAGCGATGAAAATTATCGGTGTATTATTAATTACGTCGTTACTGATTATCCCTGCCGCCTGCGCGCGCAGTTTTGCTAAATCACCCGAACAAATGGCAGTTTTAGCTAGCCTTATTGGCATGTGCGCTGTCTGCGCAGGGCTTGGCGCCTCATTTTATTTTGATTTACCCACAGGTCCAGCTATAGTTGTCAGTGCGGCTTTTTTATTTTTACTCTCGAGAATAAAATCATGAAAAAATGGTTACTTTTAGTGTGTGCATTATTACCCCTATCCTTGTTTGCAGATGAAATTGTTAAGAAAAAGGTCGTCGTTGGCGGCTATGTTTCTAAACCCTTTGTTGAACTGCAAGGACGTAATTATGAAGGTTTAACCCTAGATTTAATTGATGCCGCTAATGCGATACAGGGTGATTTTGTGTTTGAATTTGTGCTCACAAAACCAGAAAAACGACACAGTGATTTTTATCATAAAAAATTCGATATGATTTTTTTTGAGGACATCGACTGGGATTGGCTGGCTTATCCAGTAAAAGCATCCACCCCCCTAGCAAAAGGTACAGAATTATTTATTGCACTTGATAAAATGGGTCAAACCCAATACTTTTTTCAAGAACTGCCTAAAAAATCGATCAGTGCGTTAGCCGGTATGCATTATTCATTCGCCGGGCAAAATGCCAGTGAATCTTATCTTAAAGAACATTTTAA